>JBAUUG010000446.1:0-51521 GCA_049582585.1 Bryobacteraceae bacterium | reverse complement strand
GCCAAAAACAGCGCCGGGAGGACATGCCTGCACTTTGCTGCTTATTGGTGGGGGGACAAAAGCAACAAGGCAATGTTGGAACTGCTTCTAAGGCGAAGCGCCGATGTGAATGCCAAGGACAACGAGGGTGCTACGCCTTTGCATCTGGCAGCAAAGAAGGACTACGAAGAGGGCGTAGCATAAGAGGAGTGCTATCAGGAACAGAAGATGATCCGTAGCTTCGGCGATGTGCCGCATGCCCAGGCGGAACATACTGGGCACGCCCGCGAAAGGTGCTAGGCCCATAACAAGACGCGATCGCCACAGCGACAGCAACGAATCCTGTTGAGGGCCTGGTCTTGCGGGACTAACGAGTTCATCAGGTAGACTGAGATCCGCTGCCGGTGGTGGTTCTCGATCACGAGTGTCCGGTGCGGCCCTCCGGCGGGCAAATCCGCATCGAATTCGATGTGAATCTCACCCAGTCCTTCCTTCATATCTGCTGGCGCTGGAAAACTTACTTGCCGTATCCGAGGCTTTAACGCGTGGCCGTCTACGCTGAGCGTCAGATCACCAAGAACTTCTCGAGCGTACGTTTGCTGCTCGGCCTCCGAGAAAACGCCATCGCCGTTCGCATCAATGGCCGCAATCACAGCGGACGATACGGCCACTCCAGGAATCAGCCGCATCGAGACCTGAATCCGGCCTTGCTCGACCGAAACAATCGTCGCTCGTAAATACTCGTCGAGCCGGTGTCCAGACACAGGCAGGCCGAGTGACAAAATCGCTACGAGAGTGGACAGCCTCGTCTTCATTGATTGCTGAACTGCCGTCCGTAGTCATTCGTGGGATCGCGATACATGGTGTGGACATGCATTGCGGGATCGCCGCCAAGACCCTGAGGCGCATATTCGATAACTAGATGCGGGCCCTGAATGCGGTAATACGCCGTGATGTTCTTACCGGGGGTGACCGTTGTCGGACCGCTCCAGGCAAACCAGGTCTCGTCAAGATCGGCCTTAATCTCGGCCATGCGGGCAGCAGCGGCGCTTTGGTGAATGATTCCCGACCATTCGGATGTCACGTCGAGCAGCATGGCCCGTTGCCGCTCGTTCATAGCGGAAGCTTTCAGTCCTTCTGGCACAATCGTCTTGCCATCCTGCCCTGGACCGAGTACAAGATCGGCAAGCTGGTAGCTCAAAATGGCTAGCTTGCGCTGATTCTCGTCCAGAGCTTGTAGCAACGCGAATGCCAATCGCTCTCCTGGCCGAGAGGCCGCACAGTTTTTCAGTTGATCGAATAGAGCGCAGGTTGAGCACCCGTCAAAGTCGGTGTAAGAACGCCATGTTCGCCCGCGATAGTGATGTTCAGTGCCAGATGGTGACCACCAAACTGCAACATCCAGGGATTGGTTTCGGATGGCGTTCCCAGTATGGAGATGTAATAGAGATCTTTACCGAATATGGGCCCATTCCAGGCCGGGCGGTTATCGCCGCGAACGAATGGTGGCGGCCCGCCACTGGCCGGTGGCGGTCCCCCGTTACCGAATTGCGGACGGGGGCCTCGATTACCGCCTGGCCCCTGGTCAGTATTCTTGTTGACCTCGTCGCCCTCCATAATATGCTGAACTTTTTCAAAACCCATCGGACTGAGCGCCGATGCGACCAAAGCCATGGCAGCGGAACGCTGAGCACTATTCATATCTTTGAGGCTGATGCCGCCACGCGGGACGACTGCAACCGGGAAATTTGACCAGCGTTTGCGTTGCTCTTGGTCGTCGAAGGAAAAAAGCACCGTCTGCCGTTGCTTCTGATCGAGTGTTGCAAGGAAGGTGTTCGCGGCGCTCACGATTCGGGAGGTTGCTGTTTTCTCCTGGGCACGTATCAGCGACAGGCAAATCAGTGCCGGCGCAGCAATACCGCAGGCTGTTTTTATGGAGGAAGATTTCATCATGTTCGTTTGGTGCTTGGTGGCAGAAAGTTCGCCTATGCTGCCTTCCCAAAGCGCTTTCGCGAGAAGACACCTATCTTGAATGTGTGATCCAGGCTCAGCCGGCCCGGGCCCATAATTGCCAGCGCAAGAAAGCCGCCCAGATATAGCACAATCGCTTCTTCATGGTCCGAGCCCCGTCCGAAGAACTGAAAATGGTGCACGAAGGACCACGCCACACAGATATTGACAAAGATCAGCAAAGCGGCCCAGCGGGTTCCTAAACCTAGCAGGACCAAGATGGAGCAGATTGCATCGGAGGTGAGTGCAAAGATCAAGCTTGGAACCGATCCAATATGCAGCGGATTTGGAAAGTGCTGCGACATTTGGGCGAAGTTCGTGGGCTTTTCCCACCCGTGCTTTAGAAACAGACTTAAGCCGAACCAGACCCGCAAACAGAGGAGCCCCCAGTCGAATGCGGCGGGCCAGGATAGAACGGCGGATACCGGGGAGCTTGCGCTTGTACTCGTGTCGGGTAGAACAGGTGAATGGGAACGAGTAGCTGAAGAAGCTTGCATGCTGCAATGCTCCATCGGGTGTCTTAAAATCGTCTTAAATCCCCAAAAAATCGGCGAATTAGACCGATTGTTCACGGGAAAGCCTGCAGAGTGGGCGGCTGCCCGCCAGAACGCCCCAGCCGAACTGTGAAGGTTGATCCGTGCCCGACGGAGCTTTCCACCGCTAGCTCCGCGCCGTGACTTCGCGCAATTTGCCGCGCGATTGCCAGCCCCAAGCCTGTTCCGCCTGAATCTCGTGAGCGCACCTTATCGGCGCGCCAGAAACGGTCAAAAAGGAACGGCAGCTCGTCTTTGGCAATCCCCGGCCCAGTGTCGGCGACAGCAATCTTGATTGTGCTTGCGTCTTCAACCAAGGACACGGTAACTCGGCCCCCGGCCTGCGTGTACTTGATGGCATTGTCGAGCAAAATCAAAAGCATTCGCCGGAATGAATATTCGTCCACCGCAGCACGTATTGGGTCCTCGGGCACGTTGGTTGAGACCTCAAGGCTTTTATCGGAGGCAACCATCATTACTTCCTTTGCAACCTCTCTGACCAAAGGCGCCACGTCCGTCAAGATTAATTCGACTTGGCCGCCGACCTCATCCGATCTGGCCAGGGAAAGAAGTTGGTTAATCAGATTCGTGCAGCGCTTCGCTTCCCGCAGAATTTTGCCAAGAGCATTCTTCAGATCGTCCGAGCTGCGATCACGGCGCAACGCGAATTGTGCGGCTGTGTAGATCAACGTCATAGGCGCGCGTAACTCGTGCGAGGCATCGGCTGTGAACCGGCGCATCTGCAGAATTGATTGCTCCACACGGTCCAACATTTGGTTGAGAGTTTCCGAGAGCCGTTGCAATTCATCGCCGGAGGCGGGAACGGAAAGTCTCACAGAAAGGTTCGCGGGGTCGATAGCACGAGCATCGTCGATGATCTGGTCCACGGGTGCGAGAGCCTTGCCACTGAGCCAATACCCGCCCCAGGCAGCCAGGCCCAACACGATCGGAAGAGCGATATACAGGACGGAATAGAATTCTTTCAGAACACCCTCAAACTTGCGCTCGGGGTCTGCCACTTCGATGATTAGCGGTTGCCCAGCAATGTAAATGCGCTGCGTGGCCATGCGCACGGGGAACCATCGCGGCCCGGCACGCCGGAAAAGCATACCCGCTCCAGGATCGGGCGGTGGTTCAGTGCTGACGCGATGGCGCGACAAACCATTCGATTGAGCCATCAGCTCGCCGTGCGGTCCGAAAACCTGAAACAGCTCCCCGAGAGTGTCCAAACCGGCCAGTTTCAACGCTAGCGAATCCAATCCCTCACGGCTGTTGTCGTCTATGAAGCCGTGCAGCCCAATGAGGCGATAGCGCAGACTTTGATCTAAAGCATGATCGAGGCTAACCGCCAGTGCCCAACGGCTCGCGCCCGCGAGTATCAATGCGACTAGGACCAGTACGCAGCAGTACCAGACAGTGAGGCGAGCGCGTAGCGAGCGTGGGTTTAGCTGGTTCAAATCGTTTCCTGGCGCAAACTATATCCGAGTCCCCGCTCAGTGTGAATCAGCTTTGGTGAACCGGGTATGTCGACTTTCGAACGAAGGAACTTGATGAACACGTCGAGGTTGTTTGCACTTACCTCGCGATCGTTCCAGACGGTATCGATCAAGCGGTCCCGTGTAACTACCCGGCCGGCCGCGCGCAACAAACATTCGAGAATGGAGTATTCAGTGCGCGTTAAAAACATTTCTCGCTTCCCGCGCCAGGCTTTGTGTTCAGCTAAATCGAGGAGCAGGTCCGCAAAGCGAAGTTGCGAGTTTTTTTGATCGACTCTTCGCGTGCGAGCGCGGATGCGAGCCAAAAGCACATCGAATGAAAACGGCTTCGTGAGATAGTCATCCGCGCCTGCCTCAAGTCCGCGCACAACTTCCTCCGGTGCATCTCGACCTGTAAGCAAGAGTATCGGCGTGAGAATGTTCTGCCTGCGCAAATTGCGCGTGAGTTGCAGACCATCCATAAAGGGCATCATCACGTCCAACACAAGAATGTCGAAGGCCGATGATTCGGCTAAACGCAGGGCACTGGCCCCGTCATGCGCAACGGCGACGCTGAAGGATTCCTCCTCAAGTTCCCGCTGCACATAGTCGGCTACTTCGCGATCGTCATCAACAACCAGGACGCGCATCATTCGTTGACCTTCGGCTCGCTGAGCGGCGCTGCCTCCTCTCACCTGAAAATCATTGCAGCAGATTCGCCTACTCATTTGAACAGCGAAGTGAATTTTTCAGGCAAATTTCAGATGAGCTGTTCAAGCTGTCCTCAAGACACATTAAGGGAATCGATGTTTCGTAAAACTGTTTTCTGGCTCCATTTATCGGCTGGCGTTACCGCCGGTGTTTTCATTCTCATCATGGCCGCAACCGGAGTACTGCTTGCGTTCGAACGGCAGATCACGGACTTTGTAGACCGGAATACGGAGTATGTTTCCGTTCCTCAAGACCCTCAACCAGCGTCGCTGAACGATTTGTTAGACACAGTTCGCCGTGCCCACCTCCGCCAGCCAACCGCAATCGTCGTACGCAATCACCCTCAGACGGCATACAGTTTTCACTTGGCCGGGGCAAAACCGTCTACATCGATCCTTACAGCAGCGCCGTTCTCGGAGTGAGCTCGCCCAGAATGCATGAGTTCTTTACTGCAGTCGAACGATTGCACCGGTCACTCGGAGCGCCGCTGGGCTCCAAGAGTGTTGGCCACTGGCTGGCTGCAATATCCAATCGCTTTGGCCTCGTTCAAACGGCGAAGGATTTAGCTATGGAGTGTTCTCCGCTCTGGGCGAACACTAAAACGAGGCTGGCTAGACCATTTGCTCTTGGCAAACGCCCGGGAGCACTCGAATGGATCCTAGTCTTGCTGGAGTTTCCAGCAAACAGGCAGGGGCTTTTCAAAGTATCGACAAAATGTCTCTTTTTGTCGAGAGTTATGCCGGAGCGGCAGCTTTGAGGCGCTCCGCTTGCCTTAAATCCTCGTCTGCTCCCTTGACGTCACCTTTGGCGTTTCGTGCAATGCCCCGGTTGTTGAAGGCAAGGGCATAGTCCGGCTTCAGCCGGATCGCCTCGCCGTAATCCTTGATCGCTCCCTCGAGGTCGCCTTTGGTATAACGTGCATTGCCCCGGTTGTTGAAGGCCTCTGAATAGTCCGGCTTCAGCCGGATCGCCTCGTTGTAATCCTTCATGGCTCCCTCGAGGTCGCCTTTGTCAGAACGTGCAACGCCTCGGTTGTTGAAGGCCTCTGAATAGTCCGGCTTCAGCCGGATCGTCTCGTTGTAATCCTTCATCGCTCCCTCGAGGTCGCCTTTGGCCTTTCGTGCATTGCCCCGGTTGTTGAAGGCCTCGGAATAGTCCGGCTTCAGCCGGATCGCCTCGTTGTAGAAGCGCAATTTTTCATCAAGGTCGACCGCAGCAAATCCTCGCTCGAACCATTGCTGGGCAGTTAACTCCTCCTCTTGAACTGCGGGAGCCGCGTCAGCCGCCGCCTTCTCTTGTGCAGCGGCTTCTTGTGCAGAAAAGGATGCGGGGTGCAGGACCGCAATCAATGGAATATTTAAATACCGGACTCGCAAGCGATCCATTGCCTCTTCGAAATAGTCCGGCGGAATGCGTACTCCGTCGTAGTGCTTGAGCGCAGCAAGCGTACCTGTTAGCTGATTGGCGATTTTAGCTGCCCCGAATTCAAACCCTTCCAGCATCAACGGCACGATATTGCGCTGGGTAGCCAAAGCAGTCTCAATCTCGCGGCGCAACCAATCTGCCGGCTCATTGCAACGTTCAAGCGCCGAAGGGGTTAGCAGAACGAGAAAATGTGCCCGCGCCGGTATGTTTCCAAGGATGACGCGCTCGAAATCGCCACTGGCCATACCGTTGTAATCAAAAAATACGTCATAGCCGTGCTGTCTCAGGTTCTGGAAAATAGCAAGCGCCCAAGGAATGTTGGTGCGGCGATAGCTGAGAAAAACGGTTTTTTCGATCCGCTCCATATCGAAGCAATCGCGGCCCTGGCGCTAAGGGCCAGAAAGCGTACCATACCAGAATGCATTTCTAAGCGTTGGGTAGTGGCTCAGTTTGAATTCTCATGATCCAAGAGCGCCACGATGTCTTCGATCTCCCAGAGCCGATTAGTCACGCCAGCGGCCATGGCAGGCGTGGTTCTGAGCGTCTGGTGGACACGCACAAAATTGTAGTGCATCATGTGCAATGAAACGGCGGCGGCGTGGTTCTCGATTTTCTTCGAGAAGGCGTTCGTCAGCCTCGTGAATCGCCGCATATTCATTCGCATGGTTAAATTGGCGCGTTCGATAAAACTCGTGCTGATGTATCGCGGGTCGGGATCTCCGGTGATGGGTTGCCGCTCGCATCCGATGCACTCCCCTGGGCTGTACCGCCTCTGGCCTTCGGGGTCGCTGCCGTAGATCTTTACGAGGGTGGCATAATCAACGTCGCCCCTGAACGCGCGCTCTACGGCTGCCAGGTAAACCCTTAGGCCATCGCTGGTAAGTTGCACCCGATCCGCAAGACGTGAAGCAAGATCATTAACAAACATCCGAGCAGTGACGCCATCTCGTTGACCGATAATCCAGCAGGGAATGAGTTTGGTATCAGCATCAATCGCCGCCCAGGTCCATGCGTCACCAGCCGCCGTCTGACGCTCCGCAATTTCGGGAGTCACAGTCTTTTGCTTGCAATAACAGAAGGCCCAGCACTCATCTACCTGAATTCGTTTACATGCCAGATTGCGGAGGGTGCGATCCTGATACTCAGAGCAGGCTGTCCCCAGTTCGATAAGAAGCTTGTCAATGGTATTTCGAGCTATTCCGGTAATACGCGAAGCCGCCCGCATTGAGCATCCATCAACTAGACAGCGAACCACCCCCACGCGATCTTTGATGCTCAACCGGTTCATACTAAACATTATGCTTGAGTACTTGCTTCGTCAAGCATTTTGTTCAAATAGAAGGGTACTAGAACCCTTGACAATCTGAGAGAAAAGTGAGAAGTAGTCCTTGTTTAACTAACGACATCAAGGATATGATCGTCCTACTTGGTATAAATGAATATCGTCAGAGGTCCTCGAAAGGCAAGGTATGTAGTTGGATCTAAACACAAATGCTTTTCGCATCGTTAAAGAACTCACTGAAGAAAAGCAGCCCAATCGCCGAAAAGAAGCTGCAAGCGCAGGTGGCAAAATCGGTGGAACCGTGCGTGCCCAAAAACTGGATGCAGGTGAGCGACGCGCAATAGCGCTCAAGGCAAATCGCGCAAGATGGAAGCGTCCTTAAACTACCATGAACGAAGCTATTGTTTTGCCCGAGCAAGATATCGGGGTTCTAAGCTTAAAACCTCCGGGATTAGATGACCTTCTAGCCTTAGTGGGCCTTCCTTCGCAGCGCCGCTCGAAGGGGGAGTTGTCTCCCTCAGCAGAGGAGATCCTCAAGGGAATAAGCTCGTTCGTTGATGGACTGCTACTGCGGGCTATCGCAGCACAAAACCAGAAGGATTTCACCGCAGTGAGAAGTGTAGTCTTTGAGCAGTATGCGATTGCGGTAACGTCTTTCGCACGCTTGATCCAAAGGATGGTTGCGGGGCCAGTTATTGAGACTGTTTTGCGTGAATGTTTTTGTGAACTTGAAGCAGAATTCCGAGAACATGGTCTAGCCCGATTCGGATCGGCTGCTAAGGACCAAGCAATGTTCACTGTTTGGACGCTTCGGCGCACAAGCAGAATAATCGCAACGATAGCGGCTTCTGGCAATGTTGCCCCAGATCTAAGATCTCAAGACCAAGAGATAGCCACCAAGTTCGCCGTTAATGCAACATGGGCGCAGTTTCATCTCGATTGTCTGTTAGTAGGCATTCGGCATGATAAATCAATTCAACTTCAAGTGCTGCCCGAAATCATTGACGGCCTGAGAGCCGCAGTGAATGCGTATGGGTATGCTCGGCAGGGGCTTAATTTTAGATCTCCCCAAGAAGAAGTCACTATCCAGCCGTTTGAATGGGACGAGGAAGACCAAGAACTGCTCGATTCATCCATGAAAGACATGGACACTGCAACACTGCTTGATGCTTAAGTACGGTGAGATCTTTTGGGTATTCGCTAAAGATCTCGACATACAAGGGTCCGAGCAAAAGAAAAGCCGTCCTTATGTGATCGTTTCTAGGGACGCGATTAATAAACTGGGGTTCAACGTTGTCGGTGTTCCACTCACCACTAAGGTCCACAAGGCGAGCGCTTACAGAATACTTATCCCAATGACACACATGATCAAGGATGTGTCTTGCTCGCGGCCAATGAGCAACAGCGTGGCCCTTACTGATCACATACGGGTCTTAGATCCGAGCAGATTGGAACAACCTAAAATGGGCAAAATGACCGACACGGCAATGGGCGGAATCGAACTCGGATTAGCCTTTCTATTTGATATCCGCTAACTCAAACTGAGCCACTACCAAGCGTTGCGCGAGCAGCCAGTCATTTCGGTTCGTAGGTGCCTCGCTGTGCTTCGATTCGAGAGAGAAGCAGCGAATCCTCGATGTAATCATGGCAGCATGGGAAGCATCCTCGCCCGCCGGTTTGAGAGCGCCCGGGTAGCCGAGTTCAAGGAATCCGTAATCCGCGACATGACGCGTCTCGCGATCCAGCATGGCGCCGTCAATCTCGCCCAGGGATTTCCCGATTTCGCGGCCCCCGCTGAAGTCAAAACGGCTGCTCAAAACGCTATCGGGGACGATGTCAATCAATATTCGATAACCTGGGGCGCTAAACCTTTCCGCGATGCCATCTGCCATTATTATCGGCATTTCTATCAGCTCGAGATCGACTCAGAGCGTGAACTGACTGTCTGCTGCGGCGCGACGGAGGGCATGATCGCCACGCTGCTTGCTCTGCTCAATCCCGGCGACGAAGTCGTGCTTTTTGAGCCTTTTTACGAAAATTACTGGCCCGATTCCCAGCTCAGCGGAGCCGTCTGCCGCTTCGTCACCCTCCGGCCGCCTGATTGGACCTTTGATCCCGACGAGCTTCGCGCCGCTTTTACCAAACGAACCCGCGCCGTAATACTAAATTCGCCGAATAATCCAACCGGCCGGGTTTTCTCGGCAAGTGAGCTTACGCTCGTCACTAATCTCTGCGAAGAGTACGATTGCCTGTTGATTACGGACGAGATCTATGAGCACATCATTTTCGACGGCGAGCGGCACATCCCGCCGATTACGCTCCCGGGCATGCGCGATCGCTGTGTTCTTGTGAACAGTCTCAGCAAGACCTACTCAGTAACCGGCTGGCGTGTCGGCTGGGTGATTGCCGCGCCCGATCTCACCGCTTCCATACGTAAAGTTCACGACTTTCTCACGGTGGGAGCAGCCGCTCCGTTGCAACAGGCAGGGGTGACCGCGCTGAACCTGCCGGACCGCTATTACGCGGACTTAGCGCGAAATTACCAAACCAAGCGAGACCTCCTGGTCGGCATGCTCGAGAAGGTCGGGCTTCGCTGTTATGTTCCGAAGGGAGCCTACTACATCATGTGCGACATCTCGCCTTTCGGCTTCACGGACGATATCGCGTTTTGCAGACATCTCGTGAAAGAGATTGGGATTGCCGCTGTCCCGGGCTCGAGCTTCTTCTCAGATCCCGCGGATGGCTCACACCTGATTCGCTTCTGCTTCGCGAAAAGGCCAGAGACGCTCGAAGCCGCTGGGGAACGGCTGCAGAAACTGGTCCACTGAAGATTCCCTGGCCCTCATAGCCTGTTAATCAGACTGGCTACGTACCCGGCCCCGAAGCCGTTGTCGATGTTAACCACCGCCACGTTGCTGGCGCAGCTGTTCAGCATGCCAAGCAACGCCGCTAAACCATGAAAACTCGCGCCGTATCCGACGCTCGTCGGCACCGCGATAACCGGGCATGAAACCAGCCCGCCTACGACGCTTGGAAGCGCGCCTTCCATGCCCGCGCACACAATTGCCACGTGCGCCTGCATCAGGAGATCGCGCTGATGCAGAAGGCGGTGAATACCGGCCACTCCGACATCGCAAATCGTGTCTACCTGGTTGCCCATGGCTTCGGCGGTCAGCTGCGCTTCTTGAAGCACGGGTAAATCGCTCGTCCCGGCGCAGACAGCGACGATTTTCCCTTTGCCGTGAATGGTTTTATCGCGCCAGACCCGTACCACGCCGGAGGCCGGAAAATACTCCGCTTCCGAAGCGAGCGCGGCGACTCGGGCAGCCATTTCTTCAGTTGCTCGCGTCAAAAGGAGATTTTGCGATTTCGCCAGCAGCGCTGCCGCAATACCCTCAACCTGATCCGCAGTCTTGCCCTGACCCAGGATCACTTCCGGCATTCCGTGGCGCATGGCTCGGTGATGGTCGACTTTCGCGAATCCTAAATCTTCGAAGGGCAAATGCCGCAGACTGTCCATGGCGGTCTCCACGCTGGCGCGGCCGTCCCGGACTTGTTCCAGAAGTTGCTGAATTTGCTGAGCGTCCATCCCCTAGAATGGTAGCGTTGACCGGATGACTCGCTTCTGGATCCGTCTGCGCCTTACGCTTGACATGATCAAGTTCGAGCATTCCGTATTCGCGCTCCCTTTCGCGCTTACGGGGGCGCTGCTCGCGTGCCGCGATGCGGATTTCAGGATCGCAGGCTTGGGCTGGCGCTTCCTCTGGATTGTCGTCGCGATGGTAGCGGCTCGCTCGGCGGCCATGGCCTTCAACCGTCTCCTCGATGCCGGCATTGACGCCCGCAATCGACGCACTGCAGGCCGTCACCTGCCTGCAGGCCTTCTCTCGGTTCGATTTGCCTGGGCCTTCACCGCTGTTGCTTCATTGATCTTCTTGTGGGCGGCTCGGCAACTCGGGTGGTTGTGCTTTGCATTGGCGCCTTTTGCGCTCGCAATTCTGTTCTTCTACTCGTTTTCGAAGCGCTTTACTCTCTTCTCGCACCTCATTCTTGGATTTTGTCTCGGCATCGCGCCCGCCGCCGCCTGGATTGCAATCCGCGACGCGCTCGATCCGCGTATTCTTTGGCTGACGTCGGCAGTTATGTTTTGGACGGCCGGCTTCGACGTGATCTACGCTTGCCAGGATTTCGAGTTTGATTGCGCGGAAGGCCTGTGCAGCATCCCCAAGCGCTTCGGCATCGGCAATGCATTGTCGATTGCACGCCTTTTACACGTCTCGATGATCGTCTGCTTGCTTGCGCTGGTTTATTCGTTCCATCTCGGCGCGTTAAGCCTCGCGGGAGTGGCTGCCGTTGCGACGTTGCTGATCTATGAGCACGGGCTGGTGAAGCCGAACGACCTCTCGCGCGTGAATGCCGCTTTCTTCACCGTCAACGGCTATGTCAGCCTGCTGTTCTTCGCCTTTTGGGCCGCTGATATCTTTTTTCATCGGCGGTATCTCTGAAATGATCTCCTACCCCAGGATCGAGGACCGCTCACTCAACCCCATTTTCGAAAAAGTGGAATCGGGCAAGCGTCTGAGCTACGAAGACGGCGTGACTATGTTTCGCAGCTCCGACATTCTGGCGCTCGGCTACATGGCCAATCTGGTGCGCGAGCGGCTGCACGGCGACGTTACTTATTTCAATGTCAACCGGCATATCAACCCGACTGACGTGTGCGTGGCAAGTTGCCGGCTTTGCGCGTTCGGCAAGAAAGCGAAAGATCCGCACGCATACACCATGTCGCTCGAGCAGGTATGGGAGGTTGCTGGAAAAGGATACGCCGAAGCTGTGACCGAGTTTCACATCGTCGGCGGCTTGCATCCGGAACTGACGCTGGATTGGTTCTGCGAGATGATCTCGGGCTTGAAGGAGCGTTATCCCAGCGTGCACCTGAAGGCGTTCACCATGGTCGAGGTCGCCTATTTGGCGAAGCGGGCGAAAATCTCGCTTCGCGACACCCTCGAGCGGCTGAAGACGGCGGGGATTGACTCGATGCCGGGAGGCGGCGCAGAGATCTTTTCAGAGCGTGTTCGCCGGATCATCTGCGATCACAAGATCGATGGCGATCAATGGCTGGAAACCGCGCGCATCGCGCATGAAATCGGATTCAAGAGTAACTGCACGATGCTCTATGGGCACCTGGAAACCGCGGAAGACTTGTCCGATCATCTGGTCCGACTTCGATCTTTACAGGATGAGACAAATGGATTCGTCACGTTTATTCCGCTTGCGTTTCATCCTCAGAACACCGCGCTGGCTCATCTGCCGCCGACAACCGGTTTCAACGATCTGAAGCAAATCGCCATATCTCGATTGATGCTGGATAACATTCCTCATATCAAGGCGTACTGGATCATGATGACTCCCGGCGTGGCGCAAATTGCGCAGCGATTCGGCGCTAACGATATAGATGGAACCGTGGTGGAAGAAAAGATTTACCACGATGCGGGGGCGACCACGGCTCAACATCTCCGCCGCCAGGATTTGCTGGCACTGATCCGCGAAGCCGGACGGCAACCTCTGGAGCGGGACACAGCTTATCGGCCGGTCACGCGAACCGAATCGGCTTTTACGGTTCTAGTGTAGATTCAGCCGGGGTCGCGCCGCCCTTCAAAATCGAGAACAGTTTGCCGAACCATCCCGATTTTGAGGCGGCTCTGGCCTTAGCGGCTTCTTCCGCGGCCTGACCTACTAGCCCGTGCCGCAAAAAGCCATCCGGTAAATACGACGCACCCTCTGCTGCCATGGAGATAAGCCATTGCTTGCCGGCTTCATCAACCGCTTTGAGAGCCCGCAGATCCAGCACCAGCTTTCGGCTTCCTAGCGTCGTCCGGGCCGTTCCCCAGCAGCCGCTAAGCTCCGCGACATCAGCCTCACTCAACTCGCCGAGCAATTGCAGACGGCACTCCTCTATGGCATCGTGGATGTAATACTTGAATGACGATGAACGAACGCGAGTCATCGGCTTCGCTGAATTGGCTGAGTCAAGTGGTGTACCGTCTTGCATCGCGCTATTGTTTGATTCCCGCCATGCAACCTGTGTTCCAGGTTTTTGAATCCGTGACTGGGCGTGGAGGATCTTATTAGCAAGTGTACCCGACGATCAGTGGATCAGCGTCCAAATAATATTCTCTCGTCACGGGTATTTCCCAGTCGTTGCTCAGCAGAATCTTCAGGATAAATCTTTCAAATGGGCTTTAGCCAATGCGTTAGCAGAATCTCTTTCCCTGTTGCCCTTCTCCTTACATCAGGCTTTTTGCAGGTGAATCTGGCCGCGCAAACCGCTGCTCAAGCACCGGCGCCCGCGACGCCTCAGCAGCCGGGTGAGCTGCCGGCAAAGGATCAGCCGGGTGTTCCAGCCCCTGGTAAGACGGCTGAGGGAGAGGACAAGAGGGTTTTCGGCGTTTTGCCAAACTATCGGACTGCCGAAATGAGCGCGGAGGTTCACCCGCTCACGCCGAAGCAGAAGCTCAAGATTGCCACCAAAGATTCGTTTGATTACCCTTTGGTTATTCTCGGAGGAGCTTATGCGGCGCTTTATCAGCTGGAGAATAATCACCCCGAATTCGGGCAGGGAGCAAAAGGATATTTTTCGCGGTTCGGCACCTCTTACTCTGACCAGGTAATCGGCAATATGATGACCGAAGCGTTCATGCCGATCCTGTTCAAAGAAGACCCGCGATACTTCCGTAAAGCCGAGGGCAGTAAAATGAGCCGAACCGGTTACGCGTTGAGTCGCATTTTTGTTACCCGTACGGACGCAGGGAAAGCTTCATTCAATTATTCCGAGGTTTTAGGGAACGGCATCGCATCGGCGATTGGATTATCGTACTACCCGGATAACCGCGATGTGCCGGATTATCTGCAGAATTGGGGCATACAGTTGGGGACGGATGCGACCTCCCAAGTGCTGAAGGAATTCTGGCCGGATGTGAAGCGTTGGTGGCACACTCGCCATGACAAAGGCGAACAGCCGTAACTTCCAGAGCGCTTTATTCAGGCACGCTGAACTGAATAGTGCGGCCGCTCATCTCGTTATCGCGCCGGACTTCAACATAGACGTCCCACTCGCCTGAAACAGGAAAAACCGGCTTCGCAATGTAAACTCCGGGATTGATCGCCGGGGCTGGAAAAACCTGCGTATGAGAGTGGTCCATCGTCTCAATTTGCAAGGTAACTTTAGCATCCGGCAGCGGCTTCTTCAAGCCGTCTTTGACATCGATTTCAAACGGCACCTGAACACCGGTCTGAAGTTTTGCTTTCGGCTCGAAGCGAATGTTGAAATTGCCTTCGTGTTCTTGCGCGAGTAACACGCCGAAGATGCACAGTGCCAGCACAATCAATTTCACGCCCCTATTCTAGCGGTTGGGGTGATATGCCGGCCACCGCGGCTGTTGGGCTGACTCCCCGAATGGAGCTAGCCGGTTTTAAACAGCCCATTCAATTCGCTGGACGGAGTAAGGCCGTTAAGGCCTCCAAAGCTGCCTTGGTCGGCAATTTCTCTGGCGGCGCGTATGAATCCGGTCCAGGCGCTGCGCGCCATAGAGGAACCCACGCTGATTCGCCGAACGCCCATCTCCGCTAAATCGGACACGCGCAGGCCCAGGTCGGAGAACATAAGAATATTGACCGGCTTCGGAGCGACAGCGGAGACGATTGCCTGCATTTCTTCGCGCTTCTTCACTCCAGGCGCATACAGGACATCCGCGCCTGCGTCCGCGTAGGCTTGAAGACGACGGATCGATTCCGGGAAGGCATTACCCTCGTCAATGAGGTAGCATTCAGCTCGCCCGACGAGGAGCACGCCTGTTCCAGACTCGTCAATGGCTGCGCGCGCGGCGCGGATCCGGTCAACGGCCAAAGAAAATTCGTAAAGAGGCCGGGACGCATCTCCGGTCGAGTCTTCGATCGAAAGTCCGGCGACTCCGGTAGCCACGCATCCGCTCACATTCTTAGCTACTTCTTCCGGCTCGTCGGCAAAACCCGATCCAAAATCGGCATTCACTGGCAAATCTGTCGCGTGCACGATCTCAGCGATGTGAGCCAGCATTTCAGCTTGGCTTACAGCGCCATCGGGCAGCCCACGCGCGAACGCAAAACCGGCGCTGGTAGTCGCTAACGCGCGGAAGCCGAGATGCTGAAGATATTTCGCTGTGCCGATGTCCCAGGGGTTTGGAATCACAAAACATCCGCTCGCGTGGAGATCGCGAAACGCGGCGCGCTGGGGGTTCAAACGTGGCATGCACATCAGTGTATGGAACGCCGCTTTCAAGATCAAAGGTCAAATCATCGCTCATCAGAAAAGTGATGCAAGCGGACCGTAAAAATTGGGCCGGGCGAGCCCAGAATCGGAGAGTAGAGCTGATTGATCTTTCCCTTCTTAAGGAAGCACGACGCCGTAACCCCGCCGAACAAAACCCCTGCCGCTTACTCACTCTTCGCGCAGCAGTGTTTGAGCATCCAGCGACAGCGCGCGTCGGGCGGGTATCCACGTGGCCAGCAAACCGAGTAATGCCATGGCCAGAACAACGCCGGCCAATACGAGAGGATCGCGTGGAGTCGCCTGATACACGATGAAAGCCAGCACCCGGCTCGCCAGAATTCCGAAGAGCAGCCCTGCTGCCGAACCAAAAGCAAGCAGTTTGAAGGCGCGTCCCAATGCTGCCTGTAGCACTTCGCTGCGTTGCGCGCCGAGGGCCATACGAATTCCTAACTCTTTCAGCCGCCTGCTGACCGAGTATGCTGCTATCCCGAAAATGCCGGTTATGGACAGCATCGCGCCCATCATGCCCATCACGCCGAGGGAGATCGTCGCCATTCGCGGAGCAAACAAAGCGAGGTCCAGTTCTTTGTTCCAAGGTTGGATGAGCGAAGGCAGCCCAGAGTCCAGGTCCCGCAGTTTACTCCGCATAGCTGTCGCTAGTTGTTGCAGATCGAGGTTCGAACGCGCCAACAGGGTCGTCGAACTCGATGGCGATTGCAAGATGGGGAAGAACATCGCCGGCTCGGGATCTTCGCCGATGCGCTGATATTTTCCGTCTTCCGCGATTCCCACTACTTGTACGCGGGTTCCGTCTTGTATCTTGTAATACCTGCCCGTTATGTCCGTTACTACTGAACCAAAGATTGTGCGGGCAAACCCCTGATTGATCACCGCAACTCGCGGCGCGTTTTGATCGTCGTGCCATGTGAAGCCCCTTCCCGACAGCAGAGCTGTGCCGGCTGCGCGGAAGTAGCCGGGTGAGACGCTGTAGGTCGGGACGTCAGCCACGGCATTCGCCGGGCTCAGATCCGTCGCGTCGCCGGCAAACACACTCGACCACCGCATGCTCCCATTGAGCGGCGTGCGATCGGCAAGTCCCACCGACGTTACGCCTGGAATGGTCTCGACGGCTTCCATCATGCGCTTTTGCATAGCAGGCACCCGGTCGCTACGGTAGCCTCCCATAGTCAGAGCCGTATCTATCAGCATCACGTTCCGCGGCTCGAAACCGAAATTGCCGTTGAGCGAGCGCACGTATCCGCGCAGGGCAACCATGGAAGAGGTGATCAGCACGGCACAGATCGCAATTTGCACCACCAGCAACAGGTCTCGGACAGTGATCCGCCATCCGCCCGTCCTTCCGGATCCCGACTTGACGATCTGATAGGGATCCGTGTGAAGTACTTGTCTCACGGGGACCGCGCCAAAGAGGAGCCCGCTTATCAATGTCAACAGCAGGGCTACTGCATAGACATGTGCATCCGGGTACACAGGCATATGGAAGGGAATTTTTGGGATTGGCTGCCACACGCTTAATCCGCTTAACAGCACTGTGCTGCCCCATAGTCCGAGAGCGCCTCCCATGAGAGATATCAGCAGAGCTTCGGTAAAGAGACCTCGCAGAACGCGGTTGCGGCTCGATCCAAGCGCGAGGCGCATAGCAATATCACGCGTTCGGTCAGCAGCCCGTGCCGCAAACAGGCTGCCCAAGTTGGCACAGGCTGCCAGCAGAATTAACCCGGCCAGCAGCATCAATGCCGTGAGAAATGCCCGAGTTGGCGAAGCAGCCATGTCGTCAAAAAGAAATGGACGAGCTAACCCAAACCTCGTTTTGGCATCGGATTTGGGATAGGTCTGTTCCAGATAGGAGCCGATCGAGTTCAGATCGCCAATCGCCTGTTGCGGAGTGACTCCGGTCCTCAGACGGCCGACGGTCATGAAAAGCGATCGGCTCTCGCGAGCGGTCAGGTTATTCTGCCCTTCCACCTGCTCCTGGTTTACAATCGGCACGAAGAAATCCTGGGAGAAAAACAACACCGGCCCGTGGAACGCGGGCGGCGCAACACCGATGATGGTGAACGGATGCTTGTTGAGTTGAACAGTGCGGCCAATCACGCCGCGATCGTCCTGAAAATGGGTGCGCCAATACGCATAATTGAGGACGATATACGGAGCGCTGTTCGGACCGTGCTCATCGGATGGGTGAATGAACCGGCCCAGATACGGCTGTATCCCAAGCACATCGAAGTAGTTCGCAGTCACTTCATCGACAAAGACGCGCCCGGGGTCGCCGCCCGTATCCAATCCTGCCTGAAAGCTGTTGTAGGCTGCCAGGCCGTCAAAGCTGCGATTGCGGTCGCGTAGATCGAGATAGTCGGGATACGATAGCGCCAGCGTACCGCTCCGGTGCTCGATGTTGTAGAGACGTTCCGGCTGTGGCACATCCAGCGGCCGCAGGATCAGCGCGTTCAGCACACTGAAGACGAGGGCGTTCGCGCCAATCGCCAAGGCGAGCGTTAAAACGGCGACGATGGCGAAACCGGGAGATTTGCGCAACACGCGGAGAGCGAGCCGCGCATCCTGCACAAGAGTTTCAAAGAAGATGCCGCCCATCGCTTCGTGGCTTTCTTCTTTGAACCGCACATAGCCGCCAAACTCGATGCGCGCGCGGAGTTGCGCCTCGGCAGGATTCAGGCCAGCACGTCGAAGGTCGTCGGCGCGGTGCTGGATGTGCGAGCGAAGCTCCTCTTCCATGTCGTCCTCGACCTCGGAGCGATGAAAAACCTTAGCGGCAAGGGAACGGACGTAAGCCAGGAATTTCATATTCACTCCTCTCGGAGCAGTGTCAAAGGATCAAGCGATAGCGCACGCTGCGCTGGAATCCACGTGGCCAGCAAGCCGAGCAACGCCATAGCCAGAACGACACCGGCCAATACCAGGGGGTCGCGCGGAGTTGCCTGATACACGATAAAAGCCAGCACCCGGCTTGCGAGAATTCCTAAGACCAATCCTGCCGCCGAGCCGAAAGCCAGCAGTTTAAAGGCGCGGCTCAAGGCCGCTTGTAATACTTCGGTTCGTTGCGCGCCGAGGGCCATCCGGATTCCCAATTCCTTCAGCCGGCGGCTGACAGAATACGCCGCCATTCCAAAGATGCCGGTGATCGACAGCATGGCGCCCATGATGCCCAGCACACCCAGCGAAATCGCCGCCATGCGCGAAGGGAACAGATTTGTGTCCAATGCTCGGCTCCACGTTTCAATGAAAGGAGGCAGCCCCGAATCCAAGTCCCGCAGTTTACTTTTCATAGCGTCGAAGAGTTGCCGCGGATCGCGCGTGGAGCGTACGACCAGCGATGTCTCACTCGATGGCGATTGGAGGATGGGGAGAAACATCGCCGGCTGCAGATCTCCGGTGAGGCTGTTATATTTTCCGTCTTCCGCAACACCCACCACTTGTATGCGCGCTCCATCCGGCATTTTGAAGTGCCTGCCCATTGCGGCGCGGACGGAGCCGAAGATTTTTCGCGCAAATTCCTGGTTGATGACTGCCACGCGTGGCGCGTTTTTATCGTCGTGCCATGTAAAAGGCCTTCCAGACAGCAAGGCGGTTCGCGCTGCGTGAAAGTATTCGGGAGAGATGCTGTATGCCACGGCCACAAAGGCGGCATTCGATGGCCTTAGATCGGTCGTTTCGCCGGCAAAGACGTTCGATACGTTCGAGACCTCGTATAGGGGTGTTCGATCAATCAGTCCCACAGACTGGACACCTGGAATCGCTTCCATGCCTTCGATCATGCGCTTTTGCATCGCAGGGACAGCATCGCCGCGGTAGCCCGCCATATCCAGAACAGTGTTCATCAGCATGACATTCCGCGGTTCAAAACCGAAATTGCCGTGCAGCGACCGCGCCAGCCCACGCACGGCAACGAACGAAGAAGTGACGAGCACGGCGCAGATGGCAATTTGCACGGCGAGCAACAGGTCCCGGACCGTAAAGCGCCGCCCGGCCGTGCTTCTTGATCCCGACTTGACGATTTGGTAGGGATCGGCGCGAAGGACCTGCCTCACGGGGACTGCGCCAAAGAGAAACCCACTCGCTAAGGTCAACAGTAAAGCTACTTCATAAAGGTGAGCGTCGGGATTCACAGCCAGGCTGAAGGGAAATCTGGAGAATGGATGCCAGGTGCTGAGGCCGCCCAACAGCACGATGCTGCCCCAGAGTCCGGCAGCGCCTCCGAGGAGTGAAATCAGCATGGCTTCGGTAAATAGTGCCCGCAGAATTCGGCTGCGGCTCGATCCAAGCGCAAGCCGCAGAGCAACCTCGCGCGCTCGGTCAGCGGCGCGCGCGGCAAACAGGCTGCCCAGGTTGGCGCATGCGGCCAATAGAATTAACCCTGCCAGCAGCATCAACCCGGTAAGAAAGGCCTGTACCGGAGGGCCAAGGGCATCGCCGTAGAGACTTGGACGAACTAAAGTAAAGGTCATCTTGCCGTCATCTTGGGGATAGGTCTTTTCCAGGTAGGCGCCGACCGAGTTCAGATCGGCAACCGCCTGCCGGGGAGTGACTCCCGCCTTCAGATGTCCCAGCACCTCGAAAACCCAACGAGGTCCGCGCGCGTTCAGGAGATTCACCCCGGCCACCTGCTCCTGGTTCACCATCGGCACAAAGAAATCGGGAAAGAAAAACACAATGGTCCCGTGGAACTCAGGCGGAGCTACACCGAGGATAGTGAAGGGATGTTTGTTTAGCTGCACCGTGCGGCCTACCACGCCGCGATCATCTTGAAAAAAGGTGTGCCAGTAGGCGTACGTGAGCACGATATACGGAGCGCTGTTGGGGCCATGCTCATCGGACGAGTGGAAGAAACGGCCAAGATACGGCTGAATTCCTAAGACGTCGAAGTAGTTCCCGCTGGCTTCCTCGATCCAGGCGCGGGATGGATTTTTGCCCGTGTTGAGGGCCGCCGCAGAAATGGTGAAAGCCGCCAACCCATCAAAGCTGCGGTTGCGATCGCGCACATCGAGATAATTTGGATACGACTCGGACCCAAGGTCGGTTCTGCGCTCGAGTCCGTAGAGGGTCTGCGCCTGAGGCACATTCAGCGGGCGCAGGATCAGCGCGTTCAGCACACTGAAGACGAGGGCGTTCGCGCCAATCGCCAAGGCGAGCGTTAAAACGGCGGCGATGGCAAAACCGGGAGACTTTCGCAATACGCGAAGAGCGAGCCGCACATCCTGCACGAGAGTTTCAAAGAAGATGCCGCCCATCGCTTCGTGGCTTTCTTCTTTGAACCGCACATAGCCGCCAAACTCGATGCGCGCGCGGCGTTGCGCCTCGGCAGGATTCAGGCCAGCACGTCGAAGGTCGTCGGCGCGGTGCTGGATGTGCGAGCGAAGCTCCGCCTCCATCTCGTCCTCGATCTGAGAGCGACGAAAAACTTTGGTGGCAAGGGAACGAAGGTAGGTTAGGAATTTCATACTTCCTCCGTTCACTCTTCGCGCAGCAGCGTTAAAGGATCAAGTGACAGCGCGCGCTGCGCTGGAATCCACGTGGCCAGTAGCCCCATCAAAGCCATAGCCAGAACTACCCCGGCCAATACCAAGGGGTCGCGAGGAGTTGCCTGATACACGATGGAAGCCAACACCCGGCTCGCGAGAATTCCGATGACCAATCCTGCTCCCGAACCCCAGGCCAGCAATTTGACTGCGCGTCCCAATGCCGCCTGCAACACTTCCGTCCGCTGCGCGCCGAGGGCAACGCGAATTCCCAACTCCTTTAGCCGCTTGCTGACCGAGTACGCCGCCATTCCAAAGATGCCCGTGATTGACAACATCGCGCCCATCACTCCCATCACACCCAGTGAAATGGTTGCCACTCGCGAAGGGAACAGAACTATAGCCAGCAAGCTGCTCCAGGTTTGGGTGTCAAGAGGCAGCCCTGCATCCAACGCGTGTAGTTTATTCCTGACGGCCGCGGCAACTTGCTGCGGATCGCGGCGCGAGCGCACCACCAGATACGCCGCGCTTGACGGCGATTGCAGGAACGGGAGGAACATCGCGGGCTGTTGATCTTCAGTAACGCTCAAATACTTGCCGTCTTCAACAAGGCCCACGACCTGAACATGCGTTCCATCCTGCAGCCTGTAATATCTGCCGGCCGCGTTGGTGATAGAGCCAAACATCTTGCGGGCAAACTCCCTGTTGACTACGGCAACGCGAGGCGCATTTTGATCGTCATGCATAGTGAAAGTCCGGCCCGCCAACAAGCTTGTGCCGGCCGCATGAAAATATCCAGGAGATACATCGTACCTGTATGGCATGACAGCGATATTCGATTGCCTCAGATCTGTGGTTTCGTCCTTGAAAACATTTGCCCTGGTCCCGGCGCCGTAGACTAATGGAGGGTAATTATTCACCAATCCCGCTCCTTCCACACCAGGAATCGTCTCTATAGCGTCGATCATGTGCCGTTGCATTGTGGGCACTGTGTCGATGCTGTAATCGGCCATTGCCAGGTTCACGCCAACCAGTGTCGTGTTCCGCGGCTCAAAACCGAAGTTGCTGTGCAACGATCGCATAAGCCCGCGCACGGCAACCATCGAAGAGGTGACCAGCACGGCGCAGATCGCAATTTGGACGATAAGCAACAGGTCACGTACAGTAATCCGCCGCCCAATCGTGCTTCTAGATCCCGACTTGACGATCTGGTATGGATCGGTCCTGAGCACTTGGCGCACCGGAACGATTCCAAAGAGGAATCCGCTCACCAAAGCCAGCGCGAGAGCGACGACGTAGACTTTTGCGTCCGGAGTTAGCGGCAAATGGACGGGAGCTCCGGGAAAGGGTTGCCAAGCGCTCAGCCCGCGCAACAGAGCGACGCTGCCCAGTAGTCCCGCTACTCCTCCTACGAGCGAAATCAGCACGGCTTCAGTCAACAACTGCCGCAGGATGCGTTTGCGGCTTGAACCAAGCGCGAGCCGGAGTGCAACTTCCCGGGAGCGATCGGCAGCGTGAGCCGCAAACAGGCTGCCCAGGTTGGCGCACCCGGCCAGCAGGATGAGGCCGGCCAACAGCATTAATCCCGCAACGAATGCCCGCGCCGGACGGCCAAAAGAAGTGAGGCCTGGATGTGCCAGGGAAGAACTCTTATTACTGAACTCGTTAGGGTAGGTCTTTCCGATAGACGCTGCCACAGTGTTCAAATCCGCGACAGCCTGGGCGGGAGTAACTCCCGGCCTTAGATGTCCCATTGCCTCAAAAATCCCAGCGTGGTTCCCGCGTGCGTTCAGATCAGAGCCTCGGTTCACCTGCTCCTGGCTGACGATGGGCATAAAGAAATCGGCGGAGACAAACAACAAAGTCCCTTGGAACCCCGGCGGCGCTACACCGATGACGATGAAGGGATGCTTGTCCAGCCGAACGACACGGCCCAGAACGCCTCGATCGTCATGGAACCGGCTGTGCCAATACGCGTAGCTGAGCACGAGATAGGAGGCGCTGTTGGAGCCGTGCTCATCGGATGAGTGGAAGACGCGGCCAAGATAGGGTTGAATCCTCAGCACGTCGAAGTAGTTTCCAGTGGTTGCAAAGCCTGTGGCGAGCGTAGGATGGTTCCCTGTGTCCAGCCCTACAAAGGCGAAATTAAAAGCTGCCAGAGCATCAAAGCTGCGGTTGTGGTCACGCAGATCGACGTAGTTGGGATACGACTGCCACCCGGAATCTTCCCCGTACACGGTTCCCCAGAGATTCTCCGCCTGAGGCACATTCAGGGGGCGAAGTATCAGCCCATTCAATATGCCAAAAACCACGGCGTTTGCGCCGATGGCCAATGCCAGCGTGACTAGGGCGGCGATGGCAGAACCGGGAGACTTTCGCAATACGCGAAGAGCGAGCCGCACATCCTGCACGAGAGTTTCAAAGAAGATGCCGCCCATCACTTCGTGACTTTCCTCTCTGAACCGAACGTAGCCGCCAAACTCGATGCGTGCGCGGCGTTGCGCCTCGGCAGGATTCACGCCGACACGTTGAAGGTCGTCGGCGCGGTGCTGGATGTGCGAGCGTAGTTCCGCCTCCATGTCATCGTCAATCTGAGAACGACGAAACAACTTGGCGGTAAGAGAGCGAAACCACGCCAGGAATTTCATGCTTCCTCCGGTTGTGCGGCAAGGGCAGTGGTCATGGCGGTCGCTAAGCGATTCCAGCCTTCGGTCTCTTCACGAAAACGCTTGCGGCCCGCGGGGGTGAGCTCATAAAACTTGGCGCGGCGATTGTTATCCGAGACTCCCCAGCTCGCCTTCAGCAGCCCCTGGCGCACCAGACGGAACAATGCGGGATAAAGCGCTCCCTGCTCAATGAGGAGGGCTTGCTGGGAGATTTGCCCGATGCGTAAAAGAACGCCGTAGCCATGAAGAGGACCGAGAGAGACTGCCTTCAGAATAAGGAGGTCGAGAGTTCCTGGAAGAAGCTGGGCCGGGCCGGACATGCACACTCCTAAGTTAGTGAGGAGTGTATCATGCTCTTTCCTAAGCTGTCAAGGAGAGAAAAAGAATTGATTTTTCCCAGGCGCGTACGCTTCCAGTGAATAGTGCTTCTGTGGCAAAGTACGGATACGTGAAGGTCTTCGTTTATTACATCGGCAAGCCCAGGGATGCCCACGCGAACGCCATCGCTTCGGAGTTTTTGAAACGGAGCGCGCGTTACGCCCACTGCGAGATGCGCGAGATTGTTCCGCGGCGGTTTGATCTGTTCGCGAGGCACAGCGCCGCGCGCAAGATCTTTCTCGATCCGGCAGGCCGCAGCCTCGATTCGGCGCAGTTTGTTGAAATTGTCGAGCGGGCCGAGCGGGAGGGGCAGGATGTGGTGTTTCTCATCGGCGGTCATGAGGGACTTCCGCCTGAATGGAAAGGGCGCGCGGACCTGCTGCTTTCTCTTTCTGCTATGACATTTCCGCATGAACTCGCGCGGGCGATGCTCGCGGAACAGATCTATCGGGCATTCACGACATTGCGCGGACATCCGTATCCACGATAGCGGCCTCGCGGGCTTTGATGATGGCGACCAAGGTGTCATTCACAGGCGTCGGCACGTGCAGCTTTTTACCCAGGCGAGAGATTGAGCCGTTGATGAAGTCGACCTCGCCTTTCCGGCCGGCAATGTAATCCAAGAGCATGGAGGGCCGGGCGTTCGAGATCTTTCCGCCGAGCTTGCGGATGTGCTCGATGGGATTGCCGACGTCGAGTTGGATGCCGGCCGCGCCGGCGACCGCCAGGGCCTCTTGGGCGCAACCGAGAGCCACGCTCCAGGCATCTGGATCCTTCATCACTTCGCCGATGGTGAAGCCGGTGACGCAGCAAGTTCCGGAGAACGTGACGTTCATGATGAGCTTTTCCCAGACCATGCGCGTGATGTCATCGAACAGCGCGACTCTGAATCCAGCCGATTCCCAGATTTCGGCGGAGGCTTGCAAAAGCCGCTTGGGCAGCCCGCCATAGGCGCCGAATCGAATCATCTCCATGCCGTTATGGTGGACGTGGCCAGGTCCGCGCATGGAAGCTCCAAAACCTCCGGCGACACCGACGGCTAAACGATCGGGGTCGACGATGGGAGCGACGAGATCAGCCGCGCCGAGACCGTTCTGAATGGCCTGAACCACCGTCTCAGGGCCGAGTAAGGGCAAGCAGGAACGCGCGGCAGCCTCGGCATCGAACGCTTTACTGGCGATTATGACCAGGTCGCAATGGCCGATACCATCGGTGGTTGTCGACGCGTGCAGGCGCACCGTCCGGTCACCGCTCGCACCCTCGCAGCGCAGGCCATTTGCGGCCATCCCCTCCGCGTGGTCGGGCCACAGCGTAACCGCATGAATTTCGTGACCTGCATCGGCCATGAGCGCGGCATAAACCGAGCCCATCGCGCCGCAGCCGACAATGGCGACTTTAGACATGTCATTATTTCAACAGAAAATGAATAAAAGAAACTTCTTGAAAACAGCGGGCGCCTTGGTTACGGGTGGCATTCTGTCGCGCTTGGCAGGCGGTGAGCAGCAAGGGTCGGCGCGAAAGAACTGGGCCGGCAATTATCAATACCGCGCGAAGCAGTTAGATGTTCCCGGGACCGTCGAAGAAGTTCGAGATATCGTGAAGAGCCGGGACAAAGTGAAGACTCTCGGCTCGCGACATTCTTTCAACGATATCGCCGACACTAGCGGCGATCAAATCTCGCTGAAGCGCCTGGATCAGATGACACTGGACGAAAGGTCGCGAACAGTGATGGTGGGTGGAGGCGTTAATTATGGTCAACTGTGCCCATATCTCGATACCCACGGCTTTGCGCTCCACAACCTAGCCTCATTGCCGCATATCTCAGTCGCGGGCGCGCGCTCCACTGCAACTCACGGCTCCGGTATCAAGAACGGCAATCTGGCGACGGCTGTCTCGGGGCTAGAGATCGTCACCGGCGATGGTGAAATCGTGAGGCTCTCCCGCGAAAAAGACGGTGAGCGGTTCCAGGGAGCGGTGGTTGATTTGGGAGGGTTCGGAGTAGTCACTAATCTCAGGCTTGACGTCCAGCCAAGATATGACATGAGACAGGTCGTTTATCGGAACCTATCCATGAACGAATTGGAACATCATCTGGATGAAATCTTTTCGAGCGGTTACAGCGTCAGCCTATTCACCGATTGGCAGAACCATAACATCACGCAGGTTTGGATCAAGAGCCGGGTTGATCAGGGCGAGTCTTCTGCATTGAGACCGGAATTTTTTGGAGCAAAGCTCGCAACCAGGAAACTGCATCCGGTGGAGGGGCAGTCGGCTGAGAATTGCACGGAGCAGATGGGCATTCCGGGACCCTGGTATGAACGGCTGCCGCATTTCAAAATGAACTTTACACCGAGCACCGGGGATGAGCTGCAATCGGAGTATTTTGTGCCTCGGGAAAAAGGATATGAGGCGATCCTTGCGGTAGAAAAACTGCGGGACCACATCACACCGCACTTGCTGATTACAGAATTGCGCACTATTGCGGCTGACAATCTTTGGATGAGCACTTGCTACAAACGCGCGTCTATGACGATCCACTTTACCTGGAAACCGGAAGGCGAGGCTGTCAGAAACGTGCTGCCGATGATTGAAGAGCAACTGGCGCCGTTTGATGCGAGGCCGCATTGGGCGAAGGTTTTCACCATGGCCCCTTCACGGCTGGACGGTCTTTATGAGAAGTTGCCGCAGTATCGGGAGATGCTGAAGGAATATGATCCGCGCGGGAAGTTCAGGAATGGATATCTGAACAGGAACATTTTCGGTTGACGTTGGAGTCGGTATCTGAGTAAAAAGAGCGGACTCTTAGGGTAGTGACGCCGCGCTGGTCAAATCGGTAAGGAGGTGTCTTCGGAGTACCAGTCGAAATGCGACACGTTAGCGCCAAGCCGCCAATGCTCTGGTTGAGTGGTCGCAAACCAGTCGAGCGGCTCACAAAGCGGTTGCCTAAGGGCGGCGCGCGAGAAGGCTTCGCGCAGTGCGTCCCGCTGCTCCTGTTTAATTGCGTCCGGCGCCGCGGAAACGAACAACGGAGTGCCGCTGCGAGCCAACAAATCGAGCCATCTACGGTTGAGCGACCACGGGATGGCGTTAGTGAGGCCGACACAGTCGGCGTCCACGTCAAAGAAAGCGCCTTGTTGCGGCGAGCGGAATGCGAGAGTATTGACTCCCATCTTTCTCGTGCGCGACCAATCCCGCCCGCTGGTGTCGTCCCCTATACGCTCGACCTCGAACAACCCGGTGGATAAATGCCCGATCGTGTTGCAGCCCAGCAAAGGTGTGGTACCGGCGGCTTCACGCAGGGTGCGGTAAAACGCCCGAACAATCTCGGCGTTTGTACGCGTTCGATCGGCAAAGTTCCATTGGCTCTGGGTGATTTCAGATCCCATCTGGAAACCCCAACGGCCTAGCAGATCGAAAGTCGAGAAATCGTGTTTGAGGAGTTGAAATCCCCAGCCGCACAGCCGCTTAACATCGGTTTTGATGTGCTCCGCCGCACCCTCGACGGTCGGATCAAGGGTGCACAGCTGTTCGTTCGCGTAGAGCGATTCCGCAAACTTACTTTTAAGCAACAGAGTTTCAGAAACCGTGTCCTTCGTGCTGAGGGGCCGAAACCAGAGTCCGGGCTTGACGCCCATGCCCAGCATGTCCGACGCAAGTCGCGCCATATCGGGGAACTGTGCCTTTCCCTCTTTCCATGGGCCTGTCGTGGCATACGGCGACCATCCATCATCGATGACCATAAAAGGACGATTAGGACCCGAGGGAGCCCAGGACGCGATGCGCTCGGTATCAGCTCGGATGTTGTCCGCCGAGCTGTGGCCGTAAGCGTAATACCAGTTGTTGCCGCCGTACATCGGGGCAGGCATGAAAATACCGTCTTGCGCCATTCTTCGGCAGAGCTTCCGGGCAGCCTCGAACCCGCTGTGCCGCTCATAGTCTTCCGAGATAACAGTGGCCGCCGGCAGACTCCTGTTACCGAGTTCAACTCCCCGGCCCCCGTTTCGCACGTCCAGCCACAAGACAAGATCCGACGGAGTCGTTTGCCAGAAACAGAGAGCGCCTGCACCGGTTTGCACTCCCATGCCGATATAACTTTCCCCGCTGCCCGCGAGAAAATACCAAGGAAGGATTCGCTCCGGCTGGAGGGGATACCAGCCCAGATCGCCATAACTTCTCTCCCAGGCGTCCCCTAAAATCCGCTCTGGATGTGGCAAACTTCCCTGCCAGCGAAGGCGGAGGCGAAGCAGACGCTGCGTGGGGCTGGAAATGGAGACACGCAACGACGGTTGATTCGCGCCGGCTTCTGTGCTTACGAGGATGCCGTCAGCCGACCACGACGTCCGGTCTCGCTTGAGCTGCAGCGTTTCGTTCTCGGTGAATACATGGATGCTCGTCGGCCCGCCGATGATGTCGGCGGATCTCAGAGCGCGATTCGGATTTGCAGCTTTGAACCCCATGGACAATGCGGAGGCGCCAAGCGAGCTGCAGAATCCGCGGCGGTTTAGCGACATTCGACAACAGAATATCAGCCCGATCGCTCTCGCGGATCAATCGTCACCAGGCCATTACCGACGACTTATTTCGATTAGGAAGCGTTGTGCTTATCGGCCACCATAGGGTCGTCAATCCGTCCGGCGTAGTGGGAAACACGAATCTGGTGGAGGACAACCGGATCCTTCCTTCGCGCAGAAAGCCAACCGTCGTTTCTACATTCGGGCCGTGTTCGCGCTCGAGAGGCGTTCGTGGAACAGCATCGACGGCTGTGGTTAAGCTCTGCAATGCGGATGTGATTATGCTTCCGAAAGAAAAGCTGCAACGCCTCCGTGAAATTAGGGAACTGCTCAAAACTGACGCGGCCGTGGAGGAGCGCGAGCAATACCTCCAAGTCTTCGACAAGATCAAGCAAGTCTATAAGGCTGCCCATGAAGGCTTCCGACAGCCGCTTAAGATTACGTTCGGCGATGACGGATGGGTCACTTTCAAATGCGCGATGGAGCTCCGCAACGGGGTTACAGCCCGCACTGAGCAAACACCTGGAGTCGGGAATACGCAAATGACGAAGGACTCGTCCGCTCCCCGATCTTTGCGCCTTCGATTGAGGATGATTCGGCAGTTGCAGGCGCTAGATTGTGCTCTCGTGGGCCTGCCGGTTTGAGGTCACATTAGGGTTACCGTTTACTATCGCCGCACTTTGGTGGCATCACGGCTCCACAGTGAACGAATAAAGCGAATCGCCAGCGCCCACGGTCAGGTATTGCAAGCCGTCCAGGGCATACGTCTCGGGGCCGTTACTAACATCGTCCGAAAGTCCAGCATGCCATAGGATTTCACCGGTTGCAGGATCGAATGCTACCAGGTGCTGCGCACCATCACCAGTAAATAGAAGCTTTCCAGCAGTTGTCAAAATGCCGACGGCTCCGCCGCCAAATGGATAGTGATGGTCCCAAACAACCTTGCCGGTTTTGTAATTGATGGCCTCCAGGTCACCGCCGAAATAGCCGGCATCGCGTTCCGCCGCGCCCCATCCTTCGGGGTGAGGGTCGGTGTCGGTCAAATAAAACATGCTGTACTGCTGCGACGTTCCCACATAGAAAAGTCCGGTTTCCGGATCGAAACTCGGAGGAGGCCAGTTCGTTGCCCCGCCGCTGGGTGGCGAAACCAGCACACCGGATATCGTGGCTTCCTTTGCTGGATTCGGTACAGGCTGACCGCTGGGATTCACACCATTTGACCAATTCATGGTCTTGATCATGGACGCGGTTACCAGATTTTTTCCGGTCACCCGATCCAGCAAAAAGAAGTAGCCGTTGCGGTTAGCCTGTGCCAACAACTTACGCGGCCTGCCGTCAATCTCGCCATCAATCAGAATCGGGGTCTGTACAGCATCCCAATCGTGGGTATCGTGCGGCGAGGGTTGGAAATACCACGCCAGCTTCCCGGTATCGACATTCAGCGCAACAATGGAGCACGTGTAGAGGTCATCGCCCTTGCGGCTGCGGCCGGTGAGAACGGGATTTGGATTACCCGTGCCGAGATAGTAAAGATGAAGCTCCGGGTCATAGGTGCCCGGTAACCAAGTCATTCCTCCGCCGTGCCGCATGGAGTACTCGTCGGGCCAACTGTCGAAGCCGGGATCGCCTTTTTTAGCGGCTCGCTCCACCATTTCCACTGGATTGCTCCCGTCTCCGGATCATGCGCCTCTAGAAAGCCGGGTACGTCCAACGAATCGCCTCCGGTCCCGACAATCACATGGTTGCCAACGATGACAGGGGCGGGTGTCGAAAAGTACTCCTGCTTCACGTCGGCGATTTTGACGTGCCAGCGCTCTTTCCCCGTGTTCGCCTCAAGCGAAACGAGGTAGTTATCGGGCGTTTCAAAGTAGAGCCAGTTGCCATACATCCCCATCCCGCGATTGCCAATATGGATGCCGCCCTGGGTCTTCCAAAAGTAATGCCACAGTTCGCGGCCAGAGCGCGCATCCACCGCCCAGGCATTGTCGGGAGTGGAGAGATATAACACGCCGTTCACCATTAGCGGAGTGGCTTTGATGGTGGAGACGCCGGGATCGCTGGGGGGACCTTCCGGCAATGGCCCTTCGCCGCCTATGATGGCGTTTGGCGTGAGCCCCACTTTCACGCGAAAGACCCACGCGAGGCTTAGATGTTTCACGTTGCTCTGATTGATTTGCGCCAACGTGCTGAAGCGGCGTCCGGAATAGTCGCCGTTGTACGTGGGCCACGCATCGGTCGCGGGCTTCGCAAGCAGAGCCGGGTCGAGCATTTGCGCGGACGCGCAGGCTGGCAGCAAAGCGAGTCCAATCTTCAGCAGAAAATTCGTTTTCATTTGAGGGTCACCAAATAGGCGGTGATGTTGTGGATATCTTCGTCGCTATAGCGGGTGACGAGATCCAGATGCGCCTGGAGGCGATTGTGAATTTCGACCTTCGGACCACTTTGGGTCCGCCTGAATGAGTGGTAGTTGCCATCCTGATCTCGCAAGGACACGTTGAAGTCGTCAAGAGCCGTTGGCACACCTGTGAAGGACTCGCCGGAGGGCAACGTCACTGTCACAGAGAGGAAAAAGACGGTATGCGGCGGAGTGCCTTCGGTCCAGGACGGGTTCGGCTGGATGAATCTGCCCTGCAGCGTGACCGGCTCATATTTGGACGCAATACCCTTCAAATCGCCAGTCGCTGAGTGGCAGCGGGTGCAGTTGGTTTTGAAGTAGGCCGCTCCCGCCTTTGCATCGCCGGTTACTATGTTCAAAATCTTGTAGCTGTCGCGGTCGGCCGCACTCAGGATGGAATTGTGGAGAAAGTTGGCTATGTCGGCGATCTGATTCGGCGACAACGGGAACCGGGGCATGCCCTTGTCGAGACGGCCCTTGAGGATCACAGGGGCTATACTCTTGCCATTCTCGTCATCCAACACCAGGACGGAGCGCAGTAGGTCCGGACCTTTCTCGCCGCCCTTCGCGGTTGCGCCATGGCAGAAGCCGCAGGTGGAGGCAAACGTTTGCCGGCCTCTTTCTACCGACGCCGGTTCGTATTTCGGAGGTGGCGCTTTGCCGGCCACCTCTTGCGTTTGCGCCATGGCGACGACACCGACAGCAACAGAAACCGCGGCTATTGGAAGACTCCTGTAATTCATAGCATCCTTTTCGGGCGCAAAATATCATGCGCGTCAAGATTTACGTTCCAGCCGTTCGCTTTACCCAAATGCAGATACAGCGAAGAAGTGTTCTGCCTCACAGCTCGGCCACAGTCTGAAAGGCGTCACTCACATCATGCAATGCGGATTTCCCCGACTAATCTTAATCCCGCGCGCCCACTTGGTTGCGAATATTGGGGCTTATCAGGACCGAGTTGGTGAGAAGGGCTGTTACCGACAGCTTTTGATGAGATCGGCACGGCGACCTTCGGTTGAAGTTGGGTTAGCGGCGTGTCGCAGAACGTATCTCGGAATTCTTTCCTGCGACGGGTTGATCCGTCCACAATCGCGCGCCAACTCCATACTGGGCGATTTATCGCGACGGTGAACTATCGAAGCGCTGTTGGCCGCCAATCTCAGCAAAGCCGACTATACGGACAAATGGATTTTGAGACGCAATGGACCAGTTGCCAGACTGCTGGACATCAGGCCGCCCAACTGGTTAGAGAGCGAGGTAGCTGATGTGGCAGGTGCGACCGTCGGCACGATTCGACGCCAGATCGTTAGCGACGGAGAGAAACGCGTTGCAATAGCAAGCCTTCGACGAAATGGTGAGGACCGGCGATGCCACGCTTGACCTGCATTTGAGACTTCGGAAACTGGATTAGTGGAGATACGCTACAGGCCAAAGCCGGTTTCCTAACAAGGACCGATTTTGTGACTTTGTGAGATTGAGCCGTTGACTGCAACTCGGCTTGCTCCCGTGCCGCTCCCCGCCACCAGCTAGGTGGCCTTCGCGATTGTCAGGCTCGCTGCCATGAAATATTGCAGAATTTGTCAAAGTATCTTGTGGCCAGTTAAATAGCTCGCACCTGACGATCCACTGCAAGTCGATGTCTCCTGACGCATAAGTCCGAACTACCTTCTCATCGTAAGTCGCCACAGCAACAGTTCCCACATCATCAAGGCGGCGCGGGCGGCGATACCCCGGAATTGTTGCATCCTCCACAATGTATGGAAACGCTTTTGAATTTCGATAGAGCAGCAGTAGTTTTCCCGTAACGTTAGGCGGGACTGTAGCCACTGTTGTATCTTCGCGTTCGTCAATTGCCGTCAGGATAGGGTTGAATTGTGACGCGACGGCGGCCTGTCGTATGCCCGCTGTGTAATTTGCCTATGCACCGAGAGCCATCACGGGTACGATTATGGAGCCAGCGATACTTTGCCACAATGCAGGTAGCGTCTTTGCTGGGCTGGCCGGGCCAACTCTTCTCTCTAAGAGTTTCTTTATGGCATTGACCAGAAACACCGCTTCGTATGCCGCAAAAGCAATGCAGAAAAATACAAATAGTGGTGATTGATTGGCATTTCGAGCAGGTGCACCTTTGTCCTGCCATGTCAATAGCACCATAATTAGGTAGACCAGCACCACCAAGGTGAAAAAATTGACGATCGCCCGAGTTGTATTCTCGAGCATTGGCCTCTTCGTATTCCACGCCAGCTTGTCAAGGAGAAATACGAACCCAACGGCTACAACGGCAAAGGGAGCCATACCGACTATTTTCCGTGATCCAAAGTCATATTACAAAGCGGGCGAGCCTTCGGTCTGTCTCATAACGGACTTGTCTTTAAGACGACCCGTGAGCCGTCCCGCAAGCCACTATCGCCTATTCTTCGGCGACCATCGTTCTGAAAGGATGACACCTACTCTGACTGGTGCTCAGCCCGCGGTCTACACTTCCAATGGCAAAACCGTGAGGGTACTGGCTGAGGAGAATGACAAGGCATTCGCGCTACTGAATGCGCTGGATGAGAGCCAACGGAAGCAGGCCATTCTGAACTACCGCATAGACGACTTAGTGGCCGGCCCGGGACACGCGGGGGAGACCATTCAGCCTGAAGGTCTGAAGGCGGCTGCGATGAACGAGAAACAGCGGACCATGCTGCTCGATGTGATCTCGGAGTGGGCGGGCATTGTCAACGATGCCTATGCGAAACCGCGAATGGCAGAGATCAAGGCTGGCCTGGATGAGACCTATTTTGCCTGGAGTGGACCGACTACGCACGAGCCCGGGAGAAACGGCGCCTCGTACTACCGCATTCAGGGGCCGAAGCTAATCATCGAGTTTTCGCCTCAAGGCGTGGGCGGCGATCCGACCATGCATCTTCATACCATGTACCGCGATCCTACGAACGACTATGGACGCGCGTTCACCAACAACTCAAACTAGAATGATGCGATCAAGAATTCCTAAGATGCGCTTGGCGGCCGCTTGGGCAATTAGCCTCTGCGTCGCGATTGGAGCCCTTGCTCAGGCACCCCCAACCCGGTCCCTGTTGGCGCTCTCGAAACGTAATCATACACTCGCCATTGTGGACCCGAATGCGCTGCAGGTCATCGCAAGGGCTCCCGTGGGTCCGGACCCTCATGAGGTGATCGCATCTTCCGATGGGAAGACGGCTTATGTCTCAATCTATGGGGGTGGGCGCTATCACGCTCTGTCGGTTATCGACCTGGTCGGACAGAAAGCGCTACCCGACATCGATACCGGACCCTTGAATGGCCCGCACGGTCTCGCGTTTGTGGGAGGAAAGCTCTGGTTCACGGCCGAAGGCGCAAAGGCCATTGCGACCTATGATCCCGTGTCCAGTAAGATCGACTGGATCATGGGCACCGGCCAGAACCGGACACACATGATCTATGTCACGCCGGACCAGAAACAAATCTACACAACTAACGTAAGCTCCGGAAGCGTCAGCATTCTAGAAAAAGTGGTTCTGCCCCCGATGGGACCTCCTCCCGGAATGCGGCCGCCACAGGGCTCACCGCCTCCTCAAGCCCCGCCCGGGGGGAATCGACCGCGTATGGATTGGAATGAGACAGTCATTTTGGTCGGCAAAGGCGATGAAGGTTTTGACGTATCGCCGGATGCACGCGAGTTGTGGACTGCAAATGCGCAGGACGGCACGCTCTCGGTGATTGACCTCGCGACACGGAGCGTGACGGCAACACTGGACGCGAAGACTTTTGGGGCAAATCGGCTGAAGTTCACTCCTGATGGAAATCTCGTGCTGATTTCACGTCTGGGCGATGGCGATCTCGTGATCTATGATGCAAAGTCGCGCAAGGAATTCAAGCGAGTGCCAATCGGCCACGGAGCCGCCGGCATTCTGATCGATAGCGAGGGTAATCGTGCCTTCATCTCTTGTGGGCCTGACAACTACGTCGCTGTACTGGACTTGAAAACGTTACAGGTCACCGGCCACATCGATGTTGGCGGCGAGCCGGACGGTTTAGCGTGGGCAATGCGACCCTAACTCGAACCTGACCCATCGCGACTCAAGACCGAGGAGAAGCGGCTTTTGAAGCGGCCTTCTGTTGATAAGGTCGTGACAGTCGCCCAGCGTTCAGGAATCGTTCGGCAGCTTGAAGTATGTTTTTCGGTAATGTCTTGCTTCGAGTGTTTCCGGAGCGAGAGCGGGGTTACCCCAGAAGCAGGCGCCCGCAACAATGGCAGTTTCCGTGGACACGTTATTTCTTCACTCCTTCTTCTGACGTTTGGAACCGCTGCCTGTAGCTGCCGTAGCCTTCGCTTTCCAGCCGGTCGACCGGAATGAAGCGTAGCGAAGCGGAATTGATGCAGTAGCGCAGGCCGCCGGTTTCCCGAGGGCCATCGGGGAATACATGGCCTAGACGACTATCACCAGAGCTCGACCGAACCTCCGTCCGGATCATGCCATGGCTGGCATCGCGCTTCTCAACGACATTTTCGGCGTCGACGGGCTTCGTAAAACTCGGCCAACCACAGTCACTGTCGAACTTATCCATCGAAGTAAATAAAGGTTCGCCCGATACCACGTCGACGTAGAGACCTGGTTCTTTGTTGTCCCAATAGGTGTTCTTAAAAGGAGGTTCCGTCCCGTTACGCTGCGTCAGGTCGTACTGCTCTGCAGAAAGTTGTGAGATGGCTTCGGGAGTTTTGAGATAGTTCGGCATTGTGATCGCCCAGTTCCATTGGATTCCGGCAGCCTGAGTTGGTTGCAGGGCTCCTTTGGGTAAATCTACTGGGGTAGCCAATTACACCACGCCCACGCGTCGGCGTCGGGAAACTTAATGTACGAGACCGCAGCGAGGCGGACTCTTTACGGCTGAGCCCAATGGCGCGGCAGCGTTTACCACTAAACGGCGCTACTGTTAAAGCCCACGGACGCCAACGAGCGGGATTCGTGGAAGCAATTTACATCACACATTTCCGGTATTCGCGTACCAGCCACTCTCTTCAGGTCGAATCAGGAGACATCATGATCAAACGGAATCTCGTCGTCATCGCGCTCGGCCTCGGGCTCCCATTTGCCGCCGCGGCACAACCTTCGCTGCCCTCAACGTTTAAATCGCAGACAATCGCAAGTCCGGAAGGTGCGGACATTTTCGTCCGCTACGGTGGTTCCGGCCCGGTTGTGGTGCTTCTTCACGGCTACGCCGAAACCAGCGATTCCTGGGGTCCGCTCGCCGCCGTGCTCGCCAAAAGCTACACCGTCATCGTGCCGGACTTGCGTGGTATCGGACGCTCGTCTCGTCCCACTGCAGGTTATGACAAGAAGACGCAGGCCGCGGATATCCGGGCGGTCGTCACTGCGCTCGGCTACGACCGCGCGTCCGTGGTTTCGCATGATATCGGCATCATGGTCGCCTATGCCTATGCGTCACGCTACCCGGATAAAGTGGAACGGCTCGTCGTCATGGACGCGCCCATCCCGGGTATCGCGCCGTGGGATGAGATCGTGCGAAATCCTGCACTGTGGCATTTCTCGTTCCATGGCCCCGACGCCGAGCGCCTGGTGCAAGGACGCGAGCGAATCTATCTAGACCGCATCTGGAATGCCTTCACGGGCGACCCGAACCAGCCCGATGAGTCGACCCGAGCATTCTACGCGGCGCAGTACGCTCAGCCTGGTGCGATGCGAGCAGGTTTCGCACAGTTCACCGCCTTCTCACAAGACGTGGAAGACAACAGGGTCTTTCAGCGAACGACGTTGACCATGCCCGTACTTGCTGTTGGTGGCGAGAAATCGTTTGGCGCGACCGAGGCTGTCGTGATGCGCAACGTCGCGACGAACGTGCGTGAAGCAGTAGTCCCCGGCGCTGGACATTGGCTGATGGAGGAGAGCCCCGCGTATACCATTGCGCTGATCCAGGACTTCCTTCAGGATCGTCTTCCGCCGTCACCCCCGCCGGTTCTTTCCGCCGGCGAGCGGCGCGTCACACCGGCCGAATTCGCATTTCCCCAGGGCGCGCCCGGAACTGGCACTTCGGGAGTGTCCGGCATCCGAACTGTCGTCCTGAAGGGCGACCCGGACCGCGATGGTCTTTATACGATCATGCTGCGGATTCCGGCGCACACCCGCATTGCTGCTCACGAACACATGGACGATCATGTCGCAACCGTTGTCTCGGGCACCTGGTATATCGGGTATGGCGACTCATTTAACAGTGCGGACCTAAGGCCGCTTCCCGCGGGCAGCTTCTACACGGAGCCATCACATCGCGCACATTTCGCCGAGACCCGCGAGGAAGCTGTCATCGTGCAGATCACGGGGGTCGGACCATCGTCAACGCGCTACATCGATCCCGCTTCGGACCCGCAACACGCCCGGTAAGGTTTGTCCGCGGCGCCTATCGCTTAGCCGGTTGTCGTCGGGTTGTTTCTGCCTTTTTTCAGATCGATGAGGAATACTGCACTAAACGACCCTGCAACCGACAATGCGACTGCAATCCAAAGCAGAGTGCGATATCCGGCGACAAACGATTCATTAATCGCTTTGCGAGCATCGGTGTTCGTCATTTGAATAGCGGCAAGCTTCGATCGCTGCGAATCGACTTCTGATGGCACAGAAAGGCTACTCAATCGTCTGTCGAGATCTCGATTAAAGACTGTGATCAACAAGAAACCAAGAATGGCGATAGCCAGCAGCCCAGCGATTCGCGACACCGCATTGTTAATTCCCGAGGCAGCTCCCGCGTAGTTCTGAGAAACGGAGTCCATTACCGTCGTGGTGAGCGGGGCGACGCTTACGGCCATCCCCAATCCAAGGACTACCACTGCCGGAAAAAACGTCTTCCAATAACTCCCCCCAATCCCGGGTCTTGCAAAAAGAGCAAAGCCGATTCCCGCAATCAGCGGACCTATTACAAGCGGCGGCTTGGCTCCATAGCGGTGGACCAGCCCACCCGACCAGCGCGAGAGCACGAACATCAGCAAAATGAATGGTAGAAGTGCCGCACCCGCTTTGGTAGCGGAATATCCCTGAATTTGAATCAGATTCAGCGGAAAGAAGAAAAGTACACCGCTGAGAGCGGTATAGAGAAACAGGGTGAGTAAGTTGGCGCCACTGAAGTTGCGCGAGCGAAACAAATCGAAGGAAAGCATCGGCGCCGGCGAGCGTCGTTCGACGAAAAAGAAAGACACGAGAGCCGCAAGTCCGACCGGCGCGGCGACCCGGGCGTGAACCGGTTCGATAAGAGCGAATACAACACCGCCTAATCCACACGTGGCGAGCAGCGCGCCTATCCAATCGACCCTCTGATCCGCCTGTTCTGGATTGCGACTTTCGGGAACGCGCAGTAGGGTGAGGGCGAGAACGATCAGACCAATCGGTAGATTGATGAAGAACACCCAGCGCCAAGATCGATGTTCTATCAGCCATCCGCCGAGAACGGGACCGATCGCCGCAGTAATGGCCGTGAAGCCGGACCAAGTCCCGATTGCGCGTCCGCGTTCTTCAACCGGAAAAGAGGAACTGATCAAGGCAAGACTTCCGGGGACGAGCAGCGCACCGCCGACGCCTTGTAATGCGCGGGCCGCTATGAGTTGCTGCACGTTAGGGGCAAGGCCGCACCAAGCGGATGCAAGAGCGAACAAGACAACACCCGTTGCGAAGATTTTCCGGCGACCATACAGATCGCCGAGCGAGCCGCCCGGCAAGAGAAGAGCCGCTAAGAAAAGCGCATAGCTTTCGACGACCCATTGAACTTCGGAAACTGTCGCGCCGAGAGCGCGCTGGAGCGCGGGAAGCGCGACATTGACTACCGTTCCATCGATAAAAGCCATACTCGATCCAAGTATGGTGGCGGCGAGCACCCAAGGGCCAAACCTGATAGAGGAAGGGTTCGATGAGGCGGCCAGAATCGCGGCTTCGTCACACGGCGGCCTAGCAATGTGGGCCATTGCCTATTCTCCCGTGAGACTGGATTTGGTCGATGTCACCACTCATGTCGCGCGGAGCGGCTTGTCGTGGAACTTGGCCGCGGCACGCATAGTAAGCAGAACAAACAGCACCAGCACGACGAGTTGAGTCAGCTTGAATGGCGCCTCGGATTGGGTCGGTGCAAGTGCCTTCAGTGCAGGTATCTTTTCGAACATCTGTACCACCAGGACAAAGACGTTGAAATACAGTGCAATCAAGGCGGTGACTACGTAAGTCCGGCGCCAAGCGCCGGCGAGGTGGAACCGATAACGCGCGGCCACCGCTATCCCCAGAACAAGGAGCGACAGAATGCCTACAGCATGCGAAGGCAAGAAACGATGGACCGGAAAGAAGAAGCCGGTCACGCTGGTAGCCACCGTGGTGATCAGAAAAAGAGTATTCCAGCCACTGGACCATTTGGCGGCGAGCAAGCCGTACAAAACAACGAAGCCTGAACCTATTCCGACCAGGCTCAATGTGACGTGAAATATGGTAAATGCAGTCAGGATCATGATCTTCTCCTTTTCGGCTCTTTATCGAGCTGGTTGATAAAGGCGTTATTCAGCCGCGAGACATAGCCCGTTCTTCGAAGTTATCTTCAACGGTATCTGATTACAGTGCGGTTGTCAGAACAACTCATCTTTGGCGCACATTGGAGCTCCCATGCCCGTTTTTTCCAGAAGCAATTGTTTCGCGCTTAAACTGCTGTTCATTGTCTTTTGTCAACTTTTACTTCGCATTCACTGCTTCTCCGGAAGACAAGCTGGACCCCACAAAGGACGTTGTAGTGGGCGCGCAGTATAATTCGACTCACGTGATCCAGTGGGACGGCGGAGTGAAAATGCAACTCTACTGGCACTCAATGCCTCTTCGCAACCCCGTCGCGTTTGCTGCTGAGGGAGAGATCAATTCCGTACTCGGCCGCTTTGCGGAACGACGATGTACTCCGCATGACTTCCTGCTCGAGTAAAACCGACATCTCGCCCGGAGCCCCAGACTTCTTGTCCGATGAGTTCATTCGGGCCGTCACGATAGTTCCGGCGAAATTCACCAACACCTCGCCGGGACCTGGAATCGGAACTGGAACTTCCTTGATCTGTAATACGGAAAGATCGCCGAATCTATCGAACCGAAGAGCCCTCATTGTGCGTTTCCCTTCACTTCGGAGTCGCCCAGCGCGAACGTTGCTGCGTCAACCAAACCGTGGCAGCGTCAACATCATCCTGCCCTAGTTCATGCCCGATGCGTTTGGCGACTGGCACTGCAACTTGTGCTGCACATTAGGCTCCAACCAAAGGTCGGGCTACCCGCCGCCGACTGGCATAACTGCTAGGTTCAGATCCTCAGCGCAACTCTTTGAGCTCCGGCGCCGCAAAAGGTCGCGTGAATCTCAATTCTCGAGCGAGGGCCGCTGCTTGCGGCAGTATTCGTGTAGTTCTCGGAGTAAAGTAGACATCATGCCAATCCGTGTAGCCGTGTTGGGCGGTGGGGTGGGCGGCTTGAGTGCCGCGCATGAACTCATCGAGCGCGGATTCGAAGTCTCCGTCTACGAAAAGAAAGACGTTTTCGGGGGTAAAGCTCGAAGCCTCTCCGTACTCAACAGCGGAAGAGACAGCCGCAAGGATCTTCCCGGTGAGCACGGCTTTCGCTTTTTCCCAGCGTTCTATCGCCACCTCCCCGATACGCTGATGCGCATTCCTTATCCCGAAAACGTCAGTGTATTCAATAATCTGGTCCACGCTACGCGTATTCACGTCGCCCGCGCCGGGATGCCGCCGCTCATCCTGACCGCGCGCATTCCTCAAAGCATCGAGGATTGGGCTCTCTCTTTCAAGGAGCTCTTCACCGGTATTGGAGTTCCCGACGACGAAGTCCTCTTTTTCGTTGACCGCCTCTTCACGCTTTTGACAAGCTGTCCCGAGAGAAGAATCGCAGAGTACGAGCAGATTCCATGGTGGAATTTCATCGATGCCGCCAACCGCTCAATGGCCTATCAGACGCTCTTGGCCAAAGGCCTGACTCGTTCCCTCGTAGCACTTCGTGCCCAGGAAGGCAGCACTCGAACAGTCGGCTATACATTCCTGCAGCTGGTGTTCGGGCTGCTGACCTACGGGGGCTTCGACCGGTTGCTCAGTGGCCCTACCAGCGATGTGTGGTTAACTCCGTGGGTCTCGTATCTGACACAGCGCGGCGTCCTCTTTCAGAGCGGAACAACCATCAAATGCTTCAATACATCATCAAGCGGAATAACATCCGTCATCGCGGATACTAACGGGGAATCGCGCGAAATCACAGCCGATTACTATATCTGCGCCCTTCCCGTCGAAATCATGGCGGAGTTGGCCGATGATCGACTAAAGGCGCTTGCTCCTTCGCTGGCGAACCTTAATCAGCTCCATACCGCCTGGATGAATGGCATTCAATTCTATCTCGCGCAAGATGTGCCGCTCGAATACGGGCACTCGCTTTACGCGGATTCCCCCTGGGCGCTTACTTCCGTTTCGCAACGCCAGTTTTGGAACCAAGTCGATCTCGCCAATTTCGGAGACGGAAAGGTCGGCGGCATTCTCTCCGCTGACATTTCGGATTGGGAAACGCCGGGCATTGTCTATGGCAAGACCGCCATGCAGTGCTCAGCCGATGAGATAGAGAGCGAGGTGTGGGCGCAAATCAAGGTGCACGTCAACATCGGCGGTTCCGAAGTCGCTCGCGACGACAATGTTCTCAGCTGGTTCCTCGATCCCGACGTGCAATTCCCGAATCCTACGGCCGTCACGAATCTCGAGCCGTTGATGATCAATACGTCAGGCTCACTGCAATATCGGCCGGAAGCGTCCACTGAGATTCCCAATCTTTTCCTGGCCTCCGATTATGTGAAGACCTACACGGATGTCGCCTGTATGGAAGCTGCGAACGAAGCGGCCCGGCGAGCGGTGAACGCGCTTCTCGACCGCAACGGATCAACCGCGGAGCGCGCCGGTGTTTGGCCCTTGATGGAGCCCGATTTTTTCAAGCCCTTGATCGATTACGACCGCCTCCGCTTCAACCTGGGCTTGCCGCACGCTGGACCCGCATGACCACCCGCCTGCGCCAAACTGCATTCATCTTTCTGCTGCTCTCCGCGCTCTCGCTGCAAGCCGATTGGCTCACGTTCGCCCATGACCCGCAGCGCTCTGCCTGGGCTTCGGGAGAGACAAAGCTCACCTCCGGGAATGTCAAAGACCTCGAGCTGAAATGGTCCGTCCAGCTCGACAACGAGCCTCTCGCCTTGAACGCGCTCACAGCACCCGTTGTCGCAAGAGATGTGGCCACTCCTTCCGGAACCAAAACACTGGTCTACGTTGCTGGAAGCTCGAATCATCTCTTCGCAGTCGATGCGTCCACCGGAGCGGTGGTATGGCAGCGCACCTTCCAGAGTTTCGTCAAGCCCAAGATGGAATCCTTTTATCTCTGCCCGAACGCCATAAACGCAACTCCGGTCATCGACCGCCGCCAAAATCTTATCTTCGCGATCGCCTATGACGGCAGAGTGTTCGGATTGGATCTCGGCACTGGCAGCATCAAATTCGGTCCGTTTCAGATGGTCCCTCCCTTCTCAAAGCCGTGGAGCCTCAACCTTGGCAACGGTTTCATTTACACCGGCACTTCGCAGGGTTGCGGCGGTGACCGCTCCGGTCTCTATTCGATGCAAGTGGACGATCCTACTCACCGAGTCACTTACGAAACGCTGGTGCGCAATGGATCGGGCGCCGGTATTTGGGGCCGAGGAGGTCCCATCATCGGAGCCAATGGCCTCCTCTACGTCACAACAGGAGATGGCGTATTCGATCCCCCAAGCGGCGACTACGGCAGCACTTTCCTCGCGGCTTCAACGCCTGCGTTGAACATCGTCGACTATTTCAGCCCCGCAAACTGGAGCGACATCAACAAGAAAGATCTCGACCTTCCGTCCGGAGGGCTCCTGTGGTTCGCTCACCGGAACCTCCATCTCCTGGTAGGAGGCGGCAAGGAATCCACCGTGTACTTGTTAAATGCAGACTCGCTGGGAAGCAAAGATCATCGCACGCCGCTTTACACTTCAGCCGCGCTCGGCAACCCATCGAAGGCGCTCGAGGAGCAAGGAATTTGGGGCGCTCCGGCATTTTGGGAGGAGGGCGAGAGGGATGCCTGGATTTACATCCCGCTTTGGGGCGCAGTCTCAGAAGAGGCCGCCAATGCCGCGCAGCTCAATGGGCCAGCGCCGCACGGTTCAATCGTCGCATTTAAAGTCGAAATCGATCCGTCTTCAAAAACGCCCTGCCTGAAACTTGCCTGGATCTCGCCGGACGTGAACCTTCCGGACGCCCCTGCCGTAGCGAACGGAGTGGTGTTCGTTGTGGCCACCGGCGAAAATCCGCGCCAGGACAAGATACTCGGCAAGACGCATTTCAAGAGCGAAGAAGAGTGGAAGCAAAATCTGCTGACGACGGAAGAACGCGCGGCCGGCACTCGCCCGGCAGTCCTAATGGCGCTGGATGCGCGGACAGGAAAGCTGCTCTATCAAAGCGCGAATGCCATGAAGAGCTGGAATCACTTCGGGGGGCTCGCGATTGACGATGGAAATGTTTATTCCGTGGACCACAGCTCGACGCTTTACTGTTTCGGGCTTCGCGATCGTTAAGTCAGGAGCCCGCGAATTTTGCCCTCGATATTCGCCTGCGCCTGTTTCCCCGGCAGGAGTTTCTCGAACAGTCCAAGATCGGCATCGATCGTCAGATCCTTGTCGGTGACTTCCACTGTGCCTTTGATAGGCGTACTCAGCGGCCCCATTTTGGCTTCGAAGGAGAAGGTCATTGTCCCCCCTTTCCACGCCCTTCGCTCGTTCACGATTTGGAGCGGAATCACGCCGGTAGTCTTGAATATCTCGTCGAAGGAGCGGTCGACCGCTCGAATCACTTCCTGTTTTGATTTGTTATGTGAGACGGTAATTCGCATTAGACGTATGTCAGCGCGGCGGTCGGCCTCCGCACCGCCGCATTCTCCAGCACCAGCACAACCACCGAAATCCAAAGCAAGTCAGCCATGAACAGGTGGAAGAGTTGCATCCAGATCGGGGCGAGCAACGAAATGTTCACCGCTCCTGCAGCCAATTGAAAGAGCGTCAGCGTGATCACCCGCCCCGCAGCCGGAGTGTGTTTCAAAACACCAGCCGCGGCCCAGATCAAATAAGCCGCTCCGATTATCGCAATCAACGGATGCACCATCCTCAGCCGCAACAACAAACTCGTCGCACTTGAAAAGTCCTGCCGCACTCCTGCGCTGAGCGAGGAGGCCGGAAACAGCGTATCGCCGAGCGCCGCGATCACTCCCGTGATACTGACGCCCACTGTAACCGCGAGCGCCCCGGCTAACCTCCCATTCCGCAACACTTCCGATACAGAGTCCGGAGCGAAGCGGCCGGCTGCCGCCCACGCCGTCACCGTCAGCGCGCCCAGCAGAAGCATCGTATTCGTGAGATGCGCCGACAAATACCACGCCCGGCCCGCCGATTGATCTTTTGCCACATATCTCAGCAGAACCAGCCCCATTCCCAGCAGCGCCTCGATAGATATGAAGACCACCGAGAGCGCGGAGTACAATCGCACCGCATGCCGTTTGGGGAACGCAAGAAAAGCCCAGCAGCACATCGCGATCACCGCAGCGGAATCGAAGCCCGTCGTCATGCGATGCGCGAACTCGATGGCCATGGGCGCGGCCATGTTGTGCGGTATCACTTGTCCGTTGCAGAACGGCCAATGCGCGCCGCATCCATCGCCTGAAAAGGAAGCGCGCACATAAGCTCCCCACAGAATCACCGGGATGTTGTACGCCAACACCATCCAGGCGAACACTCCGAACCGTTTTCGCGATTTGCCGCCATCGAGCATCTACTTCAATTGAGGCTTAGCACACTCGAGCGCCTGAGTCACGCGCTCAATCACGCTTTTCCAATCCCCCGGCCGGGGCTGACGAAACAGGCGCATAGTCGGGTACCAGGGCGAATCCTCACGATCGAGCATCCAGCGCCAATCGCAGTCATACGGGAGCAGAGTCCAAACCGGGCGTCCCATCGCCCCTGCCAGGTGAGCCATCATCGTGTCGACCGTGATGATCAAGTCGAGATTTTTAAGAGCTCCGGCCATCGGCAGTATCAGGTTCGACTTGTCATAGAGGCTTTCAATCCGGCTTGACCAGGGTTCCAGCTGCGCCTGTTCCGGCCCCGCCTGCAAACTGAAAAACGAAACGCCTGGAATGGCAAACCAGGGAGACATGTCTTTCAGGAGAATGGAGCGGCCGGGGTTATAGACGCTGGATGCCCAAACAATGCCCACCCGCAATGGCCGCGATTCGTCACAGGGGCAACTGGGGTAGACGGAGGGCACATCGATATACGGAACATGATTAGGGATGGAACTCACCGTGGTTCTGAAGATACGGGGGAGCTCGATGATTTCGATCTGCTGGTCCCAATATGGCTCCGCGTCGCCCCAGGTGATTACTTCGTCAGCCAGATCGGCTTGCTCAAGGAGTGACTTCAATGTCGGCTGCGCTTCAACCGCCAGCCTTCGAGCTTCGCGGCGGATTTGAGGCGCGTACCGGATGAACTGAAGGGTATCTCCAAGCCCGTGCAGGCATCGGACCAGCACGCTACGCCCGCGCAATGGCCGTCCGTCCCAAAACCGATTTGGATCCGGCCGGCCGCGCTTCGCGATGGCGTCGCTCTCTTGCCAAGCCTGTTCAAAGTTGCCGGCCAGCATGTGGCAAGTCCATCGTCCAGCCGCACAAGAATCTGTCTCGCACCCGGCTTGCTCCGCCAGTTCAAACAGGCGCAATGCTTCCTCAACGCGCATTGAAGCGAGTTGCTCTTCCGCTCGAATTAAGAGTTGTTCGTGTGTCCCTATCATTTACCCTAGTGGACCCGCAATCTTTCTAGCACTTCTGGGGTGTTGCAGCATCGAATGAGAGATGGATAACTTACATATTGAAGCGAGCCCAGGTATTCAGCAGAATGGCTCCCAACTTGGCCTCGCCCGGCCTAAGGTTCTCTTCCTGGACGATCATCGTCTCGTGTTAGACGCAGTCGCATTTATGGCGGCTCACGAGTATGAAGTGTTGACGGTGGACACGCTGCTCGAGTTCGAGGCTGCAATTGATCGTTTTGCGCCGGATCTAGCAATTTTGGATATTCAACTGCCCGGTAGCGATGGTTTCGACGCGGCGCGCCGCGCGCTCGACAGGCGACCCGAGTTGAAATTGATGTTTCTCTCCATGTACACCGAACCCAGGTTCGTGAAGCGCGCCCTTGAAATTGGGGCACACGGGTACTTATCGAAACGTGCCCCGGGGGAGGAGTTGATGCTTGCGATCGGCACAGTCCTCAAAGGCGGTCGGTATATCGGGTCTCGATTGCAGGCTCCAGAAGAGCAGTTACCCGATGGCGGCTTGACCGAGCGTCAAAAGGAAGTCCTTCGGCTCATCTCACAAGGCTGCTCCGCTAAAGAGATAGCAAACCGCTTGAATATTTCAGTACGGACCGCGGAATTCCACCGGGCCGCGATCATGGATCGCTTGAAATTGCATTCGACCGCGATGATGACCAGATACGCGTTGGACCGCGGCCTGGCATAAAGGAAGACTACCGCGCTCCTTAAGGCGTCCAGGTCCCCTCGTTTTGCCAACCGCTCTCTTTGCTGTCGTTGTCGGTGGCCAGCATATAAATGTTCTTTGTGCCCGTTAAATAGCCCGTCACCGCCAGGTTCAGCGTTAATTGGTCGCCCGAAGGCACGACCGTAGTGTTAGTGCCGTCAATCATGCACTGAGTATTCGACAGCGTGCCTGAACCGGGCTGAATCGGACCTTCCAGCCCGGTACCCGCATCGTCCTCCAGGAAGAGATTGTTATTGTCCTGGTTATAGTAAACGACGCAGGCGCTCGCATAAGCCGTGCTCGTATTAAAGTTCACGACCAGATAATGAAGAGCTGTCGAGCCGCCTGTATCGGAATAGGTCAGCGCGAAGGTTTCGGGCGAACCGGTAACACCGCTCTGCGATGCCGAAACGACCGAGGGAATGGAGGCGCCGGCGGGCGTCCAAGTACCCTCATTTTGCCAGCCGGTTTCCTTCCCGTCATTGTCGGTCGCCAGCATGTAGATATTCTGCGTTCCTGTGAAACTGCTGCTCGCGGTTACCTCCAGGTTCAGGGTGAGGTTGTTGCCCGAGGGGACGACAGTTGTGCCGCTCCCGGTGATGGTGCATTGACTGTTCGATACCGAGCCCGATCCGGGCTGGATAGTCCCTTGAATGCCGCTCCCGGCGTTGTTCAGAAGCGAGAGATTATTGTTGTCCTGGTTGTAGTAGACGACGCAGCCCTGAGAGGAGGCCGTGCTCGTATTGAAGTTGACGATCACATAGTGAAGGTCGGGAGGACCGCCGGTGTCGGAATACGTCAGCGCAAAAGTTTGCGGGGAGCCGCTGTAAGTATTCGGCGATAGCGGGACTATCGAGGGAGCGGAGGCGGCTCCGGGCGTCCAGGTCCCCGCGTTCACCCAACCGCTTTCCTTGCCGTTGTTGTCCGTCGCCAACATATAAATGTTCTTTACGCCCGTGAAACTGCTGGTCGCCGTGACCGCCAGATTCAGCGTGAGATTGTTGCCCGCGATGGCGGTCGAAGTGCCTGCCCCGCTAATCGTGCACTGGCTATTCTTGAGCATTCCGGAGCCGGGTTGGATCGGCCCTTGCACCGCGTTTCCGGCGTCGTTTTCCAGGAACAGATTGTTGTTGTCCTGGTTGTAGTAGACGACACAGCCCTGTGCATAGGAGCTCGTCGTATTGAAGTTCACGATCAAATAGCGAAGAGCAGCTGTTCCGCTGCTGTCGGAGTAGGTCAGCGCAAACGGGGGAGAAGAACCGGTCGCGTTGTTCGGAGTCGCCGAGATCACGAACGGCGTGTTCGAAAGGGCTGCGAAGTTAGCAGTTACCGTCGCGGGACCGCTTAGCGTCACGGTCGCAGAGGTCGCGCTGTTCGCATTGGCCAGGATCCCATTCGCGGTCGACGTCCAGTTTGAGAACCCATACCCGTGGCTCGCCGCAGCCGTCAGGCCGATCGGCGTCCCCGGAGCATAGTAATTCCCCGAAGTGGGAGTCACGGTTCCCGAGTTGCTGGGTGACACCGCCGTGGTCAGCTGATACGCAGTGCTGAAGCTTGCGCTATAGCTGGCTGTGCCGGTCGTGCTGGAAATAAGAATCGAGTGCGACATTGCTCCCCCGTCCGACCAGCTCGTGAACGTATTCTGTACACCCGCCGAGGTCTGCGGCGAAGTAGTCGAGACGGTATACATCGATCCGTTGGTCAGTGTCAGCATCTGTTGCGAAGTGTAGGTTGTGCTGCCGACCGTATAGGAAAGACCCGCCGGACTCGTGCTGAACGTCACCTGCACCGGGCCCGGATTAATCGTGGTTTGATCGGTTGCCGTTTGCGTAGCCGAAATGCCGCCGCCGGAAACCTGAACCGAGTTCGTGACCGCATTAGCGCCCGTCGCAGTGTTGTAACCCACGCTGACCGTCAGCGTTATCGTGTCGCTCTCGCCCGAAGGCATCGGCGTTGTGCGCGTGCATGTCGCGGTGGACCCGGTGCAGTTCCAGTCCGAACCTGTCCCGCCACCCGTGTGTGCGGTCTCACCCATCGACACTCCGCTCATTCCGGTGGGCAGCGTGTCCGTCAGGGTCAGCGTGCCACCGGTTGATCCCGGACCGCTGGGGTTGGCAACTGTGATGGTGTACGTATCGCTCGTATCGCCTTGCGTGAAACTGCCGCTGTGGCTCTTGGTAAGCGTGAGCACCGGCGGATTCACCACGAAGTTCAAGCACCAGTTGTTGATGCTTACTGCTTGACCGCCGAACCGATTGTAGAGATAAAACGCCCAGTAGCCGTTCCCGTTGATGTTCTGGAAGGCGTTGGTGAACGTCTGAAGTCCTTCTGAGGGCGCGAATGATAGGCTCGTCGGCGCCGGAGACGGGAACACAGCGGCGGGATGGCCGTCCGCATCAGCAGTCGGATAGTATGTCCCATTATTCGATGGGGGCGCCGGAACCGGATTCCCCGAGCCGGCTGAATCCGCTAGCGTGAGATTCAGGCTGCTGAATCCGCTGTCTCCCCCCACCCCATCCCAGAAAACAATGTTGGTGGACGTGGGGCCTTCAAGCAGCATCACGCTGCCGTCGGGCTCGGCGTCGGAGAAGTTGTTCAGGCTGATGCCGACCGTGTTTACGGTCCCCGCGAGATTCGTCACGTTGACGCGCGATGGATACGGGCTCGCGGGAATGTTCTGGCCGCCGTTCGAACCAGAAATGTTGATCCCTCCCGGGTTGCAGTACACGCCGCTAGACGGGTTCGTCGTCGCGGTGTCGATCTCGATCGTCACGCTCCCCGAACTCACGTTGAACGTGCCGCTCACGCCGCTGTAATTGGCAGTGATGGTATGAATGCCCTCGCTTAGAGAGGAGGTTTGGAAAGTTGCCTGGCCGCTGCCGTTCACGGCTGTGGGGCCGGAAAGAACGGTCCCGTTCTCCTTGAAGGTTACGGTACCGTCGCTGATGGGATTGCCGCCGCTGGTGACAGTTGCGGTGAAGGTCACGCTCTCGCCAACCGTCGCCTCCATGTTCGGCGACGAAGTGACCGTCGTCACTGTCGCCGCTGCGTTGCTGGTCGTGATGTTCAAGCAATAGCCGCCGATCGAACCGGTCTGTTGGCCCGAGGTATCGTAGGCGTACAAGCTCCACTGCCCACTCGGATTGCTGCCGCCGAAGGTCGTGTCGAACGTCGCGCCGCCCTGATTCTGCGGAAGCTGGTAGGGGCCGGCAGGCGGGCCGTTGGGGCTCGAGGCGAAACTCAAGCCGCTGTTGTCATCGGTCGGCAGGTAAGTCCCGGATGGGGCCGCTGTGTTCTGCGGATTGGGCACCGTGGCCGAACCGTAGTCGCTCAACGCCAAAGTGACGCCGCTGGCAGCCGCGGAGCCGCCGGCCCCCGCCAGCGGAATGAATTTATTTCCATTCGGATCGACCAACAAAAAGTTGTAGTCGGAAATGGCGCCATTACTATCCGTAGTGATATTCGACAGGGTGAGGCTGACATCGCTCAGGGTTCCATTCGTGCTCGGAATGGTGATGTGCTGCGGATAAGGCGTGGTCCCCGGCTGGTTGGCGGTGTTGACGGTGATCGTTCCGGTGTTGCAGTACTGACCTGGATTCGGATTGGTGGTCGGATGATCGGCAAAGAAATTCAATGTCCCGTGGCTCGCTCCGAAATCCGTGCCCCCGCTATAAGCCGCCTCCAGTGGATGGTTGCCTTCGCTGGAGAAGGACGTCACGCACGTCGCCGTCCCGCTGCTCACCGCGGCCGGATTACCGCCACTGCAAGACAGGTTGTTGCCGTTGTCCGTAAAGGTGACGGTACCTTCATTGACCGTGGAATTTGAGTTGACGGTCGCCGTCAGCGTCACCGAGGTGCCTTCTGTGGTCTCGTTATTCGGCTGGTTCGAGCTCAGCGATGTGGTGGTGCTCGCCGCACTGGCCTGCGTGGTGATGGTCACCGTCCAACTGGCGATGCCTGCCGCCGAATCTTCGCCATTTCCGTTTGTCCAGACATATAACGTCCAAGTGCCGTTCGGATTGCCGCTGAACTGGGAAGCGAATGTGGAATGTCCGTCGCTGTTGCCGTTGGCTGTATCGCTCTGATTGTCGGTCGCGCAGGGCGCCGAGGAAGGCGCTGGCGAACCGAATGCCGCCTGACCGCCTTCCTGAGAGCAATAGGTCTGGCCCTCATTTACCGTCGGCTTATAGAGTCCCGGATTGACAGGCGGCTCGTCTCCCGCGTTTACCCCTTCATACGCATCCGGGGCGTATTTGGTGGCGCTGTCGTCGAAGGTGACCGTATAGCTTGAAAGGCTGTCGAAAGAGCCGAACCCGCCCAGAAATTGGAAGGTTTGCAGGCAGTTGTTGTTGCCGCAGCCCGTGGGCTGAAACACCAGCATCATTTCGCGGTCGGTGTCGCCCGGGTAGCTCCCGTTGTCATTCCAGTTCGTCATCGTGACCGTGACCTTCGAAATCGATCCCGCCAAGCCCGACACCGTCTGCGCGTTCGAAGCCAGGTAGCCGTTCTGACTGGTTGCATTAATCGAAAGACTTCCGCCAGTACATGCGTACGGCGAAGACCCCGTGCAGCTTCCGAACACAGAGCCCGCCGCCAGGAAAAATAAGGCAGTAGAAAGTAAAATCTGATCGCGCATCTTCGGGAACTATCCTTTCGCTACCGCCCTCACGGAGCCAATTCGTCTTTCCTCTTTCTTAAGT
>JBAUUG010000445.1:0-7215 GCA_049582585.1 Bryobacteraceae bacterium | reverse complement strand
AGTTCCTAACTCGCGAAGATTGTCTTCGTTCACTACGGTTGCTTTGGGCGCTGCTGCGGAAGCTCCATCGCGCGCGAACGAGGAATAATCGGAAGTATTTCCGCCAACTCGGATGACGCCGTTCGCCCCTAGTGCGCGGACGAGTTGCACGTAGCTGTGATTGCTCGCGCTGAGCAGACCTGGTGTTGCTACGGAAGAAATCTCATAGCCCAGGCCGATGAAGTCCGCCGGAATGGCGCCCAGGGTTCGGCTTATGTCGATGGTCACGCGTATCGGTTCAGCGATACGGGCGCTTGCGAACAGTGCCGTTGCGAGGAACTCTCTGCGAAGCAGCCTACCTCACCTGTCCTTCCACCTCGCGCAGCCAATCGGGCCGCTTCAGCACTTCCCTTGGCTTGCTCCCATCCGGTGGCCCGATGATTCCATCGCGCTGCATCATGTCTAAAATACGCGCCGCCCGCCCGTAACCCAGCCGTAATCGCCTCTGCAGCGTCGAGGTCGATGCTTTGCCCATTTCCAAAACCACCCGCACGGCATCCTGATATATCGGATCCTGCTCGCCGTCGAATATCTCAGCTTCTTCTTCATCCTCTTCGGCCGGAGGCAGCAGGAAACTCTCGTCGTATTCCGGGGTGGCCTGTTCTTTCCAGAAATCGACCACGCGATTGGCTTCGGCTTCGGATACAAATGCCCCGTGTACGCGCGTGAGCCGCGGTGAGCCGGGAGGCAGAAAAAGCATGTCGCCTTTCCCTAGCAGGTGCTCGGCGCCCATGATGTCCAAAACGGTTCGCGAATCCACTCGCGTGGCAACTCGAAAGCTGATGCGCGACGGGAAATTCGCTTTGATCAAACCGGTAATCACGTCGACACTGGGGCGCTGCGTCGCCAAAACCAAGTGCATGCCGACGGCACGCGCCATCTGCGCCAGCCGGGTGATGCATTCCTCGACGTTCGCCCGCTCCAGCATCATCAAATCAGCCAGCTCGTCAATCAGAATGAGCACATAAGGCAGCGGTTTGAGGTCCTCGTCTTCTTCGGAATCGTCGAATAGACTTCTAGGCTCCGTGCGAACTTGCGCCATCTTGCGATTGAACTGATCGATGTTGCGAACGCCATGCGCGGCAAGCAGCTTCAGCCGCCGTTCCATCTCGATCACCGCGTTTCGCAAGGCATTGGTGGCCTTCTTAGGCTCCGTAATGACCGGCGTCAGCAGGTGTGGGATGCCCTCGTAGATGCCCATCTCGACGCGCTTCGGATCAATCATGATCATCCGCACTTCATCCGGCGTCGCCTTGTAGAGAAACGACATGATCATGGCGTTCAACATCACACTTTTTCCCGATCCGGTCGAGCCCGCGATCAGGAGATGAGGCATGGTCTCGAGCGACGCGACCTTGATACGGCCGTTGATGTCTTTGCCGAGAGCCATGGTCATCCGGGAAGGCGAATCATGGAATTCATCCGATTCCAAGATCGCGCGCAAGCTGATCACTTCGCGCCTGGTGTTTGGCACTTCGATTCCTACGGTTGGCTTACCGGGCAATCGTTCAATCAGAATCGATTCGGCCTGCAAACCCAGGCAGAGATCTTCGTTCAGAGTCGTGATGCGGCTATATTTAATTCCCGCTTCCGGCTTGTATTCGAACGTTGTGACCACCGGACCGGGATTGATTTGCACCACCGAGCCGCGCACATTGAACTCTTCCAGCTTCGATTTGATTCGGTTCGCGATGTCCTTCAGCTCGAGACCGTCGTAACCGTTTCTTTCCGGCACTTCGTTTAAGAGATCTGTTGACGGCAAGCGGTAAGTCCGCTTGCGTTTCAGAGCGCTGCGCGCAGGCGTGGGCGTTTCGAAGGCGGGCATATCGTCCGGTCCTTCTTCAGGCGGCTGCGTCCGAATGACGGGCTGATACTCGAGCGTTTTGATTGGTATTTCCTGGGCTTCAGATTCGGTCGCCGGCGCATCCTGCAAATCGAACGGCGGATTGTCGTCGGCGGAAGAAACCGGAGCAACGCGTCGTCCATTGCGCCGGGCCACGCGCTCCGCCGCCTTCGCTTTGGCTTTGTCGATTGCTCGTTGACGCCTGGCTTGACGCGATGCCCGCCACTTGGCCGACGCCTCCCGCCATTTCGCAATTGGCCCGCGTAGCCAGCGCATCAGGGTCGATACCTCAAATGTCGTAGCGAAATACAGCGCCACGATTCCCGTCGCGACGGTGACGATTGCCGCCCCGGCCAGGTCGAACCGGGCGAGCAGAAAATCGGCCATCACCATTCCAACGACGCCGCTCGGGTGAATGCCGCCCGATAATATCCAGGGGCGCGGAATCAATCCGCAGGCGGTCGAAATACAAAACCAGAGAGCCAGGCTGCCCAGAACGCGGAACCACGGACTCTCAATGGCGGACGAGCGCACCCATTTCCACGCGAGGATCCAGATATGCACCGGGAGCAGGAAAATGCTAATGCCAAAAATCTGCAGCAGCAGATCGGCCCATTTTGCGCCGAAAAGCCCAAGCAGGTTATGGGTGCGCGCGATTCGAGTTGCGGTGTCCCACGATGGATCGGCGACGGAGTACGAGAGCAGGCTAAGCGAGACCGCCAGGCCAAGTAGAAACAATAAGAGTCCCACGGCTTCATTCAGCCGTGTGTGCCGAGAGGGCGATAGAAGCGTCATCCGCCGATGCGGAAGAAAACTGCCAGAGCGATTACTATTATGCCAAAAACAATGCGGTACCACACGAAAACGTTCAGGCTGTGATGACGCAGGTATCTCAGAAAGACCGCAATGACTACAATTCCGACCACCAGGCTCACCAAAATTCCGACTGCGTAAGGCAATCTCATTTCCGGCGGCAAGCCGCCCTCTTTATGAATGTCGATGAATTTTTTTGCCGCGGCTCCCGCGATAATCGGAGCCGAAAGCAGAAACGAGAACCGCGCCGAAGTTTCTCGATCCAGATGAAAAAATCGACCGGTCGCAATTGTGCTTCCACTCCGCGAAACGCCGGGGATAATCGCGAAAGCCTGAGAGACACCGATAACGAGCGCCTCGCGCCAATTCATTCGATCCAGACCGCCCTCCCGCTCACTCATCCGATCCGCGACTGCCATATAGATGGCCACCAGAATCGCCGCTGAGCCGATGATGTAGGGGCTGCGCCACGCATGCTCGGCGTATTTGTCCCATTTCCAGCCCGCAATCGCGCCGGGAATGGTGGCGATGACCAGGTACCAGAGAAGAAACCGGCTGTTTTCGTCGGGCCTGGAACCGGCGTATGAAAAACCCAGCCCCTTGGCGATCACCTGCACCCAATCTTTGAAGAAGTAGATGACGATCGCGGCCAGGGTTCCGACGTGAAGCGCTACATCAAACACTAAGCCTCCGTCGTTCCAGCGCAAAAATTCCGGAATGACGATTAAATGCGCGCTGCTGCTAACTGGAAAAAACTCAGTTAATCCTTGAACAATCGCAAGTACGATCGCTTGATAAAGCGGCATAATAATGGTGAGTGAAGCTTCCCCTCGCTGTGAAGTCTCCGCTATCGTAGCGCACGCCCTTCACACATCCATGCGAGCCACCAAAATAGTTGCCACACTCGGTCCTTCTACAGACCCTGAACACGTCCTGCGCAGCCTCTTTGAGGCGGGCGTGGATGTGTTTCGGTTGAATGCTTCCCACGGCGCGCAGGAGGATCATGCCCGGCGCATCCGCGCCGTCCGCGCCGTCGCCGCTGAGCTGAAGCGATTTGCCGGTATATTGCTCGATTTGCAAGGACCGAAGATCCGGCTGGGCACGTTCGAGGGCGGCCGATCTTTCCTCGAAGACAACAGTACTTTCACCATCACCACTCAGCCGGTGACTGGAAACGCCGAGATTGCCTCGACCAACTACACTGAATTTGCCCATGATGTGAAGCCCGGCGATCCAGTTCTGCTTGACGACGGCTCGGTGCAGCTTCGCGTTCAGAGTACGGATGGAACAGCGGTTCGCTGCCTGGTGGAGAGCGGCGGCCCGATTAGCGACCGCAAAGGCATCAACCTGCCGGGGGTAAACCTGAGCACGCCGTCTCTTTCTAAAAAGGACATCGCCGACGCGCATTTCGGCATTCAGCAGGAGGTTGATTTCTTCGCGCTCTCCTTCGTTCGCCAAGCGCGGGATGTTCTTCGCTTCCGGCACTTGCTCGAAGAAGTGGATGCGAAGCAACCTATCATCGCAAAAATTGAAAAGCCGGAGGGTTGGCACAATCTCGACGCGATTCTAGAAGAATGCGAGGGCGTGATGGTGGCGCGCGGCGATCTGGGTGTGGAGATGCCGCTCGAGAAAGTGCCGGCCATTCAAAAGAGCATTATTGAAAAGTCGAGAAAATGCGGGAAGTTCGTCATCACAGCGACGCAGATGCTGGAATCCATGATCGAAAATCCGCTGCCGACTCGCGCGGAGGTCAGCGATGTCGCAAACGCGATTCACGATGGAACCAGCGCGGTGATGTTATCCGCCGAAACCTCCACCGGCAAGCATCCGGTGGAATCCGTCAGAGTGATGGCGCGAATTGCTTGTGAAACGGAAAGCTCATTGCACAAGCGGGGCTTCCCCGATGTTTGGCTGCGGGAAGAAATGCCGATTCCGGAGATCATCGCCGATGCCGCATACCATTCGGCGCGCTCGGCCGGCGTGGTGGCGCTGGCTGTAGGTACAACGACTGGCACATCGGCGCGCCTACTGGCCCGGTATAGGCCGCCTGTCCCGATCTATGCGTTTACTTCGAGCGATGTCGTGGCCCGCCAACTCTCGATCATTTATGGCGTGGAGCCGATTGTGGCGCCGGTGGCTCAGTCTACCGACCAGATGCTGCATGAAATGGAGCGCGTACTGATCGATACCGGGCGCGCTCGTCCGGGAGACAATATCGTATTCGTAGCCGGCCAGCCGGTGGGCCTGCGCGGCTCGACGAATATGTTGAAGCTGCATCGCATCGGTGGGCTGTAATCCCGATCATGTATGAAGCCGTTCTGATCGTCTCTTTCGGCGGACCCGAAGGGCGTGAAGATGTTCTGCCGTTCCTCGAAAACGTAACGCGAGGGCGGGACGTGCCGCGCGAGCGCCTGCTTGAAGCGGCCGAACATTATTACCGCTTCGGAGGCAGAAGCCCGATCAACGATCAATGCCGCGAGCTGATTTCGGCGCTGCGGAAAGAGCTTGCCGAGCACGGACCGAATCTCCCGATCTACTGGGGGAATCGGAATTGGCGCCCCTTTCTAGTGGATGCGCTGCGGCAAATGCGCGACGATGGCGTGAAGCGGGCGCTCGCGTTTGTGACGTCGGCATACAGCTCATATTCAGGCTGTCGCCAGTATCGTGAGAACATCGCGGCGGCGCAGGCCGAGACTGGGGAAGGCGCGCCTGAGGTCGACAAGCTCCGGGTCTTCTACAACCATCCCGGCTTCATCGAGGCGGCGGCGGACCGGGTCAGACAAGCGATGGGACAATTTTTACCAAACGAACTACTCTGGGTTCGTTTCGTAATTTCGGCCCACAGCATTCCCTGCTCCATGGCCGAAACCAGCGACTACGAAAAACAACTTCGAGAGGCTTCGCGCTTAGTAGCTGAGGCAATAGGATTTAAAAATTGGGACCTGGTGTACCAGAGCCGGAGCGGGCCTCCCGGCCAGCCCTGGCTGGGGCCGGACATTCTGGATCGTTTGCGGAACCTGCACAATGAAGGCGCAAAAAACGTTCTGGTCGCGCCGCTTGGGTTCGTTTCGGATCATTTGGAAGTTCTTTACGACCTGGACACGGAAGCACTGCATCTGGCAAACGAACTCGGCATGAAAATGGTTCGCGCGGCTACGGTGGGAACGCACCCGGCGTTCGTTAGAATGATCCGGCAACTGATCGCGGAGCGAATTTTGCGAAACGAACCCAAATTGGCTGTGGGTTCGTTCGGTCCTAATCACGACGTTTGTCCGGCGGATTGCTGCCCAGCCCCGCAGCGAGCCGGTAGACCTCACGCTTTGACAGGCCGGCTCGCTTCGCAACGGCCTTAATCGCTCCCATGCGATCCAAGCCTTCGTTCTGAAGCCTGGAAATTTCGGCTAGCGGGTCCTCAATCCGCGCCGATTCTTCCGAGCGCCCGATCACTAAAGCAATTTCGCCCTTTACCGGGCCTCGCTCCGCTAACCTCTCTCGAACCGCCGAAGCGGGACCACGAATAAATTCTTCGTGGATTTTCGTCATCTCACGGGCCAACACGACCCGGCGCTCTCCAAGGATGTTCGCCATGTCGCTCAGCGTTTCCAAAATTCGATGGGGACTCTCATAGGCGACCACGGTCGCGCGCTCACTCGCCAGGCTTTCCAGCGCTTTGCGGCGCGCGCCGGACTTGGAGGGCAGGAATCCGATGAAGCGGAACTCATCAATAGGCAGGCCTGAGGCGGCAAGGGCGGCCAAAGCCGCCGACGCGCCCGGGACGGGGACAACCGGGAAACCCGCGTCGATGGCGGCTGTGACGACCCGGTATCCAGGATCCGAAATCAAGGGCATGCCGGCATCGCTGACCAGAGCGACTGAGTCACCGTGCTCGAGCTTTCCCAGGATGTCCGCGGAACGCTTTGCCTCATTGTGCTCGTGGTAGCTGAGGAGCGGTTTTCGGATGTCGTAATGCTCGAGGAGTTTCTGGGTGCGGCGCGTATCTTCGCAGGCAATCAGGGCCACTTCCTGGCGAAGAATGCGTAGCGCGCGAAGGGTGATGTCCTCCAGATTCCCGATCGGCGTGGCGACAAGGTAGAGAATAGGAGGCAAACATAGAGAAGTGTATCGTTGAGCCCTTTGATGAACGAAGCAACAAGCGAAGCTCCGTATTATGTCCGATGGAATCCGGACCGCTCTCCCTATGCGATTGAGCTGAAGCTGGACCTGGTGTCAAAAATTGCCGGTGAGCTTGCGCAAGCCGAAAAGCTTGGAATCGAAGTAGGAGGAGTCCTTATCGGGACCTTCCCCAAGGCGCAGCTGCCGACGTTGCGCGTTGAGGATCTGGAGATCATTCCGCGGCGTCCTGAAGATGGGCCGGTATACATGCTGGATCCGAGTCAACATGAGCGTTTCGCCGAAGCTCGATGGAGAGCAAAAGCAAACGGGAAAGTGCCTATCGGGTTTTGGAGGAGCCATATTCGTCCGGGCCCGCTAAGGCCATCCTTAGCGGATCGAAGCTTGCT
>JBAUUG010000444.1:0-24759 GCA_049582585.1 Bryobacteraceae bacterium | reverse complement strand
GTCGAGAACCTGGGCCGTATCCAAGATCTGCTTGCAACTACTAAGAAGCTGGGGCTAACGGAGAATGAGAGCACGGCTATGCGAGCCTCCGCTGGCGAATTTATTTTAGAAGGTCTCTACGCGCATCGCCGGATCAGCCGCAATGAAGAGCTCGAATTTGTGGCGGGAGAGAGGCTTTCGCGCGAGGACCGCGGCCGCGAAGAACGGGACGATCCGCAGCGCCGCGGCTTTGATCCCGGTCGCGGGCGGGGCGGGTCGGGAGGCGGACGCCGCAACCTGAATTGATCATATAGGCGCAGCTGCATGCGGCGGGTCTCATATTCGAAGTTTTCCGAAGAAGATCTCGGCATCGAGATGGAAGGTCTCCTTCGCGCACTCTCGGACTACTTCCTCCAAAGCGGCTTTCAAGATCCTTACCTGCAATTCTCGGAGATGAACCAGCACACGCTGGAGCAGCTCAAGGAAGTGATCGAGCGCGCCCTCGAGGGCGGGGAATTGTTCGATCCGGAGCGGGCGGAAGAAATCCGCGAGCGGTTGCGGCAAATGTCAGCCGAACAGCGCGAGAAACTGATTGAACGGCTCATGCAAAAACTCGAAGAGGCGGGTTACATCCATACGGACGAGACTGCTCCGGAAGCAGCTTCGGCGCCTGGATCGGAGGGCCAGGCAGAAAGTGAAATGCGGTTCGAGGTTACGGATAAGGCGATTGACTTTCTAGGTTTCAAAACGCTCAAAGATCTGTTAGGGTCCTTGGGCAAGTCGAGCTTTGGGGCGCATGACACTCGAGATCTTGCCACCGGCATTGACGCGAGCGGGGGAGCTAAGTGCTACGAATTCGGGGATACGCTGAATCTGGATGTCAGCGCCACGCTATTCAGTGCGATACAGCGCGAAGGTTTGAAGCTGCCTCTGAATTTGGAATACGGCGACCTGCACGTCCACCAATCCGAATATCAAAGCTCGTGCGCCACCGTGCTGATGCTCGATTGCAGCCACAGCATGATCCTGTATGGGGAGGATCGATTTACGCCCGCGAAGAAGGTCGCGCTTGCGCTTGCGCATCTGATCCGCACGCAGTATCCCGGCGATTCCCTGCGATGCGTCCTGTTCCACGATTCCGCTGAGGAGATGCGCATATCGGAGCTTGCCCGTGTACAGGTGGGACCGTACTATACGAACACGCGGGATGGCTTGATTCTTGCGCAGCGCCTGCTCTCGCAAGAGAAGAAGGACATGAAGCAGATCGTGATGATTACCGACGGCAAGCCCTCGGCGTTAACACTGGAAGACGGCCGTATTTATAAGAATGCCTTTGGTCTCGATCCGCTGGTTATCAGCCAGACGCTTGAAGAAGTCGCCCGGTGCAAGAAGCGAGGCATATTGATCAACACATTCATGCTGGCTAGCGACTATGGCCTAGTTCAGTTCGTCCAGAAAGTAACTCAAATGTGCTCCGGCAAAGCTTACTTCACTACGCCATACACGCTTGGTAATTACTTACTCATGGACTACATGAATCGGAAGACTCGCACTATACATTAGTTTTACTTTAGGAGAGCGGTTGTATAGCCGCTCTCCTAAAATGCTAGAAACTGATACCTAGCAATACATCGCCCTGGTCCAAATTTGTCCGAAGCCCATCTGTCTCGAACGATTCGTTGGCCCAACGGGTGTAACGAGCTTCGGGGATAAGCTCAAACGGTCCTTTCTTGAAGGTGAAGCCGAAGCCGGCTACTCCACCGACGCTGTTGCGATTGTGCAAAGCGATCGAGTTGTCTGAGATTTCGCCATAAGAAAAACCGGGCGCGTAGGTGGTCTGCGTGATCGTTGAGATGTGCCGCAGAGAGGCGCCGAAATCTACGAACGGCCTGAAATGTCCCATTGCGATGTTGTACTTGAAGAGGCCTGGAACTTGCCAATCGTTGAAGGTTGTCGGCCTGAACGCCAAGCCGGCGCCCGATCCGAATGCCGACTCGCTATCGAACCCGCCGCGCTTGTACAATCCGTCGATCTCGAAGCGAAGATGCAACGGAAGATGAAATTCACCGCTGACTCCAAATTCGTATCGCGGAACAGCCGACGTGAACGATCCCGGAATTGAATTGCTGAATTGGGTCGTATTGGAGGCGCTGAACATGTCCGTAACCGGAACGCCTACCTTGAAGCCCAAAGTAACGGGCTGCTCCGATTCTTGTGCCTGGAGCGATGCTGCTCCAAGCACCACTAAGGCTAGAATACTTACTTTACGCATACTTACTCCTCCCATTCATTTCTATGATTTATTAAAGACTTTTTCCTGAAGTTGGAATTACTCAGCATGCTGAGTAAATTCTTACTGGTTTACTGATGCTTTAGGCAGGAGCGTAGTTCCAGAATCTCGCCTTTTAAAAGATTATTGAGATCTCATTATTTGATAAAGAAAATGTATTACAGGCAGCCCGAATAAGCTGCTGTCTACGCGATCTAACATGCCGCCATGGCCGGGTAACATGGTTCCGCTGTCCTTTACGCCCGCTCCGCGCTTGATTGCCGATTCAGCGAGATCACCGAACTGGCCTGCGACATTTCCTAGGAGGGCCATCCCCGTGACTTGCCACCAAGCGATACGAGGCATAAAGTGCCGGAGGTAGAGGAGGCCGAAGAGAATGGATCCGGCGACAGACGCAATCGCGCCTTCCCAGCTTTTCTTGGGACTGACTCTGGGCGCCAGGCTATGCTTACCGAACAGGCGTCCTATATAGTACGCGGCTGAATCTCCCGCCCAGTTGAGGGCCAGCGCAAAGAAGAGCAGATGGACACTTATATGACGGAGATCCGCTGAGAAACGCCATGGAGCGAAAGTGTAGAACGCACCCAGCAACGAGCACGCCACCTGGGGCAAGATGTCACGCAGATTTACAGACGTAAGCGAGACGCAGAAATGGATTACCACCAGAAGCGTTATCCCGATCAGCGTATCTTGCGGCCGGAACAATATGAGCAGACCGGCGAATAAGCCAAAAAGGGCGGGGCGGGCGATGAAATGGGCGGCGACAAGGCCCGAGTATTCCCAGTAACAGAGCAGGCTCATCAACAGCGCGGCGGCCATGAACACCGGCCCGGGAGCCCAGAAGATAAGATAAACAGCGACTGCAATCAGCGCGGATGCGGTAAGCAGGCGCTTCATCAAGATCCTGGCGTGACTAGTTTAGCGTGGTTAGGCGAGAGGCAATTCGAACGCTTGTTCTTTAAGCAGGAGCGGAGAGCTCTCGAGAGGCAAAGGAGAGGTGCAGGCGAGACCACCGAAGCGGCGCTCTCGATTTTGATATTCGAAAATCGCCTCGAGCAGCTCGGTACGCGTGAAGTCCGGCCACAAGGTTTCGGTTACGTATAACTCCGCGTACGCGACCTGCCATAAGAGAAAGTTGCTGATTCGCATTTCGCCGGAGGTTCGAATCAGCAGATCCGGATCTTTCAAACCGGCGGTGTAGAGATGCCCCGCTATGCCCTCTTCGGTAATTTCCACCGAGTGAAGATTTCCCTCTAATCGGGCGTTCTCCAAGATCGAGTTGACAGCGTCGACCAACTCCGTCCGCCCGCCGTAGTTGATCGCGAGGTTCAGGCGCATACCGCGGTTGTGTGCGGTTTCGTCCATCACGCTCTGTATTTCCTGCAGCACTGAATCGGGCAGCGACTCTATGCGTCCAATAGCGACCAGCTGGATATCGTTCCGCATCAGATTCTGCAGCTCGCGCCGAAGATAAACTCGGAGCAATCGCCACAGCCCTTCAATCTCATGCCGTGGCCGCTTCCAGTTTTCGACAGAAAAGGCGTACAGCGTGAGCGCTTCGACACCAAGTTGCGCGCAAGTCTCGACAGTGGTTCTTACGGGGTCGACGCCCGCCTTATGGCCCATGATGCGAGGGAAATTTCGCTGCCGGGCCCAGCGGCCGTTACCGTCCATGATGATTGCTATGTGTGCTGGGATACGTTTAGGATCCAGCTGCGTTGCAATTCGCCAATCGCGCTGACCGGGAGAAAGCGCCTGAAGCAGTTCCTTCATACCGTAAAGCTCTATAATACACGAAGGCGCTTGCGGCGAGTAGCAGTGGCAGATTCCGTTTGTGGTTCGGCCTTCAATTGCAACGACACGTTCCTGCCGATCCGATAAGATACCAGCGGCAAACTTGTCGGAAGGGAGGATGAGCGAGGGTTTCGGCCACTCGCAGGTCAACCAACTGCATGAAATCTGAATCGCAAGAGTGGCCAGCGGACGTAGCGAAGGCCGAAGCCATTCTCACGGGCTTGGCTCACGTCTTTTCTCCTAATGGGCTTCTCGCTGGAATTTCGACACGAGACGCCGCGCGCGGCGAAGAACTCTCCAGCGCCCAAGCCCGCTACCAAACTCTGCTTGAGCAGATTCCCGCAGTGGTCTTTATGGCCAACCTCGACGGAGGCGTTGGTGAAGCCTATGTCAGTCCTCATATTGAAACATTGCTTGGGTTCAAACGAGAGGAATGGTTGGAGGAGCCGATCCGCTGGTATGGGCAGATTCACCCCGAGGATAAGTCGCGATGGAGTGTGGAGGCTGCCGCATTTTTCCTCTCGGGAGAGCCATTGCATTCCGTGTACCGAGTAATCGCCAAAGATGGGCACACTGTGTGGTTCCAATGCGAGGCGAAGATGGTACGCCGCGAAGATAGCCGCCCGTGGTTTATCCACGGGATCGGGTTTGACATCACGGATCTTAAAAGAACCGAAGAATCGCTGGGACGGGCTCTAAAGGCCGCCGAAGCGGCAAACCGCGCGAAGAGCGACTTCCTGGCCAATGTGAGTCACGAGGTGCGCACGCCCATTAACGGCATTATGGGCATGACTTCGCTGGCGCTCGATACAGACCTCACCGACGAACAGCAGGATTATCTCCACACCATCGAAAGCTCCGCCGATTCGTTGCTGGCAATCATCAATGGCGTTCTCGATTTCTCGAGGAGTGAAGCCAAGAAACTGGACTTGGAGATTGTAGAGTTCGACCTGCGCCAGTGCCTTGAAGAAGCTTTGAAATCACTGGCGATGCAGGCCCATAAAAAGGGCATGGAGCTGGTGTGCCGGCTGCCTCCGGGACTGGATGAAATTCTGATGGGCGATCCCAGACAGCTGCGGCAGATTGTCGTGAACCTGGTGGGCAACGCCATTAAATTCGCCGACCGTGGTGAGGTGGTGCTAAGCGTTGAGACCGAGGGGCAGACCGCCAACACGACGCGCCTTCATTTTCAGGTAGCGGACAAGGGGATTGGCATTCCGCGCGAGAAGCAGGACATCATCTTCGACGCGTTTACTCAAGCGGACGGATCCTCCACCCGTAAGTACGGCGGCACAGGGCTGGGTCTGACGATTTCCTCCGTGTTGGTGAAACTCATGGGTGGAGAAATTTGGGTCGAGAGTAAGGTCGGTGAAGGGAGCATCTTCCATTTCACGGCGACTTTCGGCTTGCCAGTGCCTCTGAAGAGCGCAGTTCCGGTGCTTGCGTACCTGTAACGAACATCAGCGCAAGCGCGAGTTCTGGTGGCAATTGGTTACAGTAGGCCTGAGTATGAACTGTCCAAATTGTGGGCTGGCCAATCCGGATAATGCGAAGTTTTGCGCAAACTGCGGCACGCGATTCGCCGATGCTTCAGGTTCGCAGCAAACTCCATACCAACCTCAGTTCGCCCAGGGACCGCCGGCGAGTGTTCCAGGGAGAAATTCGGTGATGAAGAACATAGGGCTGGGGTGTTTGGTTGTGCTGCTCATCTTCGTGATTTTCGGTCTTTCCTGCACCAGAGCTTGTTTCCACCGTCGCCGGTATTACCGGCATTTCGCGGCTGTTCGTTTGACTCCGGCTCGACGCCTTGTAGATCACGGAATAGTTTAGCCGCTGCCCAACCTTTCGCAATTTCCTGTCGTCTAAAGCGCGAGATGCTACAAGATCTGCGCTACATTTTGCGCACGCTGCGCCGCGATCCGGTTTTTACGCTGATCGCGGTGCTCATACTCGGTTTGGGGATCGGCGCGAACGTCGCGGTTTTCAGCGTAGTCAACGGGATCCTGCTGCGCGCGTTGCCGCTTCCGAATGCACAGCAACTGATCTGGATCGCGCCGGTAAAGGGCGAGAGCGGCCTATCCAGCTTGACTTACTCGGTGGATGCCTACGAAGAATTCCGCACAAGAAATCGCTCGTTCGAGGATGTGACAGGTTACTTCGCGTTCTCATCGCCCGACAATTATCGGCTGCGAGGAAACAGCGATCCGCTGCCGGTTACCGCCATCAGCATAGCGGGAAACTTTTTCCGAGTGCTTGGGGTTCAGCCGAGGATTGGTCGATTGTTTACTGCCGAGGAGTGCCAAAGGAACGGCCGGGCGGCGGTTCTATTGGCCTATCCTTTCTGGAAACGTCAGTTTGCCGGCGATCCCGGAATTGTCGGAAGAGCTATCGACCTCAATGGCCAACCGGTGACTGTGGTTGGCGTTCTTCCGGATAGCTTCGATTTCGGCTCGATCTTTTCGCCGGGCGCCAAGGTAGACATGTTTGTCCCAGCCATCCTCGACGATATGCGCGATTGGGGAAATACGCTCGCGTTAATCGGCCGTCTTAGACGTGACGTGAGGCTGGCGAGGGCGCAAGCTGAAGCGAGCATACTGGCGCCGGAGCTTTACTTCAACATCAAATACGCCAATTCCAAGGGCGTCTATACGGTTAAGCTGACGGCGCTGAAAGAATACGTGGCTGGTAAGCTCCGCAGATCTCTGATCGTGCTGTGGTGTGCGGTGGGCGCTATCTTGCTTATCGTCTGCGTGAACCTTTCCAATCTGCTGCTCGCGCGCGCCGGGGCACGCAGCAAAGAATTTGCAGTGCGCGCGGCGATGGGCGCGGGACGTGGCCGCCTGGTCCGTCAACTATTGACGGAGAGCCTGGTTCTATCGGGCGCGGGCGGACTCGCCGGGCTCGGCTTTGCTTACGCGACTACGTTCTACCTTGCACATCAAGGATCGCTTGCCCTGCCGTTACTAAGCAGCATTCGAGTAGATTGAGCGGCTCTGGTGTGGACACTGCTGATGGCAGTGGCGTCGGCCGTTCTCTTTGGCCTTGCTCCTGGTTTGAAAATGGCGAGCGGAAGCCTGCAGTTCCTGTTGAAAGACATGGGTCAGGGAATCAGCGCGGGAAGAAGGCATCACAGTTTACGAGCGACCCTGGTGGTGTCGGAGGTGGCGTTGGCCTGCGTTCTGCTGGTGAGCGCGGGGTTGCTGCTGCGGAGTTTTCTCCGCGTCCTGGAGGTCGATCTTGGTTTCCAGCCAAGCCACGCCGCTGCAATCAAGGTGGATTACGATGACGGCGATGCCAAAAAAAGAACCGCGATTTTGCAAGAGATGCTACGTCGCGTTCAGACGATTCCTGGGATAGCAGCCGTGGGCATCTCCGACAACCTCCCTCTTGAAGGAAACCGGAGTTGGGGCCTGGAGGCGAAAGGGAAGCAGTATCGGAAAGGAGAATTGCCGGGAACTTTTGTTTATATCGTTACGCCGGGTTACTTTGATGCGATCGGCATTCGTCTCGAAAAAGGCCGCCAATTCAACTGCAGGACCGTCCCGAGAGCCAGCCGGCAGTCATTATCAACGAAACAGCTGCGCGCCATCTTTGGCCGAATGAAAACCCTGTAGATGGAATTGCTTTAATAAACGGCAGAGATGCCCGCGTGATCGGCGTCGTTTCCGATGTTCGTGAAAGCAGCCTGGAAAGCGAGGCTGGTTGGCAGATGTACCTTCCGGCCAGTCAGGCTGGGCCAGTGGGCGCCTGGTTGGTAGTCCGCAGCAATGTGCCACGCGGCTTTTTAGCTGGAAGCGTCCTCGAGAGGCTGCGGTCGATTAACCCGGCCCAGCCAGCGACAGAACTACGTCCAATTCAAACCAGCGTGGATCACGCTGTATCGCCACGCCGCTTCTTCGTGCTATTGGTAACCGCGTTCGCAGCCCTCGGCTTGGTTCTGGCCGCTTTGGGAATTTATGGCGTGGTGTCTTGTTCAGTCACCCAGCAAAGGCAAGAAATCGGGATACGCATGGCGGTGGGAGCAACTGCGGGCCGGGTCCAGATCGACATGATGTGGCAGACCTTACGGCTGGTGGTAATCGGAATGTTCATCGGAGTTATCGCCTCTGTTGCAGTCGCGCGCCTGATTGGCTCGCTGCTGTTCGGAACCGCTCCTACCGATTCAGTTGCCTTCTTTGGAACGGTTCTCTTGTTGGGCGTGACGGCAGTCGTCGCCGGCTTTCTTCCGGCACAACGCGCCTCACGAGTGGATCCGATGATCGCGCTTCGCACGACTTGAAGGCACAAGGCCGGGGAGCGCGGAATCGAGATTAGAACCCCTTTTGAAGATGGCGCTCTGGTGGGTGACGACTCTTATCCGTCAAAGAGAACGAAAAGAACAGCATAACGGACAGATCTATGGCATGTATTTAACTTATTAAACGGTAAATCTCTGCGAAGGCACTTGACAGTAAACGCTGTCAGTCTAGAATAGGTGTTATTTCGCTATGCAGGGTTGTCAGCACGAGCGAACCGAGTTTCTGTATCGGCGCGACGGGATCGATTATGTCCGCTGCCTAGATTGCGGTCAGGTCTTTGAAGCAGAAGATCTGGATACGGTTCCGGTTTACGAAGAAGAAGAGAAGCCCCGAAAACGCCGCTGAAGCAGCACGGTGTCATTTGGGACAGCCCTCGTGAGATCCTAAGCGAGTGGGCCATGTCGAGTTTGACTCGCGTTACGCCTCTCCAGAGAAGCACGTTTAAGACCCCCCTGCGGATCGTCTCGATCGGGGGCGGGACGGGTTTATCTACGCTGCTTTCGGGCTTGAAGAAGCACTCGCAGGGAGCGCAACATCCGCCGGAGGCCGGTAGCCCGATCTTAGACTTGGCGGCTGTAGTCACTGTCTCCGACGATGGAGGGAGCTCGGGGCGGCTGCGCCGCGATTTCGATATTCTTCCGCCCGGCGATATCCGCAACTGCATGACGGCGCTATCGGAGGACGAGGATCTGCTCTCGCATCTGTTCCAATACCGTTTCGCGAGCGGGCGCGGACTCAAAGGGCACAGCTTCGGCAACCTGTTTCTCACCGCGATGCACCAGATCACGGGCGACTTCGCTCAAGCCGTAAAGCTTTCGTCTGAGATTCTTGCGATCCGTGGACGGATTTTCCCGGCGACTTCCGCTAATGTCACGCTCGAGGCTCTGCTTTCGGATGGTTCCGTGGTTAGAGGCGAAAGCAAGATCAGCAAGAGCCGGCGTCCGATTGAGCTGATTCGCTTGCGACCTGACGACTGCGAGCCGCTTCCGGAGACGTTGGATGCGATCGGCAAGGCCGACCTGATTACGCTAGGCCCAGGCTCTCTATACACTAGCGTGATTCCCAACATCCTGGTGAAGGGTATCGCCCGAGCAATTGAGCGCGCCTCCGCCATCAAAGGCTACTTTGTCAATTTAATGTGGCAGCCCGGGGAAACTATCAACTTCTCGGCTTCCAAGCACGTCGAAGCGCTGCACGCGCACGCCCAAAGGAAGCTGATCGATTGCGTGGTGCTGAACACCGGCGAAATACCTGTGGCGCTGACGCGCAAGTACGCCAGAGCGCATGTGAAGCCGGTTGAGAATGACTTTGAGAAGCTAGCGAAGCTTGAAGTAAAAGTGGTGACGGCGGACTTGATTCGCAGCACGGCTCCTGCGCAACGTAGGGTTCGACACGATCCCGAGGCGCTTGCCGAGGTGGTGATCGACTTGGCCAGCCGTTCGCGCGCACAGCAGGTCCGAAAAGAAGCGCTGGCCCTGCAACGAACGAAATATCGATGAGAGAAAACATAACGGTCGTGATTCTGGCCGCCGGGCTCGGGACACGCATGCGATCGAGGCGCGCCAAGGTTCTGCATGAAGCGGGCGGCGATACTCTGCTGAATCACGTGATTCGCGCAGCGCTGCATGCCGCGCCGCCGGAGCGTATTGTTGCCGTGATAGGACATCAGGCAGCGCAGGTCCGCGAGAGCGTGATTACACCTGGGATCCAATTCGCTGAACAACGCGAACAGATGGGCACAGGACATGCGGTCCTTTGCGCGCGAGACGCCATCCATTCGGCTGAAGGCCGGCTGTTGATTCTCAACGGCGATGGGCCGTTGCTCAAAGCGGCAACCATTGAGGCGCTGCTCGAGCTTGCCGAGATCAGTCCAGGCGGAGCGATCGTTACCACGAAGGTCGCCGACGCGACTGGATACGGCCGCATCGTTCGGGACGCACACGGGATGGTTGGGGCGATTGTCGAGCAAAGAGCCGCGAGTCCGGAACAGCTTAAAATTCGTGAGATCAACACGGGTGTTTATTGCTTCGATTGGGGACTGTTCCGGCAATACATTACAGAGCTGACGCCGAACGCAGCAGCCAATGAATACTACGTCACTGACATGGTCGGGATTTTCAATCGCCATGGCCACGCGATCGCTGCTTTGCAGATTGAAGACGAGACCGAGCTGCTGGGAATCAACACACGTATCGAACTGGCCGCGGCGGATAAGATCTTGCGCGCGAGAAAGACCGATGAATTGATGCTGGCCGGCGTGACCATCGAGAAACCTGAAAGCGTTACCGTCGATATCGACGTCGAGGTGGGGCAGGATTCGGTCATAGAATCGAGCGCACAACTGCGCGGACGGACGCGAATCGGATCGAACTGCCGGATCGGGACAGGTTCTGTCTTACGCGATTGCCAAATCGGGAATGGCGTAACGATTTTGCCCTATGTAGTCGCAGAGGCATCGTCGATTGGCGCGAACGCTTTCGTTGGACCTTTCGCCCGGCTGAGGATGAACGCGGAGGCCGCAGAAAGTAGTCACATCGGCAATTTCGTGGAACTGAAGAAGACCAGGCTAGGCAAAGGATCAAAGGCGAACCATCTGGCTTACCTCGGGGATTCCATCATTGGCTCAGGAGTAAACGTCGGTGCGGGATCCATCACCTGTAACTTCGATGGAGAGCGAAAACATGAGACGCAGATCGCCGATAACGTATTCGTGGGCAGCAATTCGACTCTCGTAGCTCCGTTGAAGATTTCCGAAGGCGCCTTCATCGCAGCGGGATCGGTTATCACGAAGGACGTGGGCGCCGATTCGCTGGCACTCGGACGCGCCCGCCAGACGGAGAAGCCCGGCTGGGCGAAGAAACGCCGTGAACGCTCGAAACGGTCCTAGGCGATGACATACTAGACGCAGAGCATGGGACTAGCCGATTCAGGTGTACACGTTGCGGTACTCGGACTCGGGTACGTGGGCTGCGTGTCGGCAGCGTGTCTCGCGCAGCTTGGGCATCGCGTCACGGGAATTGACCGCGATGAATCTAAAGTTGCGAATATTTCAAATGGCTCTGCACCGTTTTTCGAGCCTGGCCTGGCGCCGCTGGTTCGCGAAAATGTCCACTCCGGCCGCTTGACGGCAAGCACCTCTATTGAGGCCATTGAAGACGCGGATATCGCGCTCATTTGCGTCGGCACGCCTTCGGAAAAGAACGGCAATCTGGGGCTTGAGCAGCTTCGGCGCGTTACGCGCGAAATTGCTTCCACGCTCATGACGCGCAACAAGCCGCTGATTGTTGCGATTCGGAGCACGGTGTTCCCGGGGACCTGCGAAGAAAATGCGATCCCCGTATTCCGAGAATTTCCGGCTGTGTCAGTGGTATCGAACCCGGAGTTCCTGCGCGAAGGCGTTGCGGTCAAAGACTTCATGGAACCTTCGCTCGTGGTGGTGGGCGGGAACGACGCTGAGGCGGTAAGAAATGTCGCAGCGCTCTACGGATCTCTCAAAGTCACTCCGTGCCTGGTGAGCTTGCGAACCGCTGAAATGATCAAGTACGCGTGTAACGCGTTTCACGCGGTGAAGATTTCTTTCGCCAATGAGATTGGAGCGCTTAGCGCGCGTCTCGGAATCGACCCCACGGAGGTGATGGCGACCGTCTGCGAAGATACCAAGCTGAACATTTCTGCGGCTTATTTGAAACCGGGCTTTGCGTTCGGCGGCTCATGCCTTCCGAAAGATCTTCGCGCGCTGAATTACCGTGCCAATCGTCTGGACCTTCGTTTGCCGTTGCTTGAATCAACGCTGCACAGCAATCAGCAGCATCTCGAACGCGCTATTGACGCGATCCTCGATTTGCCGGCGCGCCGTCTCGGCTTGATCGGCTTGGCATTCAAAGAAAACACCGACGATTTGCGTGAAAGCCCAGTGGTCACGCTGCTCGAACAACTGATCGGCAAAGGGCGCCAGGTCCGAGTTTTCGATCCGCATATCCAACTCGACGCCATTTATGGCAGCAATCGGAATTTCATCCTTCACCAAATTCCGCACATCGGAAACCTGCTCGGAAATTCTCCAGGTCATGTACTCGATTGGGCCGATCATGTTGTCATAGCGCAGAAGCTGAATCCAGAGCTGGCCGGCCAAATCACGCGAACCGGGCTGCCGGTGACGGACCTGGTCAGCTCTTCCTTGGCTTACACCTCTGCTGAGGCGGCGCCCTCATCGGCGTGACGGGAGAAAAAAACCAGGCATTCTTCTCCGCCTGGCGGCAACGTTTACAAGCGCTCAAGAACGTGCCGCCTGTGCTGCGCATCGTTTGGGATTCCGGCCCCTACGTTGTGGGATTGGGCCTCGCCTGCCGCTTGATCGTGGCGCTGATGCCCGTCAGCATGGCCTGGGTCACTCGCCTCATCATCGATAACGTGAACGCCATCGTACAGCACAAGGCGCTTTTGTCGCCACATCTGTGGTGGCTGGCGGCGCTTGAATTCGCGCTCGCGATTACGGGAAACATTTTCAGCCGCCTGACTGATTACTACGATGCAGTCCTGGCCGATCGCTACACGCGTCACGTGAGTATTCAGGTGATGGATCACGCCTCGCATCTGGACCTTCAGGCCTATGAGGATCCGGTGTTCTATGACCGGCTTGATCGTGCCCGCGTGCAAGCCACGGACAGGCTCGGGATGATTCAGTCCATCGGCCGGTTATTTCAGCAGGCGATCACCACGATTTCGCTCTCGCTAGCGATTCTATACTTCTCGCCATGGCTTCTCGTTCTTCTGGTGGCCTGTCTGGTCCCTGCATTTCTCGGCGAGAGCCACTTCGCTTTTCTCAGTTATGCGAAGAATTTTCGCCAGACTCCCATCAGGCGCCAACTTGATTATCTGCGCCAGCTCGGCGGCAGCAAGGAAGCGGCAAAAGAACTCAAACTTTTCGGGCTCAGCAGGTTCTTAACGGAACGTTTTACCAGACTCTCTAATCAGATCTTCGATGAAAACTTAGCTCTCTCGCGAAAACGGTTACTCGCCGTCTCCCTGTTGTCGATGTTGAGCACGGCCGGCTACTACGGCGCGTATATCTGGGTCATCTATAGAACCGTCACGGGCGCATTCACCATCGGCACGCTTTACTTCCTCACGCAATCCATCATGAATGCGTCAAGCAACATCTCGCAGATCTTCTCCACGCTCTCAAGCATCGCCGATCAAGCTCTCTTCCTCACCGATCTGCTGGCATTCTTCGAAATGAGACCGACCGTGACGTCCAAGAGGGGAGCGGCGCCGGCGCCTCGTCCCATCACTCACGGTTTTGAATTCCGCAATGTCTCCTTTGTCTACCCGGGCGGCGACCGTCAGGTTCTGAAGGGGCTGAATTTCAGGCTAGAACCAGGCGAGCGCATCGCGCTGATCGGTCAAAACGGTCAGGGGAAAACCACCATCGTTAAGCTGATGACCCGTCTATATGACCCGACCGCCGGACGCGTGCTGCTCGATGGCGTCGACTTGCGCGACTATGATCTCGAAGATCTCTGCAAAGAAATCGGCGTCATCTTCCAGGACTTCATGCGGTATGAGATGACCGCTAGAGAAAACATAGCGGTTGGCCGCATCGAGTTTATTTCGGACGAAGACAGGATTCATCGCGCGGCTGAGAAGAGTCTTGCCGACGGAGTCATTCAGCGGCTGGGGCGCCGATACGATCAGATGCTCGGCCGGCGCTTCGAAGGCGGAGTGGATCTCTCGGGCGGCGAATGGCAGAAACTAGCTCTGGCTCGCGCCTACCTTCGTGAAGCGCAGGTGCTTATTCTTGACGAGCCCACGGCGGCACTCGATGCTCGGGCGGAATATGAAGTGTTCGCGCGATTCAACGAGCTCACGGAAAGCAAGATGGCTCTTTTCATCTCGCACCGATTTTCTACAGTTCGAATGGCGGGGCGAATTATCGTTCTGGAAAACGGCGCGATCGCCGAGGAAGGCACCCACGACCGGCTGATGGCACGGGGAGGGCGATACGCTGAAATGTTCGAGCTGCAAGCGTCAAGCTACAGGTAGGGCGCTCTTCCTCTAAGGGCCGAACCGTCCATGGCAATGAAGATCGAAGTAGCGGGTACCGATCGCGCGAAGCTGAGCGATGCGGAACAGGCCGAAGTTCGCGACCAGGCAATTCGAATCGCGCGCTCTTGTGCCTGGCTTCCGGGCAAGCGCCATTCCAACTATCCGCGCGAGGTATTTCGAAACAGCGCCAAACAACTTTCCAAGCTCGAGCGCGAACTCTACGGTTTGCGTTCAGGTGAACCCTCGGAAGACTTGAAATGGCTCTACGACAATCTCCGTCTGGTCCGAACAGACGTCCAGGATCTCCATAAGTCAGCTAAATTCCTGGGCCGTTTGCCGCAGGTTCGGACTCCGGAGGAGGCGTCGATCCCCAGAGTTGTCGTGCTCGCTCGTGGACTGCTGGCTGCGGCAAAGAACCAACTGACTGAAGCTCTGTTTTCCCTCTTTGTCGAAGCGGTTCAGGACATCGAGCCGCTCACAATTTCCGAGCTGTGGGGAATGATACCGGCGCTGAAGCTGGTTCTGCTCGAGATGCTTGCGGCGAATGGACACGCTGGACTGGAAGCATTCCGTTCGGAAGGGAATGCAGCGCCATCTTATGACATTCCGCGGATCGTCACCAGCCTTCGTTTTCTCGGTGAAGTGGATTGGAAGGAGACTCTAGAACAGCTCTCGGTGGTGCACCGGGTCTTATGTCTCGATCCCGCCGGGGTGTATTCGCGAATGGACTTCGAAAGCCGTGAGCTCTATCGGCAAACCATTGAACAGATAGCCGGCCATTCCGACGTGAATGAGATTGAACTCGCTCGCCTGGCTGTGAAAATGGCGGAAGACGCAATTATCGACCGTTCCGCTCCCGACGCCTTGCGCGATCGCCTGCGGCACGTCGGCTATTACCTGCTTGATGAGACGGCATCTGAGGACTTGCTGAATCGCGTTGGCTACCGGCCTTCATTCAGCTCCAGCGCGCGCCGCTTTATTCGCAAAAATCCAGACGAGCTTTATATCATCGGAATCGAGTTTGTCACGCTCATCACCGTGGTGGCGCTCATGTTGCGCGTGGTCCGCACTCACGAAGGGTTCGGACTGATCGCCGGCGCGCTGCTCCTGATTATTCCAGCGACTCAAGCGGCAGTCGAGTTGATGAATTATTTCATGACCACCGTCCTGAGCCCGCGCATTTTGCCGAAATTCGATTTCTCAAAAGGCCTGGAGCCGTCATGTGCAACCATCGTCGCGATTCCTACATTGCTTCTGAATGAGAAACAGATCAGGCGACTTGTGCACGACCTCGAAATCCGCTATCTTGTCAACCGCGATCCGAACACTTTCTACGCCCTCTTAACCGATCTTCCCGACACCGCCGAGCCGGCAACGGAACACGATGATCGCATCGATCTGGCCAGCCGTCTCATTGAGGATCTAAATAACAGGTACGCGCAAGCACCATACGGCGGGTTTTACTTGTTCCATCGCCATCGGATTTATAATCGCCGTGAAAGCGCGTGGATGGGCTGGGAACGCAAGCGGGGCAAGCTGCTCGATCTGAATCAATTGCTGAGGAAGGTGTACGATCCGTTTCCGGTGAAGGCGGGCGACATGGCTCGCCTGCCGAGAATTCGTTATGTTTTAACGCTCGATTCCGATACGCAGCTGCCTCGCGGATCTGCTCAACGGCTGGTTGGCGCGATGGCTCACCCGCTCAACCGGCCGCTGATCGACCCCGAATTGAACATCGTGACGCAAGGCTACGGGATTCTTCAGCCTCGCGTCGGCATTAGCGTGCATTCCGCGACGCGCTCTCGTTTGGCGGCTATTTATTCCGGCGAAACCGGTTTCGATATTTACTCGCGCGCGATCTCCGATGTGTATCAGGATCTTTATGGCGAGGGTATCTTCACCGGCAAAGGAATTTACGATGTGGACGCGCTTCGCGCCGTATTGGACCATCGATTTCCACGTAACACTCTTCTCAGCCACGACCTCATAGAAGGCGCTTACGCGCGAGCGGGGTTGGTTTCCGACGTAGAAGTGATCGACGATTATCCTTCGCATTACAGCGCTTACAATCGGCGTAGACATCGCTGGCTGAGAGGTGACTGGCAGATCGCGCGATGGATTTTCAATCGCGTGCCGAACGAAGATCAGCGGCTGGTTCAGAACCCGATTTCGCTTGTTTCCAGATGGAAAATTGTGGATAACTTGCGCCGGAGCCTCATCGACCCGGCGACTTTATTGCTTCTGATAGCGGGCTGGTTATTCTTGCCCGGAGGCCCGGGCTTCTGGACAGCAGTTACCATGGCGCTCCTCTTCCTGCCCATCTATTTCCGTCTGGTGTTCTTGATGCTTCGCACTCTCTGGACTCAAAATTGGAGCTCCGGGCGGGAAGCAGTCGAGGATTTCCTTACTTCTCACGTCAATATCCTCCTGAATATCGCATTTCTTGCGCACCAATCCCTGGTTGCGATGGACGCCATTATTCGCACTTTCATCCGAAGCACAATTACGCACAGCCGGCTTCTGGAATGGGAGACAGCCACGGAAGCCGAACTAGGCATCAAAAAGCGGACCCCGGTCGACGTTTACCTCGATTGGATGCCATTGATCGCGATTTGTCTTGGACTGGCTCTCTTTTCGAGGCCCGCGGCAGCGCCGTACGCGCTCCCGTTCTTAGTCACCTGGTGCTGTACAAAGCTGATTTCGAACTGGCTCAACCGCTCGCCTCATGCGGAAGATTATGAACTCTCTGAGAGGGAACAGCGGTTTCTTCGGGACACGGCGCTTCGAACCTGGCGTTATTTCGCTGAGTTCAGCAACGAGAAGAACAACTGGCTCATACCCGACAATCTTCAGGAGGAACCGTATCGGCTCGCGGAACGCTTGTCACCGACGAATCTCGGCTTGTTGCTGAATGCCCGTCAGGCAGCCCTCGAATTCGGATATTTGACGCTTTCCGAGTTTGTCTCGCAAACGGAGCTAACACTTCGTTCCGCGATGAAGCTTCCCCGCCATTTCGGGCATTTTCTCAACTGGTACGACAACATCACTTTGAAGCCGCTCGATCCTCAATTCATATCGAGCGTAGACAGCGGCAATCTGGCCGCATCGCTCTGGAGCCTGAAGCATGGTTGCCTCGAGCTGCTACATCAACGTCTGATTCGGGGTAACGCTTTGAACGGGCTTGCCGATCATTATCGAGCGTTGAGGCCCAATGCAGAATTGAACGCTCTTCGGCATGTGTTTACTCGACAGCCCGCAGATTGGCTGTCACAGCTATTGCAAATGCCTGTGGCGCCCGAACTGAGGGGCCGCATGGAAGCCCTGGAAGCAGAGGCTCGGAGCTTCTTGCCCTGGCAGCTTCCAGAATTCGAGCCGCTTCGCAAAGCCGCGCCGCTTGCTGACGCGCGCGGTTCAGAAGCGGGAGACGCGCGGGCGTTTTACGGAGAGATTGAACGCAAACTTCAGGCCGTCATGGCGAGTCCCGGCGTTTCCGCTGAAATCATAACACTCGCTAAGCGCCTTAGTGAAGAGATTCCTGAATGCCGCAACCGGCTCAACATTCTCGCCTCCCGTCTTCGGGCGCTCGCGGCGGATGCCGATCGCCTCGTTCGCGAAATGGATTTCGGGGTGCTGACGGATAAGCGGCGCAACCTGCTCTCAGTGGGTTACGATGTTGCCTCGCAACAACTCAGAAAATCCTGTTACGACCTGCTGGCCTCTGAATCGCGCACGGCGGCTTTCATTGCAGTTGCCAAAAGCGAAGTCGCCCAGGATAGCTGGTTCAGGCTGGGCCGTCAACACACTTTGTGCGAAGGACAAACGGTGCTGGTTTCTTGGACCGGCACAATGTTCGAGTATCTTATGCCTGTAGTCTGGATGAAATCTCATCCGGATACTCTGCTTGACCGCGGCGTCGACTCGGCGGTACGCGCACAGCAATTTTATGCCAGGAGCCGCCGCATTCCGTGGGGCATTTCGGAAGCCGCTTATAGCAAAACGGACCAGGAGGGCAATTACCAGTACGGGGCATTCGGCGTGCCGGGCCTGGCGCTGAATGTCTCTCGCGCGGGATCGCTCGTGGTTTCTCCCTATTCGAGTTGTCTTGCACTGCTTGTAAATTCTGCTGCAGCGGTTCAAAATCTGATGCGCATGGCGCGGAAGAACTGGGTGGGAGAATACGGCTTTTACGAGTCGGCGGATTTCAACATTTCTTCTGGGCGGGGGCTTCTTCCCCGGAAATACGTGCTGGTTCGTTGCTGGATGGCTCATCACCAAGGCATGAGCCTAGCCGCGATTTGTAACGTTTTGCACGAGGCGGCCTTTCAGCGCTGGTTTCATGCGGAGCCTCTGGTTCAAGCCAGCGCGCTGATTTTGCAGGAACGTCCGCTACGCGTAAGGCCCACCGCGGATTCGCAACCTCGGCGCGTGCTGTCTTTCACGCGTTGACCGGAACTCTCTCTAGAACCTGCCGCGCGGCGCGCTTGCCTGAAGCGATTGCGCCGTGCACGGTAGCGCTATGGCCGGTCAGCTCAGTTGCCTCACCTGCAAAGTAGAGCGTATTCTCGACCGGCTGGGCCAGTGTCTTGCGCGCTTCGAGTGCGCCGGCGGGCACGTAGCTGTAAGCCCCTCGCGCAAACGGATCGGCATGCCAATCGTGAAGATACGCAGCTTCGAGCAGTGCGTTCAGCCGCTGCGGTGTTGTTTTTGTTATTGAACCGAGATCCGCAATGGCGTGCTGAATGACATTGGATCGGGGTTGATCTAACAGGCCGTCGGCGTGCGGCCCTGCGCTCCAGCCGGTGACGATGGGCGCATGGAGCGGCAGCGTAGTCCACCAGGTCGGAAAAAACTGTTGGTCGGAGAAAAGGAATCCCGCATTCGAGAAGTCCGGGTTTTTTTCCCAGAACGCTTCGCGAAAACGCAGAGCGATACGGATGACTTGACCAAAACGAAGTTCGCGGGCAGCCGCGAGCAGGTTGCCGGTCTGAGGGCTGAAGCGGATTGTTCCTGGCGCGTCCGGCTCAGCTTGTAAGACCCCTAGGGGCACGGCAACAATGACTTTACGAGCGCGAAATGTTTCCCTGTGACCGGTATGGACAACGGCCGACCCGGGTTGCCACCGGATTTCTTCGACAACTGAGCTTAGCCGCAGTTTAGACCTCACATCATCGACACCGTTTATCAGGTGCAACATCAGTGAGTCATAGCCATTCAGAATTCGAAAAGAGCGATCTCCATCGATCTCGTCCGCGGCGCGTGCATCTTGCGCGAGGGAAGCGATGCCGATGACTTCCTTTCGAGCGGCATTGAAGCCTTCCACGTAGGATGCCGCCACGGCTTTCGCATTCTGGGGGTGCGGCGATTGATCGAGAAAGCTCGAAAAGGTCTCATCCGCACCTTCCGCCGCACGCTTCTGCATGTCGTCCATGACTTGGCCGACCAGCTCCCATGCATCGCCATCGCGCTGAATCTCGCCGTGTTCGATATGGACGGCGTTTTCGGCGCAATCGTAGGCGGCGAGAGGGGCGGAGTGGATAATGTTCCAGATCTGGGGCGAGCGCCCGTGAACGAACTCGGCTCCGAGCTCGATGGGAACGGGCGCGAGCGGATCGCGAATGGTGAGAATACGGCCGCCGATCCGGTCGCGCGCCTCCAGGCAAATCACTTTGCATCCAGCCCGGTTCAGTTCGGTGAAAGCGGCAAGGCCGGCGGCGCCCGCGCCTATGATCACGACATCAAAATCAGAGGAGCTCATCGAAAATGCCAGTCTGGCGATTCTTGTGCACGCGATCCGCGGGGAAGCAACGCCCGTTCATCGCAACATAAACCCCCTGGGGAAGCGTCTGCACGAAGGCTAGCGCACTCCCGAGATTAAAGAGGCCGTCGGAGCTGCCGAATTTGTAGGGGATCATAGCGCCGGTCAGCACGATGGTTTTGCCCTGCACTTTCGCCGCGACCGCCTTAGCCGTTACCTCCATAGTGTCGGTGCCGTGGGTGATCACGATCCGAGACTCCGGCGTGGCACGGCACTGCTCGACGATGAGCTCCCGGTCGGCTTCCGTCATTTCCAGGCTGTCTATCATCATCAGCGTGCGCACCTCGAGGTTGAGTTTCGATCGGCCCAGCTTAAGCATCTCAGGCAAATGCGAGTCTTTGAAATAGAGGCGCCCGCCGATTTCGTCGTACTCTTTATCGAAAGTTCCTCCGGTCACCAGAATTCTGATCGGTTCGTTTCTCGATTGGCTCACGCTGCTATTGTCGAGCATGAAGGGTTCTATGCAGTACGAAGGCCTATCACTTAATTACGAAGAGAAGACAGCGGTGATCACGTTGAACCGGCCGAATCGGCGCAATGCGCTATCGCTTCATCTGATGCTCGAATTGATCGAGTGCCTGAGCGAAATCGGAGGGAACCGATCGGTCCAGGCCGTGATTCTCGCAGCAGCCGGAAAAGTCTACTGCTCAGGCCACGATTTAACCGAGATGACCGGGCGCTCCGTGAGCGAGTATCGCCGAATTTTCGAGGTTTGCGCCGATCTCATGATGAAGGTGCAATCCATTCCGCAGCCGGTGATTGCGGAAGTGCAAGGCGTCGCGACTGCCGCGGGCTGCCAGTTAGTTGCGACATGCGATCTGGCGATTGCGGCCGAAGGCGCGGCGTTCGCCACTCCAGGCGTTCGCATTGGCCTGTTCTGTACGACGCCGATGGTCGCTCTAAGCCGCGCGATCGGGCGGAAGCGCGCGCTTCAGATGCTCCTGACGGGCGAATCTATCGACGCGTGGACGGCTGCAGATTGGGGTCTCGTCAACAGCGTCGTTCCCTCAACGGAGCTTACGACTGCGACGCGCAACTTAGCGGCGCGCATAGCCGAAGCCAGCCCGTTGACCGTCAGCATCGGCAAGCAGGCCTACTATAGTCAGATCGATCTCGATCAGCCGAAGGCCTACGCTTACGCAAAAGAGGTGATGACGACTAATGCTCTAGCTCAAGATGCGCAAGAGGGCATTTCCGCGTTCTTAGAAAAGCGGGCTGCGTGCTGGTCCGGGAAGTAGGTGTTGGCGGCTCATGCCGGGCGCAGGTTTCGATAGGCGACGAGGCAACGATCCGCTGTCTCCATCTCCGGATAGGCGCTGCCCTCTTGCTCGATCAAGTAATATTCAACCCCGCCCTTATGCTCGGCTGCGGCAAAGATTTTCTTCCATGGCGCGACGCCTTCCCCAAAGAGAACTTTGTAACCCTTATCAGGCGACCAGTCCTTGAGGTGAAGAGAGCGGATGCGTCCGGGATGTGCATCGATCCAAGCTACGGGGTCAGCGCCAGCTTCGAGACAAGTGCCGACATCGAGCTGCAGCATGATGCTCTTCTCTGTATTTGCTGCGAGCAGCTCGAGCGGCATCTGCCCGTCAATGGGTTTCCATTCGAGATCGTGATTGTGATAGCCGGCGTGCAGGCCCTGGCCGCTCATCTTTTCGTTCGCCTGGTTGAGCAGGTCCGCGATGTGCTTCCAGCCATCGATACCGGTGACATCTCCGGGATGCGCAAGCACGATATATCGCGTCCCCAGAATCTCATTCAGGCCGATGGCAGTGTCGATTCCTTCCGGCGTGAACGACTTCAGCTCATTATGTGTCGAGTAACAAGCCAAGCCAAGGGCATCCAATTGCCTTCGGACCTGCTTTGCCCTGGGGGGCGTCCAGTCGTAGTACGGGGCATAGAATTCGACGCACTCATAGCCCATTTTTGCGACGCCCTGAAGAGTTGCCTCCGAGTCCTTCGTCAGCTCGTCACGAACCGAATAGAGTTCCAGGCCGATGGGGATGTGCTTTGACTTGGCCGCCGCAACGGCGACCGGCGCCGCAGCCATCAACGCGAAAAAGGAGCGGCGGGAACAAGCTTTGCGTGGGTTCATTGCAAGGGCACGATATCACAGCGTGATGCCGGGCAGGTCTGCTCCACCTGGGCCTTGTGGTAAAAACGGGAGACATCATGCTTAATCGCCGGCAATGGATTGTAGGATCGACTGCTATCGCAGCAAGCGCAAGCTCCGCCGCGGCCCAACAGACGGGAGGCGCGAGAAAACCGGTCGTGATCTCCAGCGCTAACGGAACGGCGGCGTGCGCGAAAGCAATGGAGATGCTGAAGGGCGGAGCGGACACGCTCGACTCCGTGATCGCGGGCGTTAACATCGTGGAGCTGGACCCCAATGACACGTCCGTTGGGTACGGCGGCTTGCCCAATGAAGAGGGCGTGGTTGAGCTGGATGCCAGCGTCATGCACGGGCCGACGAAAAGGTGCGGGTCAGTCGCAGCCATTCAAGGCATCAAGACGCCTTCGAAGATTGCCAAGCTGGTTATGGACCACACCACGCACGTGATGATTGTCGGCGATGGGGCGCTGAAGTTCGCGGAAGCCTACGGGTACCAGAGAGAAGATTTGCTGACTGAGAAAGCGAGAACAGCATGGCTGGTGTGGAAGGAATCGCTACGCGCTCCGGGGGCACTCAACAACTGGGTTTCGATGGATCAGAATCTGAAAGGGGACGCGGGGCCTCTGACGCGCCTCAAAGAAGCCTTTCCGCACGTGGATGAGGGCACGCTCGCGTGGGCCTGGGATATGGCCTTGCATCCCAGGTATGGCACTATCAACTGCCTGGCGCTGAATGAGAAAGGCGAGATGTCGGGCGTGACGACGACCAGCGGTCTTGCGTGGAAGATTCCCGGGCGGGTTGGAGATTCACCGATCATTGGCGCCGGACTGTATGTGGACCAGGAGGTGGGCGGGGCGGGATCGACGGGCGTGGGCGAACTGAACATCCGGATTGCGGGCGGGCACACCATTGTCGAGAGCATGCGGCGGGGCATGTCGCCGAAAGAAGCGGTTATCGAAGCTCTGAAACGCGTGTCCAAGCTTTATGACGACGACAAGACCACGCTGGACAAACTAGACATTGAGTTCTACGCGCTGAGAAAAGACGGCGAGCATGCCGCAGGCTCTCTGTGGAGCAGCCATCGAAGTTACAAAGTCTATACAGTTAACGATAGCGGCGATAGCCGGCACGAGCCTTGCGTGTTTTTGAATGGCAAGAGCTAACCGGCAAATATCGGTTAATTCACTGTCGCGGTAATCGACAGGGGACTGGCGACGCGGAAGGCAAGGCGCGTCCCTGCCGGCAAAACAATGACTCTGTCCTTCATTCCAACCGGAGGACTGGTGCGATCCTCCTCACCGACTCCTCTGTCGAAACCGGCTCCTTGCACCGCTCCGCTAACTGCGCCGACAACCGCCCCAACTGCCGACCCCGCAGCACCCTTCGCGGTTTCTAAAATACCGCCGCGCGCGCCTTCCTTGTCCAACGGGCTGGTCTGGATGGTCAAAAGCTGACCGTCCTTTGTTGTGATCTCCGTCAGTATCAACGTCAGGTCTGATTGGCCTCCGATGAGGTGCGCTCTCTCCAGGTAAGCAATCCGTCCAAACACAGTGGAGCCTTTATCGGCGATCACGAACCCGTTCACAAGAATGGGCGAATCAAGGGTAGCGCGGAAGGTGTCGCCCCGATGATTGCGCTCAGAAGAAAGCGTCTCTACCAGCCGGATGGCAATATCGGTTCCGGGCTGCAAAGTGGCGACTACGCTTGATTGAGGCGGAGGAATAGCAGACGCCATAGATGGCTGCGCAACTGAACTGTATTGCGGCTGCTGAGCCGGAGCAGATTGTAGCTGCGGCGGCGGCTCCAACTGCTGAGTTTCAGGACTTTTGGGCGCTGCCGGATGGTATTGGGGTTGCGCCGCGACGAAGGAGCCAAGGTTCGGACCGGCAGGCCGAGCGTTGTTCTGGAGGGTTTCATAAAAGGGTTCTGTACTTTGATCAGCTTGGGGCGCCTGCCGCGACGCCCTGACATCAGGAATCCGCTGCTTGGCCGGCGCAGGTGAACGAATATCATGTCCGGCGATTGACGCCGGCCCCTGGGTTGCTGCCGTGCTGGGATCTTCGCTGGTAGCTGCGGCGTGTGCGGTATCGTCTGCCGCTGCAGTCTGAACAGCTTGGATGGGGTGTCTTAACGCGATGCTCCTCGAATAAATCAGAGCGCCTCCCATGACGATCACTACTCCGGCGAGGAAAGCGCCAACTACTTTGGTGACGTTCGACGCTTGCATACCGCACCCCCTACAAGTGAAACGCCGGATTCGTCGGAAATGTTTCGCCTGGGAGGATTAAGGCGGGCTCATGAGAGTGACTCGCATTACGGTTAGTACTACTTTGACTTCCGTTTCACCTTCGGACCTGCGCCGCTGGCACGTTGTCGCATGGGTTTTGCTTCACCACGTTCGCTTAGATTGTGAGCTGTATTAACC
>JBAUUG010000443.1:0-7033 GCA_049582585.1 Bryobacteraceae bacterium | reverse complement strand
GTTCCCGTAAACTCGAGCTCCGGTAAGACGGTTACGTTCACTGGCGTTCCATCGAACGTGAGCTTCTCCCAGCAGTCGGGCATAAACGAGTTTTCTATCGGAAGCCCTTCCTGCGGCGGCAGTACGTGCTCGCTTCCGATCACGTTTTCACCGGCGTATCCGGGACTGCGGGAGGGCTCGATCACGGCTACCAATTCATCCGGCGCCCTTATCGGTCTGGCGATTTTATACGGAGTTGGAACGGGTCCGCAGATCTCAATCTCGCCTGGCGTGATCTCGACGGTCGCAAATCGCTCCGCGGCCGCGCTCGGTTCCGCCACGCCGAGCGGCATTGCGCTTGGCGCCCCAGGTAACCTCTTCATTTCCGACAGTACTAACAACGTCGTCTACTACATAAACACGCAGAACGGTCAAGTCACTCCATTTGCAGGCAACGGCACGCGAGGCTATTCCGGTAACGGCGGCCCTGCCGGAAACGCTCAGCTGAGTTCCCCCTCCGGCCTCGCCTTTGATAGCGCGGGCGACCTTTACATCGCGGACAACGGGAATAACGTGGTTCGAAGAGTGGACGCCTTTTCAGGCGTGATCACGACTGTCGCTGGAAACGGGAGTGCGGGTTATTCGGGCGATGGCGGCCCGGCTACCAGCGCACAATTGAGTGCGCCGAATGCCCTGGCCCTAGGACCTGCAGGAGACCTGTATATTGCGGATACTCACAACAACCGCATACGCGAGGTGCTCGCATCGAACGGCAATATTACTACTTTTGCGGGCAACGGTTCAGCCGGGTACACCGGCGATCATGGGCCGGCCACAAGCGCCGAGCTCGATCTGCCCACGGATGTGGCACTGGATTCGAACGGGAACGTCTATATCGCCGACTCCGCCAGCAGCGTCATCCGCGAAGTGGTCTCAGGTACTATCACAACTGTCGCCGGTATTGGGGGGAGCTCAGGATTTTCAGGCGACGGCGGCCCAGCCACCAGTGCGACTCTGAATGGCGCACAAGCCGTAGCTGTCGACGCCGCCCGCAACATTTATATAGCCGACACCGGAAATCAAGCGATCAGGAAAGTCACAGGAAATTCAAGCCATACCATCACTACGGTTGCCGGAACGCCGAACGCCGCCGGATACTCGGGCGATGGTGGCGCCTCCACCATAGCAACTTTGAATGTTCCTACTCATTTAACTCTGGACGGCGCGGCGGACGTGTTCATTGTCGATTCGAATAATTATGCCATCCGCGAGGTGACCGCTACACCAGCTTCTCTTACCTTTCCTCCGACAGATACAGGTTCGACAAGTTCCCCGCTCACGCTGACAGTCTCGAACACCGGGAACGAGAATCTCGCCCTGAGCGGCCTGTCCGCAAGCGGAAATTTCTCACAGCAGAGCAGCACGAACCCTTGCTCCGCGTCCTCAACGCTCACCGAAGGTAGCTCTTGCACCGTAGCAATCGCCTTCTCGCCGACTTCGGGCGGCCACACAAGCGGAAGCCTAAGCATCACCGATAATTCACTGAACACATCCACGGCAAACCAGACGGCGCTGTCCGAATCGAGCGGCTTGCGCTTCATCCCGGTGACGCCCTGCCGCGTGGTTGATACGCGTAATACGCCGGATGGCCCCTTCGCGGGTCCGATGCTCAGCAAAGACACTTCGCGAGATTTCACTATCCCGGATGGCGCCTGCAGCATACCTTCCACCGCGCAAGCCTATTCCTTAAATGTCACAGCCGTTCCCAGCGGCAGCACGCTAGGGTACCTCAGGGTGTGGCCGGCAGGACAAACGGAGCCGAAAACGTCTACCGTGAATTCCGAGGACGGTAGAGCTAAGGCAAACGCCGCTATCATTCCTGCCGGCAGCGGAGGAGCTATCAGTGTCTACACTAGCGATGACACGCAGTTGGTGCTTGATATTGACGGATACTTTGTACCGGAGTCCACTTCGTCCGCGCTGGCGTATTATCCCTTGAACCCTTGCCGTGTCGCCGACACGCGCATCAATTCGGGGGGTGAAATCACGGGTGGCACGACCCGTACCTTCGACATTCTGTCGAGCCCGTGTGATGTGCCGTCCACGGCGCGCGCCTATTCATTCAATTTCACAGCCGTGCCTCACCAGAGTCTCGGCTATGTGACCACTTGGCCGGCAGGACAAGCGCAACCCAAGGTATCCACCCTGAACGCGCCTACGGAAGCCGTAACCGCAAACGCCGCCATTGTGCCAGCAGGCAGCGGCGGAGAAATCAACGTCTTCGCGAGCAATAATACGGACCTGGTGATCGATATCAACGGCTATTTCGCTCCGCCTGCCACCGGCGGCTTATCCTTATACAACTTGCAGCCCTGCCGCGTGTTGGACACCCGTTCGTCGTCAGGCTCATTTAGCGGCACCCTGAACGTGAACGTCGCTGCGAGCGCGTGTACCGTTCCTCCCGTGGCCCAGGCTTACGTGATGAACCTAACCGTGGTACCCCCAGCGCCCCTCGGCTACTTGTCAACTTGGCCCTCCGGAGCGGCGCGGCCGTACCAATCGACGCTGAATTCTGGAGATGGCGTGGTTATGTCGAATCTGGCCATTGTGCCCACCACCAACGGCTCTATCGATGCATTCGCCTCTAATGCCACTCAACTGGTGGTGGACATTTTCGGCTACATGGCGCCGTAAAGTAAAAACTGTCAATTGGACCAAAGCAGCCAGCAGCAATGATGCCGCGCTTGGCGTGGTTTGGCTGAACAACGTTTCCTCTCTCAGCGCCAGCTATACTTACGATGCCGGTCTGCATCCGAGATCGACGACCAAGCCGAACAACAATGCGGATCTGAATGCCGCAGTCACTTACGGCAGCGAGGGCCGAACGCTAAGCACGTCACGCCAAGTGGCGCCACGGTCAGCAACGATGTTCCGATAAATCCGCTCGGGCAGCAGGTGATTTCACTTGTTGGGCAACAGCTCAATAACGTCATTGCAGGCGGCTTCGCTTACGCAGAGCCAACACAGAATCCCATCAACCCCGCGGTTACCGTCAGTTACGCCAGCAATTCCGGCTTTTCCGCATCGGCGCTCGCGAGTACTCATGCTGCGCCCACGGCACCTCAGCCCGTTCCCAATACCGGACCAATTACGGCACCCTTGAGCCAGCAGACCGGGCTGCCAAACGCTATCCCGAGTTTCCCTCGGGCGGAATTGAGTTATCACCCAACGCGCGTGGAAACCCATCATCTACCATATTTTTCGTGCCAATCTACGGCGCCGCTTGCGTGTTTTACCACTCCGGGGGCACAATAGGGATTTTATGTCGGTGGCCGAGTTGGGGCTGGACTTTACCTTAATTTAGGAGGCTCGCCGCCTGGCTCCTAATACGCGACTTATGCTGCCCTAGCGTTCTCATGCGGATTTTTGTCATCGTTGCATGCATGGTGATCATACTCGCGTTCGATCAAAGGCCTAATATCGCATTGGGGCTGTATGTTTTAGTTTTGCTGTGCACTGTGTCGGCGCTGACTCCTTGGTGCGCAAGATCCGGATTCGTAAAGCGCAGTCTTCTTGGATCCTCGCCGAAGCGTCTGTTGACAGTGGATACATACAAAGGGTCGTCGGCCGGGGCTCCCCCGGGTATATAGTCAATATCACATACCTTTACTCGCTCGATGGCATACGGCGTGCTGGCTTCTATGCTGAACGATTTAAATATCAGAGCGAGGCAGAGCATGCGCTCAACGCTCTCAGAGACAGCACGATTCGTGTTCGGGTGGATCCCTCCGATCACGATAAGAGCTTGTTCCTGGCGTACGTAGATGTTCAGTAACTCCAAGGTGCCATTGCCGAATCCGGTGAGTAAGATTTCAAAATGGCTGCTGCTCTGCTTACTTGTCTGCGCATTACAAGCATTGACGAGACGTGACTCGCCAATTCTTCTCAAAGAACACGCGCTTCTCGATCACGCCCGGGAAGATGAAGCCCACGGTAACCTGCGCGGCGCGGAAGCATTGTATCTGCGCGGACGCGTGCTTGCGAGGCAGCTCCCGCCCGAGGACTACCACGTGGAAACGGATATTTTACGCGCTTTGGCGAACGTGCATATCAAGGAGAAACAGCTAGAGCATGCCGAGACAGTCTACGAGGAACGCCTGGCGCTTCTGTTGTCACGCCGGAAAGGTATCGATTTAGACATTGGAATCGCACTGTTCGACTTAGAAGTGCTCTACGACGGCGTTGGCCGACAACAGGAAGCCGAAAGGATGATAGAGCGAGCTACGCAATTCTATAACGAATGCAAAGGGGATCAAAATCTCGCAACGACTTGTGATCGGCGGCTAGCCTACGTCCAAGGGTTTCAGGGCGTCTTCCTCTTTGAGCATCAACGGTCCAGGGAAGCTGAACCGTACCTCAGGATTGTGGCGGCGCGCCCGGATCAAGGTCTGCGGCCAGCTTTGCTCGAGTCTGCCTTGATAGCCTTAGCGGCCATCCGCTCGAGGAGTGGTGACTTGGAAGAAGCCATACAATTGGCGCGTCGCTTCGCAATTGCGAAGCAAGTACCCCGAGGCGGAGCAGATTCCGCGACCGAAGGTCGAGCCTGGCCTTCAGCACGATTTTCCAAGCAGCCGCTGAATTACAGTGGGAGAGTAAGCCGGTGCAATATGCGGGCACTGCCTCCACGCCTGCCGCTCTCTTGACTGAAATGTACAACTGTAGGCCCGGGCTTTCGTGACTTGCTGGCGGGCATCGACAGGAAGGAGTGAGACTTGACCTTTTTATGACGGACTTTGAAACCGCACGGCCGCTGATTTCGCTCCGAATCCCGTCGCGCCGCTAAGTCGGGCACTAAACCCAGGACTTACTCAGCAGCGTACACGAATTCGTTCTGCCGCTGGACAATCCTTTGCGCCTTTGCCAAGTTCACCACCGGGCTGATCCGCCTCATCACGCTCAGGACGGTGTCGGCGTAAGTCTCGTCCGGGTTGTACAAGTGCAGTTTGGCAACCGAATCCTTGTTCCGGTAAAGCGGGCTTCTTCCTAGCTTGAACGCTACCTGATTTAGCCCGGACCGCACGGTCGGAAATAGCTGCTCTCCGTTGTTCCACCCAAAAATGTTGTTGTTACGGTACGCCTTACCCCCGCCGGACTCCACAACCGAAATGCTCGGAAGCAGCCGCCAATCCAATTGATTGTCGTCGGCTGCGTGGACGAAATCATCGGCCAGGTAAACCACCGGGCAATTCAGGCGCGACAAGAACTTCTTGAGGCGCACTGTGCGCGGGTCCGGGCCCATCGGCTGAGCCGGTTTCATGGGGATGGGCTTAGCAGCAGCTACCTTTTCCAGCCGCATGGTGATCGGCAGAGCGATGAGGCCCATCACTACCATCACCTGCTTGGAGATCAATCCTAGTCTCTGCCGCAGGAAGCTATAACCAATTCGCATACATCCATGTTACCCCATTTATAAGATAAATAACGGTAGGTATGTAGAACCTCTGAAACGCTTTTCGCTTATCGAGACTAAGCTGGTGGTGAGAACGTTTCCCAGGAATTCGGGAACCGCTATGTACCGGAGCTCGCCGCCGCCCCGGGTAGGATCGCCAACGGAGTCCTTGGAAAGGCGAACTTCCGGCCGAACTCGTCGATCAGGTTCACCTGGCATTGATACTCGCCGGGTTCCATTTGCATCGGAACTTGCAGCCAGACCGGTAGAGTGCCCCCTCGCTTTTCAGCCAGCCGATTGGCTCTAACCGGCGCTGTTTCAAAGACTTTCTTCTTGTCCCGGTACAGCGCGAGACTCGCCTGCACATCGGCCCTCCGGAAATTCTCCGGCAGGCTGTCGGGAATAGCCGGGTCGTAGACTTCGACATACACCAGCATGTTCTGTCCCCGCCGAAACACCTTGGTGACGTTCGGCACCAGCTTTTGCCCATTGTCTATAAGTGGGTTCTGCGCCACAAGCTTCTTATCGTTCTTAACGCCCGCAACCTGCTGCGCAACCGGCTCTCGCTGATTGCTCAAAATAACGGAGCTGACCCGCAGCGCTTTCCCCGCCGCCAAGTCCGGAATCGTAAACGCCTGTTCAAACGTCCCGACCTTCCCCTCGCCGTTCTCCCGAGCCACAAACCGCAATTTGTACGTTCCCGGCGTCAGTGTCACTCCGGTGTCATATTGAATACTCTTTCGGATCACCTGCCCGGCAACATCCTCGTTCACCTTCAAAGGGATAGTGTCACGAACCGTTGCCGCCGATCTACCCCGCCCGTCAAAGACTTCAGCGATGAAATCGAGCTCCGTCGCCTGCTTCGCCCCTGTCCCCCGGAACGCCAGCGCCGATCCCGGTATCTTAACCGAAATAGGCGCAAAGTACTTGTCTTTCTCCAGCCGAAAGTAATCCACTTCGACGGCGACCGGCAAATCTGTGACCGGATTATCCGACAGCAGAGCCTGGGAAAGCTGAGCCTCTTTATCTACATCGCGCATGTGGGCGAAAGTAGTAGGACCGTAATAGCCTTGGCGATAATCCAGCTTTGCCCTCAAATTGGCGAGCCGGGGCGAGAGCTTCACCTGGATGCGCCGGTAACGCCCGTCCTGCGCGTTATTCAGACTGACGTAGGAAAGCACATAATAGCTGTTCAAGTCTTTTTGCACCTGCCTCATCCCTTCCGTCAGGTCGTTCGAATCGAGTAGCGCCTTGCCGCCGGTATCGAGCGCGAGAGTTGCCAAAGTCTCCTGTTGGTTGATGAAGTTGTTCTTCAGCGCGTTCTGACCGGCGCCGCTGTAAAGGTTATTGCCCACGGCGCCCTGTTGGGTGGCATCCCCGCCGGGAACCAGCGCGGAAAGTCCTCGCGCGTCAATCGGATAAAAAGCCACGTTGGCCCGAACCGCTGTATTCACCGTCGCTCGCAATTGCGATTGATTGTCGACGCCGTTCTTCTGTATCCCGCTCGAGATGTAGATCAGCGCCTTCTTTTCCGGATATTGAGCCAGCTTTCGTGCCGCGTCCTCCAGCGCCGCCAGTTTCAGGTCCGCATTAAAGATGTTGAAC
>JBAUUG010000442.1:0-7626 GCA_049582585.1 Bryobacteraceae bacterium | reverse complement strand
ATTACAAAACACAGAAGAGATATCCAAAGCTGAGCGCTTCTTTCTACCAGGAAGTGATCCGCCGGAACGCCGTGGTGTGACTCGAGCGCGGCATACTAAATAAGAGATGGCTGCAGCGCTTCCACTAGCTCTCGATATCGCGACCCTCGAGCGCGTCATCTTGCGCCCAGGACCAGAGTTCAGCGATGACGACTTTTTTGAATTTTGCCAGGAGCACGAACTGCTGCGAATCGAGCGGAACTCGGATGGAGAACTGATTATCATGGCGCCCATCGGATTGGAGGGGGGCTTCACCGAATTCGATGTCGCTTGGCAGCTCAGCGCGTGGGCTCGAAAGGATAACCGCGGGGTTGTTCTCTCGTCTAACGCCGGATTCACTCTACCGGACCGCAGCGTTTTTTCCCCTGACGCATCATGGGTGCCCAATGAGAGATGGAAGACTGTATCCAGAAAGCTGCGGCAGCGATTTGCTCCTATTGTTCCCGCCTTTGTCATTGAAGTCCGCTCGCCCAGTGATCGCAAGAAAGATCTGCAGAACAAAATGCTGGTCTACATGCGCAATAAGGTCGAACTCGGCTGGCTCATTGATCCGCTATCGAAAACTGTCACGATTTACAGGCCCGGGGAGGAACCAGTGGAGCTATTGAATCCCGATAGCGTGTCCGGCGAAGGCCCCGTTGCCGGATTCGTGCTGGATCTGAAACACATCTACGACCAACTCGCCAGTTGATAAGCCGACCCTCGCTCCAGACCGAAGTACCGCGGATAAAATCGGTGATCCGGGATGATATCGCCGCCGTTCACCCGTCGAAAGATTTCCCTCTCTGGCGCACCCGTCAGCTTTTCCCAATCGATATCCGAAACGCCTCCTAAAAACGGTGAATAGACCACGCGCTTTCCACTCCGAAGCGCATGCGCGCCAGCCCAGGCACCAAGAAACGCCAGAGAAGCCTTGGGATGCATGCCGCGCTCGAGCAGCTCTCGCAGGAAGCTCGCGCGAACCAACGCGAACTGCGTCGATACCGCGCTCACCGAGCGTTGTTTCAGAATCTGCGTGAAGTAACCTGGATCGATCTCAACCCGGCCCTCGTCTGGAGAGCCGCAGTCGCCATCGAATCCGAGGCAGCAGCCCGCCGTGGTAACAATTCCCCTTCTGTTCCGAATTCGGCCGCCCGCCATCACAACGTCTCCGTGAAGCTCCATCAAACCCACAGCCTCCCACGCCCAGTCGGGACGATCCGTCTCAAAGTCTTCCGCATGAAGGCAGACCAGTCCGTCATCATGGAAATCTGAAAGCAAGCCGAGCAGCGAAGCTGGTGAAGCGCCGATCGAAACAGACGCTCTGCGGACATCGGGATAATCAATCTGCATCGAAGTTCGTTGACGACCGCTCTGCAGCAAAGCGATATCGAGCAATGGCCAAGCTCCAATATGCTTTCGCATCAGCCACCAATCAGCCGATCGATTCATAAACGGACTGTACTCCACGCTGTAGTTCTTCCCCTGCGCACGCCCATCAAGAAACCTTTGCAAAACTGCTTTCTGCGAACTGTGAATATACGACTTGTTGTCCTCGCGATCGGCCGTCGATCCAGAGTGCATGCGCCAGCTATATACAATCTCCGGAATATGAACCGCCGAGTGGCCGGCCAGGAGAAAACGCACGAAAAGATCCCAATCGGGGCTGCCTTCCACGTCCGCATCGGAATACGCATCGAGTTTCAACGCCGTCTCTCGCTCAATCACTCCCAGATGCGCAATGTACGCCGAATTCAACAAAAGCACTGGATCGAAGTCAGGCTTGAAATAGGGCTGAATCCACCTCGCCCCAGTCAGCTTGTCCTCGTCCGTGTACAGCAAGGGCGGGAAACCGGTACTGCGGATTGACGATGTCACTATTTGAAGGCAATCCGGATAGAGCCAGTCATCCGAATCAACGGGCAAAACATAGCGACCCTTCGCCCGCTCCAAACAGAAACGGAGCCCGCGAATAATGCCGAGATTCTCGCCCGTTTCGTAAACCGATATCCATGGATATCGCTTCAGCGATTCTAAGTATTGGAGCAACTTGCCATCCGTGCAACCGTTATTGAGAACCACCCATTCGCAATCTCCCGACGTATTCTGCGCGATGATGCTCGCGGCGAGTTTCTTCAGGTAGGCTAAAGGGCTCCCATCCCACACGGGAGTAAGAACAGATAACAGCCCCGGCTCTACTGGAGCCGTATAGAGCGAGTGCCTCCGCTTCAAATGTTCAGTCATCCACGCGCGATAGTCACGCCCTTCCCATAACAAGTAGGCAACTCTCGCTCTGCGGCCGAGACTGGATTCGATGGATCTCGGAATGACGCCCCGGAGCAGCGCTCCCTCTTTCCTGAAGAAGTGATACTTGACTGCAAGCGCGATTTCGCGAGCACTCAGCATTGTTCTATTGTGGGAGTTCGCATGCAGTCTGTTTCGATCTCGATTGTCACCTACAACAGCGCTCGTTTCATCCGCCCTTGCCTTGAATATGCCTTCCAACAAGATTATCCACGGCTGGATGTAATTGTGATCGACAATGCATCGACCGACGAAACGCGTAACATCTTGCGGGAGTTTGAAAATCGAATCAGGGTCGAGTACAACGACAAAAATCTAGGATTCGCAGCAGCGCAAAATCAGGGCATCGCGCTTTCCTCTGCCGACTGGGTCCTCACGTTGAATCCCGATGTGCGTCTCACCCCCCATTTCATCTCCACGCTCGGGCGCGCCGGCGAAGCAGACTCGAGCGTCGGCAGCGTTTGCGGCAAGTTGCTGGCGATGACTCCCGAGTTCGAAATCTCTGCAAACCCTGTTCTCGATTCCACAGGCATTTATTTCACCCCCAGCTTGCGGCACTTTGATCGCGGCAGCCAAGAAGTAGATCAGGGCCGATACGACAAGTCCGAATATGTCTTCGGCGCCACCGGAGCCGCGGCTCTTTACCGTCGAAAAATGATCCAGGAAATCTCGACATTCGGCGAGTTCTTCGATTCCGAATTCTTCGCCTATCGCGAAGACGCGGACGTGGCTTGGAGGGCACAGCTGATGGGCTGGAAATGTCTTTATACACCGGCCGCCATTGCTTATCACGTCCGCGCTGTTCGCCCTTCAAACCGCCGCTCTCTGCCCCCGGTTGTGAATATGCACTCAGTAAAAAACCGTTTTCTTCTGAGACTTAAAAATGCGACTGCCGACCTCTATCTGCGCAACTTCTTCTTCATCACGGTGCGAGATCTCATGGTCATCGGAGCATGCCTGACGCGCGAGCTCACCTCGCTTCGAGCCTTTCCGCTGGTGCTCCGAAATCTGAGGCGCACCTGGGTCAAACGCCGCGACATCATGGCCCGCCGCCGCGCCACGGATCGATACATCCGCGCCTGGTTTTCATTTACGCCGGTCAGCTACCCTGCTGAGGTGACCTCCATGGCGAGCCTTCGCCAAGAGGCGGCCACTCAGTAACATCGCGCCTCCCATGCGCATCGCTCTCCTCGGCACTCGCGGAATTCCGGCGCACTACGGCGGATTCGAAACCTTCGCGGAAGAGCTATCTGTCAGGCTGGCCGAGCGCGGCCATCGGGTCACTGTTTATTGCCGCGAGAACCCTTCTCTCTCCGAACACCGTGGCGTGGACCTCCGCTACTTGCCCACCATCCGCCACAAATACTTTGACACTTTGGCTCATACCGCCCTATCGACGCTAGATCTCCTCTTCAGGAAATATGACGCGGCCCTCTATTGCAATGCCGCAAACGCAATATTCACCATCTGGCCGCGCCTCCTGTGGATGCCGTCGCTCCTCAACGTGGACGGCCTCGAGCGCCGCCGGAAAAAATGGAACCGGATCGCAAAAACCTGGTATCTCGTATCGGAGTGGATGGCCACCTGGTGTTGCTCCGCTGTTGTCACGGACGCCGCTGCTATTCGCGACTACTATCTTGAGCGTTATGGAAAAAATTCCACTTTCATCCCCTATGGCGCTGAGACCGGCAAGGTCGAAGAGACGAACCTGGTGCGCGCGCTGGGATTAAAGCCTGGCCAATACGTTTTGTACGTCAGCCGCATGGAGCCTGAGAACAACGCTCTCATGGTTCGCGAAGCCTTCGAGAAGCTCGATACGGATTTCAAACTCGCCTTGGTCGGCGATGCGCCCTATGCAGAAAACTATATACAGCAGGTGAAAAATACAACCGATCCGCGGGTCGTCATTCCGGGCGCGATCTACGGCGAAGGTTACCGCCAATTGCAGTCTCACTGCGCGGTTTACGTCCAGGCTACTGAAGTGGGCGGCACGCACCCCGCGCTGATCGAAGCTATGGGCCGAGGGGCTATGGCGCTCTATCTCAACACTCCTGAAGGCGCCGAAGCCGCCGGCGATGCCGCCGTCCCGTTCGAAGATGATCTTGTAGAGAAGCTGAACTGGGCCGTCAATCTCTCTGACCAGGAGCGGGCCGCCTGGGGATCTCGCGCCATGCAAAGAATCGAGAAACTCTACAGTTGGGAAGTGGTTGCGGATGCTTATGAAGATCTTTTCCGGCAGCTGAGCAAAACAACATGAGCCAACCCTATCGGTCTTGGGTCGAAGTCTCGCGCGCGCGAATCGCTTCTAATTTCCAGGCCATTCGAACCCTTGTCGGCCCCGGCGTCGAAGTGATGCCCGTAGTCAAGGCCGATGCGTACCGGCATGGCGCCGTTGAAGTCTCGCGCACGCTCGAAGAGCAAGGCGTACGCTGGCTCGCTGTCAGCAGCGCGGAAGAAGGAATAGCTCTGCGCGATGCCGGCATCCGCGCGCGAATTCTCGTCATGGCTGATTTCCTGCCCTTCACCCGGGAGGCGATGCTGGCCTACGGCTTAACGCCGGTCATCCACTCTCTCGTGGATTTAGCGGAGTTGAATCGAATCTCCGCGGCGCGTGGTCAGACCTGCCGTTATCACCTGAAAGTCGATACCGGTATGAGTCGGCTCGGCGTCTACCCCGATCCCAACGTCGTCGGAGAAGCCATCTTGAACGCAAAGCACATCGAGCTCGAAGGTCTCATGACGCATTTTGCTTCTGCGGCCAATTATCAGAGCACCCAAACCGACAACCAGATCGAAGCTTTCGACAAGCTGATGCACGGCCTCGATCGCGCCGGAATTCATCCTGCATTTGCTCATCTCTCCAGTACCATTCCGGTCGCCTATGGCAGGCGTGAAGCTTGGCAACGCATGGTACGGCCAGGTCACGCCATCTACGGATACGTGTCGCCCGCGCGCGGCCATGCGCCCCCGAAGATCTTGCAGGTGAAACCCGCATTGACTTGGCGCGCCACGGTTCTCTCCGTTAAGAATATTGAGCCCGGCGCTCTGATCGGGTATGGCGGCATGTTTCGCGCCACGCGTCCCATGCGAGTGGCCGTTCTCGCGGCCGGCTATGCGGACGGCATTCCGCACAGATTATCGAACCGGGGCAGCGTCATCGTGCATGGCAGGTCAGCCCCGATTGTGGGCGCGGTGTCCATGGACCTGACCTCCGTCGACGTGACAGATTCACCGGCGACCATGGCCGGTGATGCCGTCACGCTGCTCGGGTCTGAAGGCAGCGTCAGCATTGATGCGCAGCAGATCGCCAAGCTGGCAGGAACCATATCCTACAGCGTGCTTTGCGGCATCCACGCGCGTGTAAAGCGTCTCTACGTGTGAAGAGGCCAAATCGCGGAACTCCGCGCCTCCGGACCTCGTACTAGTAAGAGATACGCATGCAAAATTTGTTCGGAGACATCCGCTACACGTTGCGCCAGTTTCGCCTCTCGCCCGCTTTCACCCTCACGGCAGTCTTAACTCTCGCTCTCGGCATTGGAGGCACAACGGCCATCTTTTCCCTCATCCACGCCGTCATGCTCCGCTCTTTACCGGTCGCCGATCCGGGAAGCCTCTATCGCATCGGCGATGGCACTGACTGCTGTGTGGAGGGCGGCCCGCAAGACCGATCGGGCATGTTCTCCTATCCTTTATACGAACGGCTGAAGACAGCAACACCCGAGTTTGAACAGCTCGCCGCCTTTCAGGCCGGATCTTGGACACTCAGCGTCCGGCGCGCTACGGTGGAACGGATCCCTAAGCCCCTGCGCGGCGAGTACGTCACCGGCAATTACTTCTCAACCTTCGGAATTTCCGCCTTTGCCGGCCACTTGTTTTCCTCGTCCGATGATCAGCCTTCCGCAGCTCCCGTCCCCGTGCTCAGCTATCGCGCCTGGGAGGGGATTTATAAAGCTGATCCCTCTGTAGTCGGCTCCAGTTATGTAGTCCAAGGCCAGCCATTCACGATCACCGGTATCGCGCCGCCCGGCTTCTATGGCGAAACTTTGCGAGGCGATCCGCCCGATATCTGGATACCTCTCCAACAAGAGCCCTTGATCGATGCTAAGAACTCGCTGCTTCGTCAGCCGATTTCAGCCTGGCTCCGCGTCATCGGCAGATTGCGGTCCGGCGCAACCGTCACTGGCATGTCCGCGCGCCTGACCGGCATGGTGCGTCAATGGCTCATTACTGACAGCGGTTATCCCGCTTCCTGGATACCCGAGATTAAGCGGCTGCTTCCCAAACAGAACATCAATGTAGTCCCCGCCGGCGGTGGAGTTGCCGCAATGAAAGAGGATTACGGCCGCAGTCTCCAGATTCTGCTTTCCGTGTGTGGCCTGGTGCTCCTGATTGCTTGCGCGAACGTAGCAAATCTGCTGCTGGCCCGAGGCATGGCGCGACGCACCCAACTCTCTTTGCGCCTCGCCATCGGAGCATCCCGTGCGCGCATCGTTTATCAATGTCTGATCGAGAGCGTTCTGCTCGCCATGGCTGGTGGCCTCGCAGGCCTCGCGGTGGCCGACGGAGCTGGCCGCCTCATTCTTGCTCTTGCCTTCCATAGCGTTCACTTTATTCCCATCAGCACCAGTCCTTCACTCGCGGTTTTAGGCTTCGCATTCGCTTTATCGCTGGTGACAGGCGTACTCTTCGGCACTGCTCCCGCCTGGTTTTCTACCCAAGCCGATCCCGTGGAAGCGCTCCGCGGAGCCAACCGCAGCACGCGCGACAGCTCATCTTTCTCGCGGAAGGCCTTGCTCGTCCTTCAAGCCACGTTGTCGGTTGTCCTCGTTGCTGGAGCCGGAATGCTCACCCGCAGTCTGAACAATCTCGAGCATCAGAATTTCGGATTCGAAACCGCCAACCGCATAACAGTCGCCTTGAGCTCTCCGCCCGGCATTTATACACCGGAGCGACTCGATTCTGTCTACCGCCATCTCGAGGATCGTCTCAACCATCTGCCGGGAATCGAGCGCGCCAGCCTCGCGCTCTACAATCCATTCAGCGACAACTGGGGCGAAATCATCTTCGTCTCCGGTCACCCCGCTCCTGCTCTCAGTGAAAATTCGGGGTCTTCCTTAGACCGCGTCAGTCCGGAATATTTTCAAGCCCTCGGCCAGCCCATTCTTCGCGGGCGCGCTTTTACAGAGGCCGACAACCAAAACACCGCTCCTGTCGCCATCGTGAACCAGGCTTTTGTCCGAAGATTTTTCCCGAACGAAGATCCCATGGACAAACGCTTCGGTATTGATCTGCCCGCCTATGCCA
>JBAUUG010000441.1:0-4005 GCA_049582585.1 Bryobacteraceae bacterium | reverse complement strand
GGCGATCTTCTGGTGGCGTTTACAGATGGAATAACCGAGGCGATGAATACGGCGGAAGAGGAATGGGGGGAAGAAAACCTTACCCGAAGCATTCAGTCGTGTCGCGGTTTGACCGCTAGGGAGACTGTTGCGCAGATCATGCAGGCTGTGGACGACTTCGCCGCAGGCGCTGAACAGCACGACGACATGACCATAATTGCGCTTCGCGTTCTTTAGTCAAGTTGCTTTAACCCCTGCGCACTTTCCGCTGACGCTTGCCCCTTACGCCAATAACACCTGAAACTATCGACCTGTGACGGAACTCCGGACGACAGGCGCGCGTATGAAATACGGAGCACTGAAAATGCAGGTCTATTCGAGTGGACGCACGGGGAGAAGCATTTTGTTCGATCTACTCACCGGTATCGCTGCTACCGGCTTACTGTTTCTAGCCGCCGTAGGCACGCCCATTTTCACGGATATGCGGCAAGTGTTCGTGATAATGGCGCTGCTCTTCGCGGCATTCGGTTTTATACGCGGCAATTCCTCAGCAATGAATAGCTGGCTGAAAGCGCTGCTCTTGATCGCGCCATGTCTCTTGATGCTTGAATTTGCTTCAGGCACTCCACCGGCGATGCTTGCCCTGATGGTTGTAATATCCTGTGCGGCGGCGGTGACCGGCATCTATGCCCGTCGAGGCTGGGGTACGCATCGAGCCCGCAGCATGGTGCTCGTGGCTACCATGCTGTCGGTGGTCGCGGTTGCTTCAATCGTTGGCGCGCCCGTACTTGCCAATCGGCTTAACAATCGCACTGCCAGTACGCCAAGCCCCGAGTTCAGCGTAACTCTCTTGGACGGCACGGTCATAAGATCCTCCGCGCTCAAGGGCCACGTCGTCGTACTCGATTTCTGGGCCACATGGTGCGCGCCTTGCCGCCGAGAATTTCCGGAATTGGAAAGGCTTTACAAGCGTTACCAGGGAAACCCGAACGTCACGTTCGTGGCCATCGACGTGAACAGGGATGACGAAACTCCGGAAAAAGCTCGCGCGTTCATCAAGAAAGCGGGGTACACGATTCCGATTGCTTACGATTCGAATGAGGCCGTGACCCGCCTGAAAGCCGAGGGCTACCCTCACCTGCTGGTCCTGGACAAGACCGGGCATTTGCGACTGGAACATGTCGGGTATGACGGGGCTGAGCACCTGGTAGAGAACTTATCGAAGGAAATCGATAAACTGCTTTCTGAGCCGTCGTGAGCATTTCAGAGCTGGGCGCATTGAAGCGCGAAATATTCACCGGACCTGGGGCTGGAACTGGAACAAGATTTTATGCTCGCTTGGCACGGGCTTGCCTTGGATCATCGCCGGCGCGAATATCCACCGTTTAGCGGCGCGAGTTACTGAATCGCCCAAAGCGGTGGTGACGTTGTTCGCAGCGTCACCTAACCTCGCCCCGGTCACGTGTCCCGCCTCATCGATTGTGACGTCCACCTCGACTTGCCGAACTCCTTTCAGGTCGGCAGGCGAGAGGAGCTTGATATTGGGCACAAAACGTTTTAGCGGCTTCGCTCGTTTCTCAAGCGGCCCTCCCATTTGAGATCGAGCCGCGCTAGAGGCCGACGATTTTTCTGATATAACAGGCGCGGGCGGGGCCGGGGGCAACGCATTCAGCATGCTCGCGGCAACCGGCGGGGTTGTAACCGGCAATTGCGGCGGCGTGATGGAGAGAGCGCGCTTCGATAGCGTATGCCCAGCCCCCTGTGATGCGCCTTCGGGCAAAATCTTCTTATCAGCAACTTCAGCCGCTGAGCCGATTGGCTTTTTATCTGCGCTTGGAGGCTTTTTATCCGCTGAGCCCGTTTTGGGTGACGTGCGGTGTTCAGCTTCAGGGCTCGACATCGATGGCGTGAGATCGAGATTCGTTTGCGGCGTCACGGCCTTCGCATTCATAGCCACGGCCATAGAGCCGTCAAGCACGCGCACGGTTTGATCGACGAGTGAATCGTCGCGCTCGAGGATCTGCAGGTGGAACTTAACATCGTCCGATGCGGGGCGATACAGAACGGAACCACCTGTTATCTCCTCAGGAGCGAAGTCGAGCTCGCGATGCTGCGGGCCGTCATCGATATATAGGATTGCGTATTTAGCGGATTTTACGATTTGATTCTCACGATTCCAGGTCACGAGCAGCCTGTCGCCCGGCTGGGCCTCTACTTTCATACCGAGCTCAGAACCAGGAGCAACGGATCCTATTACTCTGGATGTGTTTACAGCACCGGTTGAGGATTTAGCGTGTTGCAGGCCAAAAAACATAGCACTCGCGGCAATTGCCAAGCATAGGGCTACGGCAACCCAGCGAAGATGTTTTTGAGGCAGCGACGAAATAGTCGAAAGCAGGCGCTCTCTCGATAGCTGAGAGACAGGAGCGAGTGACGGCGATTCCCGGGGCGCCTCGATTTGAGGAGGCATTTTACCGGCGCGATCGGCGGGTTCCAAAGCTCGGCATGGCAATCCGTCGACGTCGAGAAGATCTTCTTCTGCGTGCATTTGAATGTCGATCGGGTCAGTGAATGGAGTCTCGCGGAAGAGACTGCCGGCGCCCCAGCAGTAGCGCCCCCTGACGGAAATGTTATTTGGCCATCTTGCGTATAGCTCGACTGACACACCCCCCTGCTCGTCCGGGGTCAGCATGAGTGCTACATTGCATGCAGGCTGAAAACAGCGGCTATGAAAGATGACATCGTTTTCAAGCAGTTCTTTGCGTTGCGCAGAGCAAATACGACACGAGCCGACTAATTCCAGAGACGTGAGCTCCGGGTCGGCTTTGAACACAGCCAGCAGGCGTTCGAGAGCTTTCTCGTAGTGCTCGTGCCGGGCCGGCCTGGAATCGTGAAATGGAACTACCCTGAAAATGTTCGCGATTACTAGATCCGCTTGCCGCGCTCCAAAAAGGGCGCCCCGGATCTCCGTGCCTGATTCGATATCGGAGAGACCGATGGTTTCTACTAATTGGGAAACCCTAGCGAGGAGTTCGGGCGACAATCGAACCGTGAATGATGTCATACGGCAAAAACGCGGCTCAAGGCGTACTCGAATCTTCGAGGTATCAGCTTAGCACGCTGCGCGGAACCGGTAATAAGCGCAAGCGTTTAGAGACGGGTACCGGAGGTGCTGGTACCGTGCGTGGCCGCGTGCCCGTGTTGCACGCATGGCAGTCCGCATGCTATAAAGTACAGAAACCCCTAGTCGCAAGCTTTGTGAAGGCAGAATGCTGTCGAGCGTGCCATGTGACTAAGGGAGCGGTAGCCTGCCCGAATGCTTCAACAGCCAGATAGAATCCCCCATTCATACGATCTGGCCCCCCCGTCTTCTGAACACCTGCCCTGGTACGGAATCCGTACAAAGCCGAAGCACGAGAGGACTGCGGCCAAGAGCCTCGAGAGCAAAGGCTACGAACATTACCTTCCGGTGTACCGCACGCGGCGGCGCCTGTCGGATCGCGTTATCGAAGCAGAGCAGCCGCTGTTTCCCGGGTATGTGTTTTGCCGTTTTGACGCGAGCACGCGGCTCCCGATCATCACTACTCCGGCGGTCATTTCGGTCGTGGGTTTCGGGAATGAGCCGGCGCCTATCCCGGACGCGGAAATAGCTGCGATTCAGGCGATTTTGCATTCCGGCCTGACCACGGAGCCGGTACCGTTCCTGCGTGAAGGGCAACGCATTCGCGTGAACCGGGGCGCCCTCGAAGGGTTGGAAGGAATTTTGCTAAAGCAGAAGAGCGAATGGCGGATGGTGGTATCGGTCACGATGCTGCAGCGCTCGATTTCGGTCGAGATCGATCGTGAGTGGATTAGCAGCGTTTAGAGGCTCGGAGATAAGCGAATCAGACAAAGTACTGGAAACGCTAGTACTGAAGGTGGCCGGAAAGGGCCAACAGCGATATCCTTTCAACACCAACCTAATCTTTTCTCTTTTCACCGGTTGAAAAGAACGCTATGATAGGGATGGCCGCGAAAGCCGTTTGC
>JBAUUG010000440.1:0-2156 GCA_049582585.1 Bryobacteraceae bacterium | reverse complement strand
GCCATGATCTATTCTTCTCGAGTTGCAGGCTCACTGAGCCTTGATGCGCCGTCTGCGTCCGCGGCGCGTAATCGTCTATCAGCGCTTTTCACTGAATCCCCTTGGCTTCCATATCCTCAAGCTTTGGCTCCTGCGGCCTCAACAGCTCCGCCAACTCATTCTGAGCCTTCCGTCTGCGCTCCACGTCCGAATGCGTGTAGTGCTGCGTCATGCTCGACCGCGCGTGCCCCATCAGTTTCTCGCGATCCGAGAGCGGCATCCCAAGCGCTTCCATGAACGTCGCCGCGCTGTGCCGGAAGATGTGCCACGTGACCGGGATCTTCAACTCCTTCGAGATCTTGCGGAATATCCGGCTGTTCGTATTGTGGGCGTCTACCGGCGCTCCGGTCTTGCACGTGAATACCGGATCATCGGCTTTGTTGAAAGGCGAGCTTTCCAGAAGCTTGCTCAGCAACCCCGCGACATGATCCGGTAGCCCGACCGTCCTCCGGCGCGCTTTCGATTTAACGGTTCCCCACCGATTGCGATAGTAGTTCTCGCGCACGAGCGCGGACAATGGCGGTATCGCCTCGCCGGCCGAGTAGATCGTCTGGTCCGTCAGGTTCAGCCGCTTTCGCCGAAGGCCGCACAGCTCAGCGACATTCAGGCTGGTCGTGGAAGACAGAAACACCATCTCCCGGATGGGCGAGTGTAATCTTCGAAGCACCTCTCGCGCCTCATCCAGCGAATAAGCGTAGCGCTCGGGCGAGACAATCTCAGGCAAATGTACTGCAGATGCCGGATTATCGCCGTTGAAGAACTTCTGCTCTTTCGCGCAATTGAAGATCGTCGCTATCGTCGTTCGAACGTGCGCGACGGTTTGCGTGCTCAGGCCCGCGCCCTGGAGTTTCGATACGAGTTTCCAGATGTCCTCGGCTTTTAAGTTTCGGAGCCTAGCTTTCCCGAGCGCCGGAAGAATCTTGCCGAGCGTGTATTTGTAGTGCTCCTGGCCAGCGTGCTTCAATCGGCGCACTACCTTGGGGAGAAAGTGTTGAGCGACAAATTGCTCAAGCGTGATGACGCTGTTCGGGCAGAGCGAGTAGTTATTCAGCGTTCTGAGAATGGTCTCGTTTGCTTCCTTCGCAGCTTGGCGCTCAGTCATAGCGTAGGGTCCGTGGCATGGACCGATCACGTACTTGGGGCGAGCACGGTACGGTTTGCCGTCTTCGTCGAGCGCGTCCTCGTACACCCGGATCTTCCAGAAATTCCCCTCGCGAAACACCTTCGGCGCCTGAAATCTTCGTCTGCCCAAGTCGGGAACAGTTCCAAGTTCTATAAATCTGGTATGCATATTCGCACGTAACCTTCCTTTCCACTTCATTGAATTCCTAGGAGGCTGACTCAGTCGGGAACCCTGACGCCGTCGCGGTGTACCAGAGTGTTACGCCTGCAGAATTAGCGGCAAGAATAGCGTGCGTGAGTATGAGACCCACCCAAAGGGCCTAGATAACCAACCCCTTTCAGTCCCCGGACTCTTCCCGCCCCAAATGCCCGGCCGGGTGCAGAACCCGCTTTTCCGGTTGCGGATGTTCGACTCGCCACATTCGGACAAGTTCGTAAAACTGCTCACTTTCTTCCTCTGGAATGAGATCCGTCGGGGCACATTTACTTGTCCACGCAACGCTTGGATGGTGAGCTATCGAGGGGCATCTCTCCCTGATGTCCGTGAGAAAGTTTTCCCAGTTCACTAGGTTCTTCATGTCGACCAGCATCTCCTCCACAGTCTTAATAGAAAGGTCGCACGTTTCTGCGGCATCTCGAAACAGCAGCCACTCAATGAAGAACTTTAACCAGTAACTCTTGTTCCCATAGCGCAAAAGTCGGACGAGCCGCAAAGCTGCGGCTGTCTCTTCCGGCGTGATTTTCATGTGAGGAGGCATTAGAACGGCGTTTGTCGCTCCTCGTCTACTCGTTCCCGGACGCTTGCATGCGACCATCCTCTGCTCGAGAAAAGGTCCCAAGCACGAGGCACAGAGATCGAAGCGGGCGGTGTGATCACTGTTTCTGATTGGCTGCTGTGGACCTGCCTCAGCCGTATACAATCCGCTTAGCGCCCACAGGGACCCGCCTTCAGCCAGAGACTTCTCATCCGCGAAACCGTAAAAGCCGGTGTTGTG
>JBAUUG010000439.1:0-23534 GCA_049582585.1 Bryobacteraceae bacterium | reverse complement strand
GCCCAGGTATATCTCAATATGCCCGCAGTGACGTGGAGGGAAACACTCTCCGTGGAACGCGCCTCGTGGGCTGCGCCTCGGGGAATATACGCGACATCTCCGGCATCCAGTTCGAATTCGAGCGTGGGAGCGCCTAGCTCATGGACCAGAGGATCAAAGTCTTGACCGGGGAGTGGCAGCTCGACAGGCGTTCCAAAGATGGTCCATCTTTTGGAGCCCGCAACCTGGAGCACGAAAACGTCGTGCGTGTCGTAGTGAGGCTTGGCGCCTTGGGCTCCGGCTGGAGTCATGTATATGTTTGTCTGGAACGGACAGCTGAATTCCTTTTCGAGACTACGGCAAAAAAGGGTAAGGGCCGGAATTACCGTATCGAGGTACGCCAGGCTTAGCGTTGAGCCTTCTCCAAACAATTGATAGACCTTCGCCACGTCGAGAGTGCCGCCAGCCCCCGTATACTCGTCGGCGCTGATTGGGCGGGCGGCGTTCTTCAGAGAGATGTCGGGATAGCGGCGATCGAGAGTTGTGATGACGCGATCTACTTCATCAAAAGACAAGAGTGAACTGAAGTAGCTCGATTGATCGCGTTTGACAACCAGCGTCCGCTTTTCCCAGTATTCGTCGAAAAACTCTTTCTTCGCGACGGGGCTGATCAGCCACTCGAGCGAGTGCCCAGGATCCAACTGCAAAGCCGAACTGTTATTAACGCGTGGACTAGGCGCGACCGGCACGAGGCTTGTCGGGATCGGCCGGTTTCTTGTCAGGGTCCGCCGGTTTCTTATCGGGGTCGGCGGGTTTCTTGTCGGGATCGGCAGGCCTCTTATCGGGATCCGCAGGCCTCTTGTCGGGGTCGGCCGGCCTCTTGTCGGGATCGGCAGGCTTCTTGTCAGGATCCGCGGGTTTCTTGTCCGGATCGTTCTGGGGCGAGCTCCGCAGAGTCGAGGCTCGTACGCCCGACACTACCGCCGCGGCTCCGGCTAAGAGCGCGCCGGTCGTGCTCAGGAATGACCGCCTCGGTACTTTCCGTTCGGTCACGATTTCATCGTCAGTAATGGTTTGGAGCGACTCTAAATCCGTTACTTCTCTGTTCTTGTCAATCATGATTCTGCTCGTTTTCTGTCCAGGCGGCTCGCCGCTTGAACTGCTTCTGCCGGCCTTCTTGGCTTCACAGGCCGTACACCAGATATCTTCTCACTATTCCGAATCGTCGGCTCGCATGAGAGAATACCGCAGACCGGCTAAACACTGCCGCGGGAGAAAACATGTCTGCAATTTCAAGAAGAGCTTTTACAAAGATGGCGACGAACGCCGCAACCGTCGGGCTTCTGTCCGCCGGCGCCCGGGAACTTGAGGCGGATCCGCTTGGCTTGCCGATTGGATGCCAGACGTATCCAGTCAGGAAGATGATCGCGCAGGATTTTCCCGGCACTCTCAAGCAGCTCTCCGACGCCGGTTTTCAGGCCGTTGAGCTGTGCTCGCCGGTGGGCTACGCAGATTCCGGTTTCGCTGGCCTCGCCAAATACAAACCGTCCGAGCTGCGGAAGCTTTTGACTGGCATGAATCTGCGATGTGTGAGCTCTCATTTCGGTGTCGGGGAGCTCAGGAAGGATCTGCCTGGCAGAATCGAATGGGCTAAGGATTTAGGCCTAACGCAAATGCTGGTGCCGAGTCTCGACGGGCCGCGCAATCCCACTATGGATGATGTGAAGCGCGCCGCCGATGAATACAACAAAATGGCCGAACAGTCCGCAAACGCCGGTATCCAGCAGGGTCTTCACAATGAAGACTTCGAGCTCTCAACGGTAGACGGCAAACGTACGTACGATGTGCTGTTTGAGCTTCTCGATCCGAAGCTGGTGAAGTTCCAGTTCCAGGTCTCGACCATCAGCCGCGGCTATGACGCTGCTCAGTACTTCACGAAGTATCCGGGCCGCTTTATATCGATGCATGCGCAAGGGTGGTCGGATAAAACCAAGGAGATCGTCCCGATCGGACAGGGCACGCTCGATTGGAAAAAAATCTTTAGCGCAGCGAAAACGGGCGGGATCAAGAACTACTTCGTCGAGATGGACCTGGACAAGATGCGAGCCAGCGTTCCCTATCTCCGTAATCTGCAGGTCTGATCACGCGTACCTGAGCCGCGCGCGTCAGCAGCGGTCGGCCGGGCTCAAACGCTATATTCATTGCGCGCCGGAGGATCTACTAAAGCGTTTGCCTTTTCCGAGCTTGTGATGCGCATCTTATCCGTATCCCACGCGAGCAAATCCCCGGGTAATCGCTGCGCAATGCACCCCAGTAGAAACGCCTCCGTGACCGGATTCTGACTTTCGAAATTAGCGACTGCCGCCGGACCACCTTTGCAAGCGGCGAGCCACTGATCGATTGCGATATCGGTGTGCCGAGTCGCTTCAGCAGGGGCGGCCGGAGTTTGATATTTGGGGGACTCGGGGTAGACGCTCGGACGATTTCCGTTGAACCCGGCCAGCAAAATTCCCTTGTCCCCCACGTACATGATGCCTTCGCCGTCTTCGCCGCCTTGGAATAGCCGCTGATCCTCCTGGCGCAGACCTGCCGGGCGAGGCGGACGAAGCCCGCCGTCATACCAGGACATGCGCAGCGCAGGCCGGCTTTCGATGCCCGGAAAGTTGAGATAAACCAGCGACGCTTTTGGAAATGTCTCGGCGTAGGATTCGCTGGTGCTCGATTCTACGGATATTGGCGGCGTGAGATTCAGAATTTTGAATACGCCGGCAAAACTGTAGCAACCCATATCGCCGAATGAGCCATCCCCGAAGTCGTACCATCCGCGCCAGACAAATGGAAGGTAGGCTTTGTTGAACGGACGCTCGGGAGCCGGCCCCAGCCAAAGATCCCAATCCAGGCCCGCGGGCACAGGGTCCACTTCTTTGGGGCGCTCAATGCCTTGCGGCCAAAACGGACGGCTCGACCAATTGTGCACTTCGCGCACTGGCCCGATCGCGCCGTCGGCGATCCACGAAGCGATCAGGTGCGTGCTTTCCGACGAAGGGTTATTGACGGTAATGGACGTAGCTACCTTCGTCTCGCGCGCCACCGCCGCTACGCGCCTGGCTTCGGCAATGCTGTGCGTCATCGGCTTCTGACACAGCACGTGTTTGCGCTTGCGCATGGCTGCGATAGAGATCGTGGAATGCCAATGATCGGGCGTCGCGATGTAAACCGCATCCAGATCCTTCTCTTTCGCAAGCAGCTCACGATAATCGTTGTAGGCGTTGCATCCCTTGTAGCCGCCCGAGGCCGACCCTTTGCGCGAGCCATAGTAAGCTTCGACGAGCCGGCGGGCGGGTTCACGGCCACCCATCCCTAAACTGGTTCGGAATTCATGCGTGAGCTGCACCTGGCCAGGCGAGGCCAAATCCTCGCCCCAGTTTTCGTATCCGGGGCCTAGCAGTTCGCGCGCCGCTTTCAGAAGATCGTTATCGCCGTATTCCACATAGTTCTTGCTGCCTGCATTGCAATCGCAGACTGCGACGATCTGAACATCCGGGCGCGCTAACAGTTCCATCGAGACAGCCTGGCCCTGGCGTCCCAGCCCGATGGAGGCGATGGTCACCTTATCGCTGGGAGCGACATAACCCGGTCCTCCCAGCACGTGACGAGGAACGATCAGGAACCCGGCAGCCGATGTCGCTGCGCCTCGAAGCACGTCGCGGCGTGAAATCATAGTGGGCTTGCTCAATCCTGTTTCTTGAATCATGACGCAATCATTTCCTCGTTCCGCGAAGCGCTGCTCAATCCATTCTGATGGATTAAGAAGCAACCGAGCAAGATCCTAATCTCTTGTTTCACTCGGATCGCAGAGTTTCAGCGGGATCGACGCGTGTCGCTGCAACCGAAGGCACATAACATGCCGCGATGCCGACTACGACCAAAATTCCGGTCACGGCTGTCAGCGTCACGGGATCGTGAGTGCTGACGCTCCAGACTTGGCTCTCGATTAAACGCAGCAAGACGAACGATGAGAGCAGACCGGCGACAATCCCGGCAGCAACGAACCGCATCCCTGTCCAAATGACAAGCGCTTGCACATCGCCGGAGGTCGCGCCCAGTGCGACACGAATGCCCATTTCCCGTCTTCGCTGCGAAACGGTGTAGGACATGACGCTGTAGAGGCCCGCGCTGACGAGAAGAACTCCAAGCGAGGCAAAGACCGAGAAAATTTGGAGACCGAAGCGGGGCTTGGCATATACCTCGGTTTCGAGCGCCTGCTGCATCGTGCGTATATGCCGTACGACCGTGCTCCCGTCCAAGGTAAGCGCTGTAGCTTCCACCGTTCTTCCAAGCGCTGCCGGGTCACCGATAGTTCGGACGGCCAGTGCGAAGCCCCCCAGTCCTGAGAGGGTGTAGGGAACGAACGCTTCCGGGGCAATGGGTTCGCGCAAGCCGCGATTTCTAAAATCGGCAGTGACGCCAATTATCTCGAACCACGGATTCGGGACAGGTTGCGGAAGGTGCGCCAGAGCGTTCACCTGAATTCGTCGGCCCACGGCATCCTGTCCCGGAAAAAACTTTTCGGCGAGCGTGTGATTAACGACGGCTACCAAATGCTTCCCGGCGAGATCGATATCAGTGAGGCTCCGCCCTCGCAGCAGTGGCACTCCGAGCGTGTGGAAAAGGTTGGGATCGATCATCGCGACCTGCCCGGCGGACTGCCCAGAGGTTCTACCGGGGACCTCGAATTCCGTAGGGACGCCGCCGAAAGGCAGGAAATCAGTACTGGTTGCGACATCCAGGACCCCCGGCACCCGCCGCAGCGCAGTAGTCAAGTCGCGATTGAAGACTGCCTGTTGTTCTGAGGTCCGGTGTCCTTTCGTGAGATAAACTTCCGCGCTGAGCAGGTGCTCTGGAGCGACCCCGAGTTGCACTGCGCGCTCGCGAAGGAAGCTGCGCATCATCACTCCGGCCGCGGACAGGAGCACCAGCGAGACGGCGACCTCGCACACAATAAGCAGATTTCGAAATTGCGAGCGCCGGAAGCCGCTATGTCCTCGTCCCCCTGATTTCAGCGCTTCATTGACGTCCTGGCGCAAGCCGCCCAGCACCGGAATGAGTCCGAAGAAAAGCGCCGTAATCACAGTCACGGCGACGGCAGCAATCAGGACGCGCATATTGAGACCTATGACAGCTTCGTCGGGAAACGTGTCATGAGGCAATACAGCGATCAGAAGCTTGAGGCCGCCCCAAGCAAAGGCACACCCAACGGCGGCGCCTAAGAAAGCGAGTAGTCCACTTTCGAGAAACAGCTGCCGGACAATTCGCCACCATCCGGCCCCCAAACTGGTGCGAACGGCAAGCTCTTTCTTGCGGCCGCCGGCCCTGGCGAGCAGTAGGCTTGCGACATTCGCGCAAGCGATCAGTAATAACAGTCCGACAGCGGCAAGCAGCGCAAATAAAGTCCCCCGGAATTTGCCTACAGCGGCATCGGCAAAGCTTTCGAGCCTTACATCGAACCGTTTCGGATAGAGGTTGGGCGGATATTTGCGGGCCAGACGCTCGGCAACAACCTGTATCGGCGCCTTCGCCATTTGTGCCGTCAACCCCTCTTTTAGGCGCCCCAGCATATAAAACCACGGAGGCGCAAACCCGGTTGTGTCTCGCCTGAGAATGGTGGGCAGCCACACGTCACCGGACCAGAAGACGAATCGCGGCGGCATAACACCGATCACGATCCGCGGCGTTCCATCCAGAGTCAAAGTTTTGCCGATAATATGCGCGTCTCCCGCAAACCGGCTCTTCCAGAAGCTGTAGCTCATAACACATACGGGCGCAGATCCCGGCCCCAGATCTGAGGGCGAGGAAACCCGCCCCAGGAGCGCCGGAACGCCTAGAAACTGAAGCGCATTGGGTGTCACCAGGGGTGCGTTGACAGATTCGGGTGTTCCGCCGGTCGTCCACAAGGCTCGGCTGATGCCAACGCCCATAACGTCTTCAAAAATGTGATTCTGTTCCTGATAATCCAGGAACTCAGCTGGAGGAAACATGGTTCTTCCACCGGCCTCGCTGCTCGCGGAATCGTGGATGACAAGCGAGAACAGGCGCTGCTGATGAGCATACGGAAATGGCTCGAGGAGCACGTTGTCGATCACGCTGAACATGGCGGTCGTGGCGCCGATTCCCAGCGCAAGGGTCAGAACCGCTATGGCCGTGAAACCGGCGCTTGCTTTCAGAACTCGCGCGCCGAATGTGAAATCACGCCATGCATTTTCAAGAGAAACGAAGTTCGGCATACCTCTTAGACACCGAAACATTCGGAGGTGACTCGTACAATGGACCATTGATGATCCCGAAGGTGCGTAAGGCAGTGTTTCCGGCCGCCGGGTTGGGAACCAGGTTCCTGCCTGCAACCAAAGCACAGCCCAAGGAAATGCTGCCGATTGTCGATAAGCCGCTCATTCAGTATGGGGTGGAAGAGGCGATGCATTCGGGGATTCAGAACATCATCATCGTCACCGGACGCGGTAAATCTTCGATTGAAGATCATTTCGATGTCAGCTTTGAGCTGGAGCAATTGCTCGAATCTAAAAACAAGGGCGAAATGCTCTCCATGGTGAGGTCGATTTCCGACATGATCGACATTTCCTACGTGCGGCAAAGGGAGGCGCTGGGCCTGGGACACGCTGTCCTGCGCGCGAAGGAGCTGGTTGGACATGAACCTTTCGCGGTTGTTCTCTCAGACGACATCATCGCTTCCGAAACGCCTTGCATCCGCCAGCTTCTCGACATTTACGAGTATTACGGCGCGTCGGTTCTGGCATTGATGGAAGTGCCCGGCGACCAGATTTCAGCCTACGGCGTTGTGGACGCGGAATTGGTATCGGATAACGGGCGCGAGAACAGGCTCTTCCGTATCCGCAACATGGTGGAAAAGCCGAAGCCGGCGGATGCGCCATCCAATTTGGCCATCATCGGCAGGTACATACTCACTCCTGAGATCTTTCAATGCATCGAAAATATCGAGCCCGGAAGCGGCGGCGAGATCCAATTGACGGATGCGCTGAAGTACATGCTGCGAAACCGGCCGATCTATGGATTGAAGTTCGAAGGAACGCGCTACGATGCGGGCGACAAGCTCGGGTTTCTGAAGGCGACCGTCGAGTTTGCGCTTAACCGGCACGATCTCGGAAGCGCGTTTCGAGATTACTTAAAAACAGTGTGCTTTCAGTAACTCGCTTGGCGCTGATCGCGATCGGGGCCGGCTATTCACTCGGCGCGCAATCGATTCCGCCCAAAACGTATGGCCAGCCGCCCACCCCGCGAGTGGTTGCCTACGTCGAAATCGCGCTCCAGAGAGGCGATTTGGCATCCGCGTCCGCGCTCGTCGCCCAATATCGGCGGCTTAACGGCGATACACCTGAGAGTCTGGAAGCGCTCTCGTGGGTTGCCAGGGGAGAATTAGCTTCCGGTCATGTCGATGCGGCAACCAAAGACGCTGAGGAAATCAAGCGCATCTCTCAAGCGGCGCTCGGCGCCAGGACGCTTGACGCCGAGCCGCATTTGCCGATCGCACTCGGAGCAGCTTATGAAATCGAGGCTGAAGGGCTCGCGGCGACGAACAAGAGGGCGGAAGCGATCAAGTTCCTGCAATCTGCGCTGCGAACCTGGCGCGGTACATCCATCGCGGACCGTTTGCAAAAGAACCTCAATGAGCTGACCCTGCGCGGGTCGCCCATGCCGCCGCTTCGAGCGCCTGAATGGATTGGAGTAAAGCCACCGCCGGTAACCGCATTGCGCGGGAGAGTCGTGCTGCTGTTCTTTTGGGCGCACTGGTGCGCCGATTGCAAGGCCGAGGCTCCAATTATCGCGCAGCTTGGCGCGGAGCTTGAGCCGAAAGGCTTGGTAATTCTCGCGCCCACCCGGCGATACGGTTACACGGCTGCGGATGAGCACGCCGCGCCCGCCGAAGAGAAGGCCTTCATCGAGAAAGTCTACGAACGCTATTATTCGAGCATTCCGAATGCGCAAGTTCCCATAGACGAGCTCAACTTCCAGCGATTCGGAGCAAGTACGACCCCGACAATCGTCCTGGTTGACCGCCGCGGCATCGTTAGACTCTATCATCCCGGCGTTATGGATGAGGCCTCGCTGCGCGCCGCTATCGAGCCGTTACTAACATCGCACCCGGGATAAGCGATAATTCTGAAATGAAGCTTGCGATGCTGCTGACCATTACTGCGGCCTTGCTCGCGGGCGAGTCACAGACCACCATCACCGTCTCGGTAAAAAATCAATTTGACAAGCCCGTTGAGAACGCCGCTGTCATTCTCGATTTTCTCGGCTCCCACCAAGTCACCAAGCTCGGAAGGCGCAAGCGGACGCATTGGGAAGCCCGTACCAATCTCGAAGGCGTGGCGCATTTCCCGCCTGTTCCTCAAGGCACCGTGCAACTGCAGGTGGTCGCGAAGGAATATCAGACCTACGGGAACAAACTTGATGTCGATACGGAGGACAAGAAGATCGACATCAAGCTGAATCCTCCGCAGAAACAGTACAGCGCGCATCCGCCGCTGAAGCCGGCCGATGCACCGAAGCAGTAAGCGTCAGGCGCGAGAGTCGGCCGCGATTAATTCGATTTCAATCTGAACATCGCGAGGAAGCCGGGCGACTTCGACAGTGGAACGCGCCGGCGGCCGCGAATTGAAATACTTCCCATAAACTTCGTTCATGCGCGCGAAGTTGCCCATGTCTTTCAGAAACACTGTCGTTTTCACCACGTCATCCAGTGAAAGTCCGGCGGCTTCGAGTACGGCTTTCAGGTTTTCTAAGACGCGCTCCGTCTGCGCCTCAATGCTTCCGGTTACGAGTTGGCCGGTTTGCGAGTCCAGCGGAATCTGGCCGCTGAGAAATACGAATCCGTTCTGTCGAACAGCGGGCGAGTACGGCCCCGCTGCTTTCGGGGCATTGTCGGAGGTGATGATTTCTTTCATTGCTCTATTTTGCACGCCAACCCCGAGTTGGTTCGGTGATTTCCCACGGCCTCGCGTCCTTCCCGCCCACACTCATCGCGTTAAGGCGCAGCTCTTCCAGCATTTCTTCCGCGGTTGCGTTCGTCCGGCCTGCAAGTCCTCGTATCCTTCCCGGATGCCTTCCACAGCTTCCTGATAGTCCTGCCGTTCCCATTCCAAATACGTTGCCAGGACCTCATCGAGCGCCGCAGCGGCGTCTTGTCCATGGCGCTGTGCGTATTCCTCTAACTGCGCCTTGCGTTCCGGTTTTAACGGCATCATGTCCATAAAGCGGCTTCCGCTTTCACTTTATCGAAAAAGCCGGTAGGAGTTTGTTTCCACATTCCAACCCGCTTCGGCTCACAGCTCATCGCATATACTGCTAACTTTGCACCGAACAACCATGCGCCCCACGCTCTTACTGGCAATCGCCGCATCCATTTCCTTCGCCCAATCATTAGACCCCAAGCTCTTCGCCGACATGCGCTGGCGTGAGATCGGCCCTTATCGGGGCGGGCGCACCAGAGCGCTCGCGGGTGTACTCAACCAGCCAAATGTCTTCTATATCGGCGCGGTGAATGGAGGCGTCTGGAAGACCAACGACTACGGCCGCACTTGGAATCCGATCTTCGATCACGAGCCCACCGGATCCATCGGCGCGCTTGCCGTCGCGCCATCGGACCCGAACATTCTGTACGCCGCCAGCGGCGAAGGTCTGCACCGGCCGGATCTCTCGACCGGCGATGGCATCTATAAATCAACCGACGCTGGAAACAGCTGGACCCATCTCGGATTGCGCGATGGACAGCAAATCCCGCGCATTGCGGTTGATCCGCGCGATCCAAACCGGCTATTCGTCGCCGTTCTCGGCCATCCCTACGGACCTAACGAGGGACGCGGGCTGTTCCGGTCTACCGATGGCGGCCAGACGTTCCAAAAGATTCTCTATAAGGATGAGAATACCGGCGCGAACGATGTCGAGCTTGATCCATCGAATCCCGATATCGTGTACGCGGCCCTCTGGGAAGCGCGGGAAGGCCCATGGGAAAATGCCGCGTGGAGCGGAACCGGCGGGGGAATCTTCAAGTCAACGGACGGCGGTGCGACCTGGCGTCAGCTCACGCAAGGCTTGCCCAGCGGCGCGGATGGCGTTGTTCAGGCGGGCGTTGTTCAGGCGGGCGTCGTTCAGGCCAACCTGGCAATCGCGCCAAGCGATCCGAATCGTATTTACGCGGCGATTGCCACTGCGCATACTCTCGGCCTCTATCGCTCCGATAATGCGGGCGAGAGCTGGTCGCGCGTGACTGACGATCCCCGGCCGGCCGCGCGAATCGGCGGTGGGGACTTGCCGGTTCCCGCCGTAGATCCGAAGAACCCGGACATTGTCTATAGCGCGAGTGTCGTCACCTGGAAATCGACAGACGGCGGCAAGACCTGGGCCGGCATTCGCGGCGCGCCCGGCGGCGACGATTACCAGAGCATTTGGATCAACCCGAACAATCCGGACATCATCCTGATCGTCAGCGATCAAGGCGCAATTGTCACTGTGAATGGGGGCCAGACCTGGAGTTCCTGGTACAACCAACCCACCGCGCAGATGTATCATGCGAACGCTGATAATGCCTTCCCATATCGCGTCTGCAGCGGCCAACAGGAGAGCGGGTCGGCGTGTGTCGCTTCGCGAGGCAACGACGGCGAGATCACGTTTCGAGATTGGCATCCGGTAGGCGTCGAAGAGTACGGTTATGCCGTGCCGGATCCGCTCGATCCGGATATCGTTTACGGCGGAAAAGTGAGTCGCTATGACCGCCGGACGGGACAGACGCAGAATGTGGGTCCCAAGCCGATAAGATCAGCGGATTTTCGCGCGCTCCGTACGGCGCCGCTCGTCTTCTCGCCCATTGATTCGCATCTTCTTTTCTTCGCCGCAAACACCGTATGGAAAACACGCGACGGCGGAAGAAATTGGCAGCAGATCAGCCCCGACCTCACGCGCAAAACCTGGGACGTTCCGGCGAACGTAGGCAAGTATCGCGACACCCCTACAGCCAAGCCTTCTCAGCGCGGCGTGATATATGCGCTGGCTCCATCGCCGCTCGAGATCAATCGTCTATGGGCGGGAACGGATGACGGCTTGATTCACCTCACAACGGATGGCGGCCTTCACTGGAAAGACGTTACGCCGCCCGGTCTGACCGCATGGGCCAAGGTTTCCATTCTCGAAGCAAGTCATTTCGCCCGCGACACCGTCTACGCCGCTATCAACACTTTCAAACTCGATGAGTTGCGGCCGCACATTTATCGCACGCGCGACAGCGGCAAGAACTGGACCGAAATCAACGCGGGAATTCCGGACGGCGCGCCCGTGAACGTGGTGCGCGAAGATCCGAAACGTAAAGGGCTGCTGTACGCGGGAACAGAGCGTGAGGTCTATGTCTCTTTCGACGATGGCGATCACTGGCAGTCCCTGCGCCTCAACATGCCGGCGACATCCATGCGAGATCTGCTCGTGAAAGATGACGATCTGGTGGCTGCCACGCACGGAAGGGGCTTCTGGATTCTGGATGATGTCACGCCGCTCAGGCAAATTGACGTGTCCAGGCAAGATTCGAAAAATTTGCTGTTCCGTCCCCAGGCCGCTATCCGCGTGCGATGGGACATGAATACCGATACGCCGCTGCCGCCGGATGTGCCGGCCGGACAGAATCCTCCGGACGGAGCCATCGTCGACTACTATCTGGGATCGCAAGCCTCCGGTCCAGTGACGCTAGAGATCGTCGACAGCACGGGAAAACTGGTGAGGCGCTACACGAGCGAGGATCCGGCGGAGCCGGTCGATCCGATGCTCGATATTCCTAAATATTGGGTGCGCCCGCCCCTCGTGCTCTCGGGCACGCCGGGAATGCATCGTTTTCTTTGGGACACGCACTACACGCCGCTTCCCGAGCGACGGCGCGAGTATCCTATGCAAGCCGTCTATCGCGAGACCGCGCCGGCGCCGAACTCGCCTTGGGTGCTACCCGGCACATATACGGTCAAGCTCACCGTCGATGGCCAAGCTTACACGCAGCCTCTCACGGTCAAGATGGATCCGCGTGTTCGCACGCCGATGGCTGGCCTGACGCAGCAGTTCACTCTCTCGAAACAGCTATACGACGATTCCCGGGCTGTGTCCGCGGCACTGGAACGGCTTCGCGCGCTGCGCAGCCAGCTGAAAGAATTGCAAGATCGGGCCGCCCAGACTTCCGCGTCGGAAGCGGTTACGGAATTGGATAAGAAGGCGTTGGCCCTGGAGGGGAGCCCGCCCGGCCGATTTGGTGGCGGCGCGCGCGGAGGAGCGCCCCCGCCTGACACACTGAACAGCATCAACGGGTCTCTCAATATGCTGATGCAGTTGTTGCAAGAGGCCGACGTGACGCCTACCACGCAAGCGGTTGCCGCAACCGCCGATCGCCGGCGTGCCGCTGCAAACCTCATGGCGCGCTCGACGGCGATCGAAAACGAAGATTTGGTAAATTTGAATGCGCTATTGAAGAAGGCGAATCTGCCCTCGGTGACGGTGGACATGCCGGCGCAGGCGCATTAATTCAAAAGAAAGGAAGATCACCCTATGAAGGGATTCAAGCAGTTCATTTTGCGGGGCAATGTGCTCGATCTTGCGGTCGCGGTGGTCATTGGAGCTGCATTTGGCGCGGTAGTGACAGCACTCGTGAAAGACTTGATAACGCCGCTTATCGCAGCTATCGTGAAAGCGCCCGATTTCTCCAACATTTTTTTCACCGTTAACGGCAGTAAGTTTCTGATCGGCGAGTTTATCAACGCCCTAATCTCATTCCTGCTGATAGCGGCTGCCGTTTACTTCTTCGTAGTGCTGCCGGTGAACACGCTTCTGGCGCGCATGAGACGCGGTGAAGCGCCGCCCGACCCCACGACCAAGAAATGCCCGGAATGCCTTAGCGTGGTGCCGATCGCCGCACGAAAATGCGCATTCTGCACCTCCGTGCTGGCGTAAGGATGGCCAGACTCTACAGTCGCGAGGAACTGATCGCTCAACGCCGGAACTGGAGAAGCGAGGGCAAGAAAGTCGTTTTCACGAACGGGTGTTATGACATCTTGCATCCCGGCCATATTCGCCTTCTCGAACGCGCGCGCTCTTTGGGCGATCTGCTCATCCTGGCGCTGAATACGGATTCAAGCGTGCAGCGTTTAAAAGGTCCCTCGCGCCCGTTCTTTAATGAGCAGACGAGAGCCGAGCTGGTCCTGCATCTGGAAGCTGTCGATGCGGTGACTCTTTTTGATGAGGACACGCCACGCGAGCTGATTGCCGCGCTGTTACCGGACGTACTGGTGAAGGGAGCGGATTGGGCGCACTTCATCGCCGGGCGCGAGGAAGTGGAAGCAGCCGGCGGAAAAGTGTACACTCTGCCCCTGGAACCTGGCTATTCCACCACCGACCTGGTGGAGAAGATCATCGCGCGCGATTCGGCTCTCCAGCTTCAGCAGTGACTCATCCGGCTACTCGAGAACTGCTGCAATCCGCGGCAAAGGAACCCGCTTTTCAGTTGCTGCTTCAGCGGCTGACTCGCAGTGAGAACGGGCCGTTTTCCGTCTCCGGCCTGGTCAACACCGCGAAGGCGCTTTACTTGGTCCTGCTGTATCAGGCAACGGAAAAGCCGCTGTTCGTGCTGGTCGACGGAAATAAAGAAGCGGAAACGCTGCTTGAATCGACCGAGGTTTTCTTCCAGCTATTGTTCGAAGGGCGCGATCTGCCAAACCCTCTGCTGATTCCTGCGCTCGACGTGCTTCCTCATCAGCGGCTCTCTCCGCATAACGAGATCGCCGAAAAGCGCGCGGTCGGTTTGTGGAGACTTTCCGCGCAGAAGATTCCTATCACCGTTGCCCCCATTGCTTCCGCTCTGCTGCGCACTGAATCCGCTGAGTTCTATCGCCATCTGGCCCTCACATTGCGTGTTCATGAAGAGATCCCGCTCGATGAGCTGGTCGAGCACCTGGAGAACATTGGCTACGAGCGCCGCGATCCCGTCGAGATGGTGGGCGAGTACTCCGTCCGTGGCGGTATCTTCGACGTCTTTCCGGCAGAAGCAGCCAGACCCGTCCGCGTCGAGTTCTTCGGCGATGAGATCGAATCCATTCGCCAGTTTGATGTCGAGTCGCAGCGCTCAATTTCCGCAATCTCTTCCACGACATTGTTGCCCCTTGCCGAATATCCAAGGTCGCGAGAGCTTCTCCGGCAGCTCGCGGAAGCGGCGGAACAGGCGGAGCTGGATCTATCCAATCCAGGCGAAGTCTTTCCAGGCTGGGAGTTTCTGGTTCCACTCGTTCGGCCTCGGACTCGCAATCTGCTTTCGTTCAATGGCGACGCGTTGATCGTGCTGGATGAGCCGGGCGCAATTGAATCCGCCGCGGATCGCTTGTGGCAGCGCCTCGAACATCCCGATCGACCGGCGCGCATCGAGCCGGAAGCAAACTTCTCCCGCTGGGACGAATTGAAGAGCGCATTGCTCGATCGCACGCAAATCAGCTTTCAGGAATTGGAATTGCTGGCCGATTTCCAGGAACAATTTGACACGCAGCATTTTCATATCGCCACGCGCCCGGCGCTCACGTTTCAAGGCAATATGCCGGTGGCTGTGGCCGAAGCCCGCAGCCTGATTCAGAGTGGACATCGCGTAGCTTTTTTTGCGGCGTCCAGCGGTGAAATCGAGCGCCTGGCCGACGTCCTGCAAGAGTACGCCGTCCCGTATCAGCTCGGCCAAGACGCGAGCTCCGGCGCGCATCCTTCGCTGGCCGAGCGCTCCTATCACGCCGGCGCGGTCGCGAGCGCCTTCCTGATAAAAGGTCGCCTTCGGCGTGGCGCGGTTTTAACAGAGCCGAAACTAGCAATCCTCGGCTCTGAAGACCTCTTCGAGACGTCCGATCTGATAGCGCGGCAGCCCACTAAATCGCAAATGGCCGCGTTCGCAGCCGATATCGCCGACCTGAAGCCGGGTGATTTCGTGGTCCACACCACGCATGGCGTCGGTCAGTTTCTGGGCGTGCGTGAGATCGTCCAGGGAGATCAGAGGGGCGATTTCATGCTGATCGAATACGCGGGCGAATCGAAGTTATATCTTCCGCTCACGCGGCTCGATCTGGTGCAGAAGTATCGCGGCGCGGGCGAGACCAAGCCGCACCTCGACCGGCTCGGCGGAGTCACCTGGGAAAAGACGAAATCGCGTGTCAAGGCGAAGCTCCGCGACATGGCGGACGAACTTCTGAAGCTGTACGCCCAGCGCCGGATGGCCAAAGGCTTCGCGTTCTCGCATGACGCCAATTGGCAGCGCGAGTTTGAAGACGCGTTCGAATACACGCCCACCAAAGACCAATTGAGCGCGATGAAGCAGATCAAAGGAGACATGGAGAGCGAGCAGCCCATGGATCGCCTTCTATGCGGCGATGTCGGCTTCGGCAAAACCGAAGTTGCCATGCGCGCCGCGTTCAAGGCGCTGGGAGATGGTAAGCAAATCGCCGTGCTTGCGCCGACGACGGTTCTATCCTTTCAGCATTACGAGACCTTCAGGCGCCGCTTCGCCTCGTTTCCGGTCCGGGTCGAGCTGGTCAGCCGTTTTCGAACTCCGAAAGAAGTCAAAGCCGTGCTCCAAGACGTCTCCGCCGGTAAAGTCGACATTCTGATCGGAACGCATCGCCTGCTTTCCCAAGATGTTCAGTTTTACGATCTGGGATTGCTGGTCGTGGATGAAGAGCAGCGTTTCGGCGTGCGCCATAAGGAGCGTTTGAAGCAGCTTAAACATAACGTCGACGTGCTGACGATGAGCGCGACGCCGATTCCGCGCACGCTGCACATGTCGCTGCTTGGCTTGCGAGACATGTCGGTCATCGAAACCGCGCCCAAGGATCGCTTATCGATAAACACCGTGGTCGCGCATTTCAACGGCGATCTGATCAAGGCTGCCATCGAGCAAGAGCTCGCGCGCCAAGGCCAGGTGTATTTCGTTCATAATCGCGTCGACACCATCTTCATGCGCGCGGCATTCATTCAGGAGCTCGTCCCGCAATCCCGTATCGGGGTCGGCCATGGGCAGATGGGCGAAGGCGCGCTGGAAAAAGTCCTGCTCGGGTTTATGAGGCACGAGTATGACGTCTTCGTTTGCACCACCATCGTCGAAAACGGGCTGGATATCCCACTGGCAAATACCATGATCATCGAGAATGCCGAGCGCTACGGCTTGAGCGAGCTGTACCAGTTGCGCGGGCGCGTCGGCCGATCGAACCGGCGAGCCTACGCGTACCTATTGGTTCCTGCCGATACGCAATTGAGCGAAGTGGCAAGAAAACGGCTTGCTGCACTGAAGGAGTTCAGCGATCTCGGCGCCGGATTCAAGATTGCCGCCCTCGATTTGGAGCTGCGCGGCGCGGGCAACCTGTTGGGCGGCGAGCAGCATGGGCATATCGAGGCGGTGGGATATGACACTTACGTTCGATTGCTGGAAGAGACCGTCAAAGAGTTGAAGGGAGAAGAAGTGCCGCTCGAGATTCATGCCACGCTGAACCTGGGCCTGGACATTCGCATTCCTCCGGATTACATTTCAGATGAAGCGCAGCGCCTGCGCTCGTACAAGCGTATCGCCGGCGTGAAGGATGATGAAGAGGCGCTGCGCATCGCGGATGAGCTGGCGGACCGCTATGGCCCGGTTCCTGAAGAGGTTCGGACGTTGGTTCGATTCTCATTGCTGAAGAGCGTGGCGGAGCGGGCGGGAGTGGAGTCTATCGATCGCAGGCAAGGCTTCGTGAATATCAAGTTCCACCAGCAATCGAAAGTCGACCCATTCAAGTTAATGGCGCTGGTGCGCAATACGCCAAGCGCCCAGTTCACGCCCGCGGGTGTTTTGAAGCTGCCGTTCAGTGCCGGCGCCAACCCGCAGCAACTTCTGGAAGAACTCCGGGCCGCGGTGCTGGAATTGGCGGAAGAGCCAGTTACGGCGAAACCGTAAGATAAAGTCATCCTTAAACTATTTGCCTTGAGCTTGGCGCTGGAAGGGCTCTGCGCGGCAACTGCGTTCGCCCAGACGATGCAGATGCCCGGAATGCAGATGCCCGGAATGCAGATGCAGGAAATGAACCCAGCCGAAATGTTGCTGATGAACCTTTCCTCCGGAACGGCAATGAATCCGGCGGGATGGCCCATGCCGATGCTCATGAAAGCGTTCGATTCCTGGAACACGACGTTCATGGCGCAAGCGTCCCTCGATGACACCCAGCAGTCCGGGCCGCGAGGCGGAGATAAGCTCTATTCAACGAATTGGTTCATGGCTACTACAGAGCACCACGTGGGCGACGACGGAGCATTCGAGTTCGAGCTCATGCTTAGCCTGGAGCCGGCAACGATTACGGACCGCCGATACCCGCTGCTCTTTCAAACCGGAGAGACAGCTTTCGGAAAGCCGATTGTGAATGGCCAGCATCCGCACAATTTGATCATGGAGCTGGGATTTCAATACGCTCGATCTCTGAATGAGAACACGACGCTGGAGTTTTACGCCGCTCCGGTTGGAGATCCCGCCCTGGGGCCCGTCGCTTATCCCCACCGCGCGTCCGCGTCGGAATTGCCTCAGGCGCCGATCTCGCATCATTGGCAGGACGCAACGCACATCTCCGATGATGTCGTAACAGCCGGAATCGCCTACAAGAAAATCAAGCTGGAGGCCAGTGGTTTTGATGGATCGGAACCGAACGAGAACCGATGGAATATTCAGGCAGGTCCGATTAATTCCTGGTCCACGAGACTTTGGTTCTTCCCGGGGAAGAATTGGGCGGCGCAAGTCTCAGCGGGACACCTAACGCATCCCGAAGCGCTCGAGCCCGGCGACCAGTTTCGCAGCACGGCCTCCCTCGAATACACGAAGCCGCTCGCAGGTGGAAGTTGGTCATCCAGCTTAATTTGGGGCCGGGACCATCATTCGGCTACGGGGCGAAACCTCAACTCGTATCTGCTCGAATCTGTCGTGCCGGTCCGTAAGAAGAACTTCATCACCGGACGTATAGAGCTGGTTGACAAGGATGAGCTATTCGCCGATGAGCCGGATCTAGAACAGCAGCTCGACCGTATCTATGGAAGTACGTTCCGGATTGGCGCATACACGATCGGGTACACGCGTGACATTGCTGTATTCCGGGATGTCGAAACCGGCATCGGGGTGAACATAGAGATGTATTCTCTGCCTGGCGCGATCAAACCATACTATGGCGACCGCCCCATGGGAGGAAACATCTTTCTTCGGTTGCGCTTGAAATCGGGGGGTTAATGCGGGAGCAGATTCTTGCGATAATGGAGATTACAAACCTATGAAGTTGATGTGCTTAGCCGCCCTTGGCTTCGCCACCGTATGCTTGGCGGCGGACGATTATACTGTCGTGGATCAGATTGTCGCTAAAGTGAACGGTGACATCGTCAGCCAGGACGAATTGGAGCGCTTTACGCGGGAGCTCGCGCAGGAGTTGAAAGCGAGAGGAGCAACGGCATCGCAATTCCAACAGGAATTCAACACCCGCGAGAAGGATGTTCTTCGGGACCGCATTGACGAACTGCTCCTGACCCAGAAGGGCAAGGAATTAAACATCAATGTCGATTCCGACGTCAGCAAGTACTTGGCGAATCTGCAGCGCCAATCCGGCATCACTGATACCGATAAATTCCACGAATACATTCGCCAGCAATCCGGCATGAGTTATGAGGATTTCCTCGCCGAGACCAAGAACCAGTTTCTGACTCGGGAGGTGGTGGGCCAGGAAGTCGGCCGTCACGTGAATATCAGCGATAAGGACATTCAGGATTACTACAATGCGCACAAGCCTGATTTCGTCAAGGAGGAAAAGGTTTATCTGAGCGAGATCCTGATCTCAACCGAGGGCAAAGATGCTGCCGCAATAACAGCGGCTGAAAAGAAGGCCAAAGAGATAGCGGCCGATGCCGCGAAGGGGGAGCGCTTTTCGGATCTCGCCCGCGATAACTCCGATGCCACAACCGCTAAGGAAGGCGGAGCGCTCACGGGTTACAAGAAAGGCGATTTGTCAAAGCAGTTCGAAGATGCCGTTTGGAATTTGCCGAAAGGCGGCGTGACTCAACCCATCCGCATTCCCACGGGGTTCGAGATTTTGAAGGTGGACGATCACACCAAGGCAGGATTGGAGCCATTAGCGGACGCAAAGCCCGAAATCGAAAACATCCTGTACGCGCCCAAGCTGCAACCGAAAGTTCGTGAATACTTGACGGACCTGCGGAAGCAGGCGTTTTTGCAGATCAGGGGAGGGTTTGTCGACACCGGCGCGGCGCCCGGCCAGAACACGGCATGGCAGGATCCTGCTCAGCTGAAGCCGGAAACCGTAACCAAGGCGGAGGTGGAGCAGAAGACGCGCCACAAGCGGCTGCTCTGGATCATTCCCATCCCGGGCACTGAGACAACGGTTACTGGAAAGAGCAGCTCGCGGTAAAGCTCAGATGAAATCGCCGTTTGTCGGCAACCTCGTGCCAAACGATGTTGTTACGACGCAGTTTCTCGTCGTTTCGAAAGAAATCCGGCAGAAAAAGACGGGCGAACCCTACCTTGCGCTTCACCTCTCCGACCGCACGGGCGAGATTGAAGCGAAGATGTGGGACAACGTCGTCGAGGTGATGCACACCTTCAACCGAGACGACTTTGTCAAGGTCAAAGGCCTGATGCAGTTACATCAGAGCCGGGCACAGTTTACGGTTCACCGTCTGCGGCGGCTGGAAGATCATGAGGTGGATTTGGCCGATTACTTTCCATGCTCCGATCGCGACCCCGACGAGATGTTTGGCGAATTGCGGGGCATCATCGCAAGTCTCGATAATCCGCACTTGCGCGCTCTGCTCGAGGCCGTTTTCAGCGATGAGAGCATCGCCGGCAGATATAAGATGGCGCCAGCCGCAAAGTACATTCATCATGCCTGCCGGGGCGGGCTGCTCGAACATGTTTTGTCGCTCTGTGCCATGTGCCGGCTTGCGTCATCGCATTACCAAAGCATCGATGCCGAGCTCCTTCTTACAGGAGCTATTCTTCACGATGTCGGGAAGGTTGAAGAGCTTTCGTATTCCCGAAGCTTCGGGTACAGCACCGAAGGACAGCTGCTCGGCCACATCGTCATTGGACTTCGGATAGTGGGAAGTAAGTTCGATCTGCTTCCTGACTTTCCGCCCAAGCTGCGGAGCTTGGTGGAACACATGATCCTTAGCCATCACGGAGAGCTGGAATTCGGCTCACCGAAGATACCCATGTTTCCGGAAGCGCTGCTGCTGCACCATCTGGATAATCTCGATTCGAAGATGGACGCAATGCGTAGCGCGTTCAAGCGCGATCAATTAACTGACGGTGAATTCACGGGCTGGATCGGCTCACTCGACCGAATTCTTTTGAAGAAGGAGCGATTCCTGCGGGAAAAGCAAGCGCCATCCTCGCCTCCTGAGCAGACCTCCAACGCCCCTGAAAAGAGGCTGGCGGCGCCTACTCTGTTCGGAGAAAAACTGCAAGCCGTACTCGGGCCGCGTGAGTAGACTCGGATGCTAAGATTGGTGGTTGTCAGGCTCCGGGCTTCGTGCAATGGGCGGTTGTAAACCCCGCCAGGTCCGGAAGGAAGCAACGGTAGCGATTTAGCTCGTGTGCCGCGGATCACCCGGGGTCTGGCAAACACGCGTCTCTTGCCCATCCTGCTCGAAGTGGTTGCATGTATCAAGTCATTGCTAGGAAGTACCGCCCGCAAAACTTCGGCGAACTGATCGGCCAGGAGCACGTTCAGAAGACGCTCTCAAACGCCATTGAAAGCAATCGGTTGGCCCACGGGTACATTTTCTCCGGGCAGCGCGGGACGGGTAAGACAACCGTAGCGCGCATTCTAGCCCGCTGTCTCAATTGCATTAATGGACCGGCGGCGACCCCCTGCGGCGTGTGCTCGAGCTGCATCGAAATCAGCGCGGGCAACTCGGTTGATGTAATCGAGATCGATGCAGCTTCGAACCGGGGCATCAACGAAATGCGGGAAATCCGGGAGAACGTTCGTTACCGGCCCGCGCGGGATCGCTACAAAGTTTTCATTGTCGATGAAGCCCACCAGATTACCAAAGAAGCTTTCAACGCGCTGCTGAAGACCCTCGAGGAGCCGCCGGAATGGGTCGTCTTTATCCTCTGCACGACCGAAGCCCACGAAATCCCGAACACCATCGCATCCCGCTGCCAGCATTTCAGCTTCCGGTTCGTTGATTTTGCCGAGCTGATGAATCGCATGAGGCACATCGCGGCCGAGGAGGGAATTGAAGCGAGCGACGAAGCGCTCTCCGTGATTGCGCAAGCGGGCGAAGGCAGTGTTCGCGATTCGCTGTCCGCTCTGGATCAGGCTATCGCGTGTTGCGGAAAAACGTTGGGTGTCGAAGATATCCGCGCTCTCCTCGGAATGTTCGGAGTGGAATCGCTTCGCGCGGTGGCTGAAGCGGTTCACGGCCAGAACGGCTCGCGCATGCTCGAAATCGTACAGGAGCTCGAGCGGAATGGGCAAAGCCTGCAGCACTTTTCTCGCGAGTTATCGCGGTACTGGCGCAATTTGCTGGTCGCGAAAATCAGCGGCAAACCGACCCGCCTGATCGCGGCTTCAGATCGCGAGCAGCAAAGTCTGCTCGAAACGGCAAACTTGTTCAGCGAAGAAGACCTGACGCGATATCTCAATCTGACGCTTGATCTTTATAAAGCGCTGCAATCGTCGCTTCAGCCTCGGCTGCATCTGGAGCTTGGGTTGATCAAGCTGGTGCAGGCAGGAAAGATTCAATCGATAGAGCAAGCGTTGGCGCAACTCGGGAAAGCGGAGCCGGCGCCGGTTTTGCCTTCCGCGCCCAGCAGCGAGATTACGGAAAATCGATCGCCAAACGGAGATCTTCGGCAGCAACTGCATGATGCTCTCGCGAAGGCTGGAATGAATTTCAGCGCTGATGCGGTTCGGCATTCGGAGTTGAAGCTGCAGGGCGCGGATCTTCTGATCCGCGCTCCTAAATCAATGATGCTGGCTCTAAAGGATGCGGGAGTGCAGCGCATCGCATCTCAAGTTGCTGGGAAACCGGTGCGAGTGCGTTTGGATGTGGGGGAAGAGATAAGTGCCGCGCCTGCTCCAGCCGTGAAAACTGAGGCCGATGAATCCCAGGTGCGGGAGCGCGCTTTGTCCGATCCCGGAGTGAAGCGCTTCCAGGAGCTTTTCCCGAACGCTCAGGTGCGCACCGTGCGAAATTTGAATGAGTAGCGAAGAGGACGGTCGCCTATAAACATGAAGATGCCCGGCAACATGCAATCGATGATGAAGCAAGCTCAGCAAATGCAGCAAAAGCTGCAGGAGCAGATTGCGGCAATCCGCGTTGAAGCCTCCGCAGGCGGTGGAATGATCACCGTAAAGATGGACGGCCACAAGAATGTGCTGGGAGTAAAGATCGATCCGGAGGTTGCGGGCGATGTTGAAATGCTTCAGGACATGGTGATGGCGGCGTTCAATGAAGCGGCGAAGAAGGTCGACGAAGAATCGCAATCGAAGATGGGCGGCATGTTGGGCGGTATGGGATTGCCTCCGGGGATGTTTTAGCGCTCGCCAATGCCGGATTTCGCGGAGCCGCTTGCCCGGCTGATTCAGGAGTGTAAGCGGCTGCCCGGCATCGGCCAGAAGTCGGCTCAGCGCATCGCGTTTCATCTGCTGAGAACTCCGCGTCAGGATGCCGAAAATTTGGCGCAGGCCATTCTCGACATCAAAGATAAGCTGGGCATCTGCGCTCAATGCAACAACATCAGCGACGGCGAGCTCTGCCTTTACTGCCGTGATCCGAATCGCGAGCATTCCCAGATCTGTGTCGTGGAAGAGGCTCACAACATTGTGCCCATCGAAGCGACTCGCGCCTTCCGAGGTTTGTATCACGTGCTGCATGGAGCGCTTTCGCCATTGCGCGGCGTTGGTCCGGAGCAGCTGAAGATCAAGAATCTCGTTGACCGCCTGCATCAGAACACGATTGAAGAAATTATTGTGGCGACAAATCCCACGGTCGAGGGAGAAGCCACAGCGGTTTACCTCTCTCGATTGCTGAGGCCGCTCGGGGCGCGCGTCACGAGAATCGGGATGGGCGTCCCGGTCGGCAGCGATCTTGAATTCGCGGATGAGGTCACCATGTCGCGCTCGCTTGAAAATCGGCGCGAGATATAAGGAGGATCGCTATGAATCCCGAACTCGAAAATTTCCTCGAGGCTGCCTTCCAATCGGTTCAGCCAACCTCGCCTGAGATCGGGCGTGTTGTTGTGGAGCCCGACTACGAGGTCAGCCCGGCGCAGCAGGACTGCCGCGCGCTTGCCGAAGAATTAATCCGGGCGATTCGCGAGCACCCTCCAAACCCGGCCGCTTTGGCTTCCCATGAAGGCTTCGAGATTGATGTTTCAGATCGCTATCCGCTGCTGTCGAAATATATCCGATCGATCACATTGCACAACGAGCGGGTTGAGGGCG
>JBAUUG010000438.1:0-5326 GCA_049582585.1 Bryobacteraceae bacterium | reverse complement strand
CGTTTTGACATGGCAAATACTAGATTCGCATTCGCATAGCATAAATGTTTGGCCCGGCTTTGCTTATTGATTTGCTTTGCCTGCCCCGCGCTGTCGGCTACGCACCCGAATTGGCAAGCGCTTCGACAGCAGATTGAAAGCACGCTGCATATTTCCCAGCCGCTTCCCGCGATTGAACCGAAATTTTACGGGAAGTTCTCACCCGCGCCGGGCGTCGGCGCCGACCGTGTTTCCTACGCAACGGATTACGCGTTACGCGTTCCCGCGATTGTCTACCACCCGGCGGGCGCGACTATCTTGCGCCATCCGGCGCTGATCGTGGCTAATGGACACGGGGGTGACAAGTCCTCGTGGTACGCCTACTGGGCGGGCATTCTGTACGCGCGCGCTGGCGCGGTGGTTCTCACCTACGACCCGCTGGGGGAATACGAGCGCAATTCAGAACGGCGATCGAACACGCTTCAGCATGACGAAATGATCGCGCCGGACGACATGGCCCGGCGGATGGCAGGCTTGATGATTACCGATGTCATGCAAGCGGCCGCTTACCTGGGTCAGCGCGAAGATGTGGACCCCAAGCGAATCGCCGTGATGGGCTATTCCATGGGATCGTTCATAAGCTCTATCGCCTGCGCGGTGGATATTCATGTACACGCTTGCGTACTCGCGGGCGGTGGAGATCTGGATGGGCCGGGCGGATATTGGGACTCCTCGAATAAGAAAATGTGCCAATCAATTCCTTATCAATCGCTGGAATTCCTCGCCGATCGCGGCGCTGTCATCTATGCACTGAATGCGAAGCGCGGTCCCACGCTGGTCTTCAATGGCTCCGCCGATGAGGTGGTCGACATACCTCATCACGGCGAGGATTTCTTTGACGATCTTCGAAAGCGAACGATTGCGGAAGCGGGCAGCTCAAAGGACGTTTTCGATTTCGCCTTCACGCCCGGAGGCGGACATCGCCCATACTTTGTTTGTAAACCCGTTGCGCTTTGGTTAGAGGACAAGTTGAAGTTTCCCAACTGGACGCGCAAACAGATTGAAGACATGCCCGAGACGCACATCAGCGATTGGGCCAGGAAGCATAACTTGAACACGCCCGCGAGTCTCGAAAATGAGCATGGGGAAGGCGGCACGATGGCGCTGGGCGGCGATATCCCCGCCGTTCCACGGGACGATCTGCATGCCATCCCCGAGGCCGTATGGGATTCGCAACGCAACAGCTATGTTTACGAAACATGGGTTGACCGCGCCAAAGCCGCAGTGCGATCCGGCGCGCCGTAGAAGAATCGCCTATTCTTCCCGAAGCGCTTCCATCGGTTCTATCTGTACGGCCCGCCGGGCAGGCAGCCATGCGGCTAAAAACGCTGCGAGCGCGAATAGACCCAATACGGCCGCCCAGGTTGCCGCATCGTCTTGAACTCCGAAGAGCCGGCTGCGCAAGAGCCGTCCCGCAAACCCAGCTCCTATGATTCCGATCATCATTCCGGCCGCCGCCACGGAACCTCCCTGCACCGCGATCATTCGAACCAAGTCTTGCCAAACCGCACCCAGGGCCAAGCGAATGCCAATCTCACGCCGCCGCAGCTCAACCATGTGCGACAGCGACCCGTAGAGTCCAAATGCGGCCAGCAACAAACCGGTGAGGGCAAACCCATTGAGCAGAAATGCAATGTATCGCCGGACCTTCAGTGATCGGGCAATTCGCCGATCCATCGTCGCTACGTCGAAAAGAGCGACATTGCGGTCCAATTTGGCGACTTGGCTGCGAACCGCCGACGCGATGTCCTCATCATTCTTCAGCCGCACAACCAGGTACATCGCGGAGCTCAACTCTTCCGGGTCAGGCGCGTAGATCTGCGGCTGATGCGGTCCGCCAAGCTGGGTATTTTCGACATTCGCGACCACGCCGATCACGCTTGACGGCGTGTCTCTCTCTCCGCCAACTCCAACCAACTTTCCGAGCGGATCTTCATTTCGAAAGTAAGCTCTCGCGAATTCTTCGTCGATGATTACCACACGGTGGCCGTTCACGAGATCCTGCGGTGTGAACGTGCGTCCCGATCGTAGCGGGATTTTCATGGTCTCGAAATAGCCGGATAGCGCTGAAGCGATCTGTGCCTTGGGCTGATTCGCGGGCTCGGGCCTACCCGGAAAATACACATTCACGGTCAGCATCCCACTCGGGTTGAACGGGGGTGACGTTACAGCCGCTGCCGATTCAACGCCGGGCATCGCTGCGATGCTTTCCTCGAGGCGTTGAAAGAAGCGCAGGCTCGCATCTTCCGTCCGATATTGCTTCCTAGGCAGCGCGACCGACCCGCTCCATAAACGCGCAGGCGAAAATCCGGGTGGAACCTGGAGCAGCTTGATAAAGCTGCGGCTTAGAAGAATCGCTGAGAAAACGAGCGTAAACGCCACCGCGATTTGACCCGCCACGAGTAGGTAACGCGAGCGGCTGCCGCGCGTGGATGTGCGTGTCATTCCGGATTTCAGCGCCTGCTCGAGAGACAATCTCGCGCTGAGAAGGGCAGGCAGGAGCCCACCCGCAATCGTGCTCAGCAAAGCCATTCCGATAGCAAAAACTACCGTCCAAATTTCAACTCGAGCACCCTGCGCCAGGGGACCGTAGCGGTCGGACAAATCAACAGCCCACACTGCCAGTAAAATTCCGCCAAAGCATCCGAAGAAAGCGAGGACCGCTGTTTCGGTCAGAATCTGCCGCACAATCCGGCTCCTTGCTGCGCCCAGGGCGGCCCTTACGGCGAGCTCGCCGGCACGCTCCGTTGAGCGGACCAGCAACAGCGCGCTCACGTTAGAGCAAGCGATCAACAGCACGCAGAGGACGGCGCCAAAAGCGAGCGCCAGCCAGACCCGAATTGCTTTCGTTTGCTCCTCAACCAGCGGCTGCATTGTCAACCGCCAGCCGGAGCTCTGCGGGTAGAAAGATGGATATCTCTGCGCAAGACCATGGCTGAGCGCCGCCAGCGCTGAATCGGCTTGCTTCGCCGTCACGCCCGGGGCTAGACGTGCGATCATCTGCAGCCATTTATCTGAGCGGCCCATTTCGCTCCATTCGACGGGCTTTCTCGCCACCGGAATCCACAACTCAGTGGCGGCGTAGGGAAACTGAAATTCGCGCGGCATGACCCCGATGATGGTGTGCGGCTCGCCATCGAGCTGGATGGCTCGGCCCAGAATTTGCGGGTCTGCGTTAAAGGCGCTTCGCCAAAGAGCATCGCTCAGCAGCGCGACCTTCGGGGCGCCGTAGCGGTCATCTTCCTCGGCGATGGTGCGACCTAGTCTCGCCTTTACGTCTAGAACTCTGAACAGCCCGGCAGAAGCATTCACTGGATCGACGTGCCGCGCGGCTCCCGCTCCGGTCAGCGTCAGGTCGTTGAAGTAATAAATGCCGGTCTCGCTAAACAGCTCGGTGTGCGGCCTGATCTCTGCGTAGTCGACGGACGAAACCCCTGCTAGAGAGAGCCGACTCTGCGGGAAGGAATTATGAAGGAAAACGATTTGCCCGGCGCGAGGATAGGGAAGCGGCTTCAGCAGGGCTTCATAGAGCACGCTGAAAACAGCAGTGGAGGCGCCGATGCCAAGAGCTAGAACGAGAATGGCGCTGGCGGCGAATCCAGGCCGTTTGCGAAGCAGGCGCAACGCTAATCGAAGGTCATTCAGCATGCACGATCCTCTATGCCGCATGGTACTCTTTAGCTTCTTTAGATTTCTCGGATCAGATCCGGATGCCTGATCGAACGCTGCAAATAGTGCCTATCGGAGGCCTGGGTGAGTTCGGCATGAACTCGATGGCGTTGCGCTACGGCGACGACATCATAGTCATTGATGCCGGAATGATGTTCCCGGAATCGGAGCTTCTAGGCGTCGACATCGTTACTCCCGATTTCACTTACCTTGAGCAGCACGCCGGCATGGTTCGCGGCCTGATCCTGACGCACGGCCATGAGGACCATATCGGCGGGGTTCCGTTTCTGCTCTCGCAACAGAATATCCCCGTTTACGGAACCGAGTTCACGCTTGCTTTGGTCGAGCGCCGCCTGGAAGAACATGAACTGCTCGATCAGGCCAAGTTGAACATCGTGAAACCAGGCGATCGGCTCACGCTGGGTGCGTTCGAGATCGAGTTCATTCGCGTGACACACTCCATTGTCAGCTCCGTCGCGCTCGCGATCACAACGCCCTTGGGTGTCATTATCCATACCGGCGATTTCAAAGTGGATCCCACGCCCACAGACAACGAGCTGTTCGATCTGCATACCTTGGCCGCCTATGGAAAACGCGGGGTCTTGCTGCTCCTTTCCGATTCAACCAACGTGGACCGCCCCGGCTACACGGAAAGCGAGCGCGCCGTTCGCCCCAGACTGGAGGACCTGTTCTCACGCAGCGAGCGGCGCTTGATCATCTCGTGCTTCAGCAGCTCCATTCATCGCCTGCAGCAGATTCTGGATCTGGCCGACGAGTACGGCCGCAAAGTCGCATTCCTCGGCCGCAGCATGCTGAACGTTACAGAAATCGCGCACAATTTGGGCCTGCTCTCGATCCCCAATTCCATCCTGGTTCGCCCTCAGGACATCATGCAGATGCCGCCCGACAAGATTGTGGTTGTGGCTTCCGGAACCCAAGGCGAACCGATGTCGGCGCTCTCTCGAGTGGCTGTCGACAATAATAAACACCTTTATTTACAGCCGGGCGATACGGTGGTCCTAAGCTCGCGAATCATTCCCGGAAATGAGAAGCCGATTTTTCGGATGATGAATCACATTGCCCGGCGTGGGGCCAATTTGGTCTACGGCACGATGAACCCGCCGGTCCACGTTTCCGGGCACGCGAGCGAAGAAGAATTGAAGCTGATTCTCAACTTGGTTCGTCCGAGATATTTCATCCCCATTCACGGCGAATACCGGCAGCTCTCGCGGCACGCTTCACTGGCGCAACATCTGCGCTTCGCCGGGCTCGAAGATACTTTCGTTCTCGAAACGGGCGAGACTTTAGATATCGATCATCTGGGCGCGCGGCGGGGCGAGAAGATCACCGTGGGACGCGTTTGCATCGATTCCGGCTCGCTGGACGATGTGGTGGAAGACATCATCATCCGCGACCGCCGCCATCTCTCAGAAGACGGGTTCGTGCTGCCTATTATCGCGATCAACAAGCATACCGGGAAGAGTGAAGGCCTCCCTGAAATTGTCAGCCGCGGATTTGTCGGCGAGGGCTCCGCAATCTTGCAGGAGGCCCGAGGAGTGGTCAGCAGAACTTTGGAAACCTCGACGCCTGAAGAGCGCGGAGATTGGGGCGTAATGCA
>JBAUUG010000437.1:0-15484 GCA_049582585.1 Bryobacteraceae bacterium | reverse complement strand
CCTTAAGCACCTGCTCCCTGCCATTGGCGGTGACTTGGTCAATAGCCAGCAAATCGCCGCTGCGGCAATTGATCGCTTTCAGGCCCAGCACATATTGGCTTCCCAGACTCGAAATGGACCCCTCGATCACAGCCGCGCTGCCGGTGCGTTGGCATACCTCGCGGGCGAGCTCATGCGGGAGTCGAGCGTCTTTGGGTTGTGCCATGAAGGCCAGCGTCTGCGCAATGCGCTCATCGGAAAGCAGGTTGAGAAACGGCGATTGTTGCAGATCGGCGGACAGCCCTTGCCGCAGCGTGCCGTCGAAAACGGGATCGCCGGTGGCATTGGTGAAGTCGGCGAGGACGACGGTATCTTTTTCGGTGAGCTTGGGCAGCGTGCGCGAGCGGTAGTAAAGGAATCCGATCACGGCGAGAATGAGGAGTACGGCGGGGATGGCGAGTTTCCATAATCCTTGCCGGCGGGCGGTCGGAATTGCGGGCGCAGCGAAGCCGCGTCCCGGCTCAGCTTCACGCTGTAGGCGCTCAAGGCCGGCGCGCATCTCCGCAGCACTTTGATACCTAAGATTTGGATTCTTTTCAAGCGCTTTGCCGATGATGTGATCGAACGCGGGAGGCAGGCTTGAATTCAAATCGAGCACGCGCGTGGGCTGGCGATTCAGGATGCCATCGAAGATTACCGCCGACGTACTTCCCGGGAATGGCGGCTGGCCTGTTAGCATCTCGTAGAGCATGGCGCCGAACGAGAACAGATCGGTGCGCGCGTCCAGTTCCTCACCGCGTGCCTGTTCCGGCGACATGTAAGCAACCGTGCCCACAGCCGCCCCTGGGCTAGTGAGCGAGCCTTGGTCCATCGCAAGGGTAGTCGAAATAGTTCCGGCTGCGGCTTTTTGGGCCTTTGCAGCGAGCTTGGCCAGACCGAAATCAAGGATTTTCGCCTGTCCACGGTTGGTAACAAATAGGTTTGCCGGTTTGATATCGCGGTGAATGATGCCGGCTGAATGCGCCGCGTCCAGAGCATCGGCGATTTGAATCGCGAGGCCGAGCAACTGATCGAGCGTCAAAGTTTTGCCTTCGATCCGATGCTTCAGGGTCGCGCCTTCGAGCAGCTCCATCGCGATAAAGCTGTGGCCCTGGTCTTCGCCTATATCGTGAAGGGTGCAGATGTGGGGATGATTGAGAGCGGATGCGGCGCGGGCCTCGCGCTGGAAGCGCTCGCGCGCTAGAGGATCGTGCGCCGTCTCCTCGGGGAGAAACTTCAGCGCGACGTGCCGCCCGAGACGCAGGTCCTCGGCTTCGTAGACCACGCCCATGCCGCCGCCACCGAGCTTTTCCACGATTCGGTAATGGGAAATGAGCTGGCCGGGCGGCAAGCGGGTTTTGGCTGAAAGATCCAGCATCTCGGTTATGTCTTTAATTGACAACCTGCCGAAATAGCGCAGTTCGACTGCTTTGCATTTTATAGCTACACCAAAGGGAAAAACACATGCGATTAATGACAGCTGGGTAAGAGGACCGGAATTCAGGCCCGCGAACCATTCTCCCGAAAGGCGATAGACATAAACTAGAATTAGATGTCAACTGCTGTCGCCTCGGGTTTACTTCAGTCTGAACTGTTGGACCGCATCGGAAATACGCCGCTGCTGGAGATTGGCCTCGCGGGGCAGCGGGATGTGCCGGTTTTCGGCAAGGCGGAGTTCTTCAATCCCGGAGGGTCAGTAAAGGACCGTCCTGCGCTTAACATGATCCAGCGTGGCGAGCAGACAGGCGAGCTGAGGGCGGGCAAGATTCTGCTGGATTCGACCAGCGGGAACACCGGAATCGCGTACGCAATGATTTGCGCCGTGAAGGGATATCCGGTGAAGCTGTGCCTGCCGGCGAATGCATCTTCCGAACGTCAGAACATTCTGCGCGCGTACGGCGCTGAGTTGGTGCTCACAGATGCCGGAGAAGGATCGGACGGAGCGTTCCGGGTGTGCCAAAGCATCTATGAGAAAGATCCGGAAATGTACTTTTATCCCGATCAGTACAGCAATCCGGCGAATTGGCAGGCGCATTTCGCGACCACTGGTCCGGAGATTATCGAGCAGACGGGCGGGAGAGTGACGCATTTTGTCGCGGCGCTCGGGACAACGGGAACATTTACCGGCGTGACAAGGCGTTTGCGGCGCGATTTGCCGCATGTTCGATGCATTTCGGTTCAGCCGGCTTCGCCCTTGCATGGATTGGAAGGGACGAAGCATATGCCATCGTCGCTGAAGCCGGGGATCTACGATCCAAGCTTGGCGGATGAAAATATGTGGGTCGATACGGAAGAGGCGTACGCGACGGCGCGGCGGTTGGCGCGGGAAGAGGGATTGCTGGTGGGAATTTCGGCCGCGGCTAACGTTGTGTGTGCGACCCGGGTAGCGGAAAAGTTATCTAAAGAGGGGCAAAGCGGGCTGGTGGTGACGATTCTTTGCGATGGCGGGCAGAAGTACCTAAGCGAGTCGTTCTGGAATGATTGAAATACAGCCGAAGCCCTGGCAGACTATGGTGCTACACGCGGAGAGGACTTATCCGAACGAGTGCTGCGGCGCGATGCTGGGGCGGATCCAGGGCGGCAAGAAGATCGTCTCAGATGCCGTGGCTCTGGAGAACGTATTTGCGGGCGGGCAGGGCGAACGGTATGAGCTTCGCCCGGAAGATCTGCTGGCGGCGGACAAAGCGGCGCGGGAGCGCGGGCTGGACCTGGTGGGAATTTTCCATTCGCACCCGGACTGCGACGCGTATTTCTCGCAAACGGACGTGAAGAATTCGTGCCCCTGGTATTCGTTCGTGGTGTTATCGATTACGAACGGGAAGTTTGTTCACGCGAATAGCTTCCTGCCCGATGTGGACCAAATGAAGGCAGAACCCGAGGAGTTAGTATGGCCAAAATTCTGATACCCACGGCTCTGCGGCAGTTTACCGAGCAGCAGGATGCGGTGGAAGTGTCGGGCGCGACGGTTGCGGACGCGCTGAATCAGCTGACGGCGCAGTATCCGAACATCAAGAAAAACTTATTCAACGATCAAGGCAAGCTGCGCAGCTTCGTGAATGTGTACGTGAACGATGAGGATATCCGGTATCTGGACAAGGACGAGACGAAACTCGAAGGAAACGAAACGATTTCGATTGTTCCGAGTATCGCGGGAGGATCGGTTAGCGTTGCGGAGCCGGAGACGGCCACGCTTTCAAACGAAGAAGTGGCGCGTTACAGCCGGCATTTGATTTTGCCGGAAGTCGGAATGGAAGGCCAGCTAAAGCTGAAGCAGGCGAAGGTGATCATGATCGGCGCCGGCGGATTGGGCGCGCCCGTAGGACTTTATTTAGCGGCAGCCGGGGTGGGGCGCATTGGACTGGTGGATTTCGATGTTGTGGATGCATCGAATCTGCAGCGGCAGGTGATTCATGGGACGGGCGATCTGGGGCGGAAAAAGCTGGATTCCGCGGGGGACCGGATGCGCGACATCAATCCGAACGTGCGTATCGATAAGTTCGACACGAGCTTGACTAGCGAGAACGCGCTGGAGATTTTGAAGGGCTACGACATTGTGGTGGACGGCACGGACAATTTTCCGACGCGATATCTGGTGAATGATGCGTGCGTGCTGTTGAAGAAAGCGAACGTGTACGGCTCGATTTTTCGGTTTGAAGGGCAAGCAACTGTGTTCGCGTATGAAGATGGACCGTGTTATCGATGCCTGTACCCGGAACCGCCGCCGCCGGGACTGGTGCCGAGCTGCGCGGAAGGCGGAGTATTGGGGATTTTGCCGGGTTTGATCGGCGTGATTCAAGCGACGGAAACAGTGAAGATTATTCTTGGGCGAGGCGAGACGCTGAAGAATCGCTTGCTGCTTTACGATGCGCTGAATATGCGGTTTCGAGAGCTGAGGCTGAAGCGCGATCGCAATTGCCCGGTTTGCGGCGATCACCCGACGATTAAGAAGCTGATCGATTATCAGGAGTTCTGTGGAATCAGGCCTATGACAACCCAGCCAATGCCCGAGGGAGTAATTGAGCCGGTGGAAGTGAAGGAGAAGCTCGACCGGCGGGACGATTTTGTGCTGATCGATGTGCGGGAGCCGCACGAATATCAGATTGCACGAATCCCGGGCGCGAAGCTGATTCCGTTGGGCGAGCTGCCGAAGCACTTAAATGAGCTGGATCGGGATGCGGAGATTGTCGCGCATTGCAAGACCGGAGGCCGGAGCCAGAAAGCGGTCGATCTGCTGAAGCAGAGCGGGTTCAAGAACGTGCGCAACATGACGGGCGGGATCACGGCCTGGAGCGACAAGGTGGATCCGACGGTACCGAAGTATTAGTTAACGAAGTGGTTCAGCGGGCCGTTGCCGTGGCCGAGCGAAGGCGCGGTTTCGATGGCGTGCTGGATGTATTGCTTGGCGCGTCCGCACGCGTCCTTAAGACCGAGGCCGAGCGCGAGGCTGGCGGTAATCGCCGCCGAGTAGGTGCAGCCGGCGCCGTGGGTACTGGTGGTATTGACTCGCTTTCCTGCGTAGACGGTACTTTCACCGCCGGATAGAAGCAGATCGTCGGGCGGGCCGGCCAAGTGGCCGCCTTTGATCAGGACGGCTGCGCAGCCGAAATCTAAGATGCGTGCCGCGGCCTCTTTTACGTCTTCCTGATCTCGTATCGTTATGCCGGTGAGCGCCTCGGCTTCCGGGATATTCGGCGTGACGAGGAAGGCGCGAGGCAGGAGCTTGCGTTTCAAAGTCTCTTCCGCGTCGTGGGATAGCAGGCGGGCACCGTGTTTGCTGATCATCACAGGATCGACGACAAGCGGGAACGCGAAGGAAACTGTAAGCTCGGCGACGGCCTCGACGATTTCGACGCTGCCGAGCGCGCCGGTTTTGGCCGCGGTAGGAGGGATATCGGCTAGGACGGCTTCAATCTGCTGAACCACGAGGTCGGTGGGCAGGATCTCAACTCTCGAGACGCCGCGCGTATTCTGGACAGTCAGCAGCGTGATCGCGGCTTCGCCGTAAGCGCCGAATTGAGTAAACGTCTTGAGATCGGCCTGGATGCCGGCTCCGCCGCTAGGATCGGAGCCTGCGATCGAGAGGGCGATTGCCGGCATGCGGGTTAACAAATCGTCGTTCCCATTCGTCTAGCTGGCGAAGGAGGGCACAACCATTCTCCAAGATATTCGGTTTACGTTGCGCACGGCGCGAAAGAACCCGGGTTTCGTCCTCACTGCCATTTGTACACTCGCCCTTGGTATTGGGGCGAACACAGCTATCTTCAGTCTCATCAGCGGCGTGCTTCTGCGCCCCCTGCCATTCTTTCATCCTGACCGTCTGGTGCAGTTGAACGAATTCGACCAACGAAACGGGGCCGGTGCAGTCTCGTATGCGGATCTGGAAGATTGGCGGAGGCAGAGCACCTCTTTCGACGGAGTGATCGCCTACGGCAACATCAGCAAGGATCTTCAAAGCAGCGATAACCCGGAGCGGATTTCGACCGTGTGGGCCGAGCGGGCCCTCTTCAAAGTGTTGGGCGTCCAAGCCATGAAGGGCCGGACGTTCCGCGAGGACGATCCGCCAAACGTGGTGGTCGTGAGCGCAGGAATGTGGAAGCGACGTTTGGGTAACGATCCGTCGTGCATAGGCCGGAAGATCACGCTCGACGGCGAAGCATACACGGTGATCGGCGTGGCTCCTGAAGGATTTCAGTTCCCCTATAGCGCCCCCTCCACAGAGCTTTGGATTCCCTGGGCTGTGCCGCAGCGATGGGCGCACGACCGCAACTATCATGTCAACTTCGTCATCGCGCGGTTGAAGAGGGGCATAGGCATGAATGCGGCACGCAAAGAACTGGGCATGATCGCTCAGCGTCTCGCGGACCAGTATCCAGATACGAACAAAGGACACAGCGCGATGATCACGCCGCTCTCGGAGGTCGTCGTTGGGCGCGTTCGGCCCGCGCTGCTTACATTGCTAGGAGCAGTCGGAGTGGTCCTGTTAATCGCCTGCCTTAATGTCATGAACTTATTGCTGGCGCGCGCGGCTGGGAGAACCCACGAAATGGCTGTCAGGGTTGCTCTTGGGGCGAGCAGGACCCGACTGGTTCAACAGCTTCTTACCGAGAGCGTTCTGATGAGTGCTGCCGCCGGCGGCGCTGGACTGCTGCTTGCGCTCTTCAGCACGAACCTGCTTCTGAAACTCATATCTTCCAGGGTTCCCCGGTCATGGGAGATTGGATTCGACTGGCGTGTGTTCTCGTTCCTGCTTGTGCCGGCCTAAGCGCGGGCATGCTTTCCGGTTTTCTGCCTGCGCTTGCCGCATCCCGCCTGGATGCGCAGAGAGGATTGAAGGATGCGGGCGGGAGCGGAGCAAAGGGCTACGGCTCCTCGGGATGGAGCGGGCGTCGCCTGCGCGACAGCCTGGTCATCGCAGAGATCGCGATGGCTTTCGTGCTGCTTACGGGTGCGGGCCTGCTGTTGCGGGCCTTCCTGCATCTTCAAAGCACTCCCACCGGGTTCACGCCCGACAACGTACTCACGCTGCATATGACCGTTTCACAGAGAGAGCGGGAAACCAGTGGCGCCTATAGCCGTTACCTTCGCCAATTGGAAGAGCGTCTTGACCAAATCCCCGGTGTACAAGCGGCCGGCTTCATTCAATTTCTACCGCTTCAGAACTGGGGATGGACGGGCGGGTTCTCGATTACAGGACGTTCTCCACAGGCCGCCGGCCAAGAACCCAGAGCGGAGCTTCGCTATGTGAGCCTCGGATATTTCACCGCGCTCGGTGTCTCGATTCGCCGGGGCCGCGGCTTTACCGCTCACGATACGAGCGATTCGCAGCCGGTCATATTGATCAACGAGGCACTTGCCCTCCGATATTTTCCGGGCCGGGATCCCATTGGACAGCGCACAGATCGCGGAACAATTATTGGAGTCTTAGGTGACATACGGCAATCCGGGCTGGATCGTCAAGCGGCTCCCGAGATCTACTACTCTTTTGCGCAAAACACCGCTGCGGCTTCAGATGCCGGCGTGTCGCTCGTCGTTAGAGCGCGAATGCGGCCTGAAGCGCTGATACCCGCCGTGCGGGCAGCCATTCACCAGGTGAACCCGAAACAAGCCATTTTCGACATCAAGAGCATGGGGCAAGTAATCGCCGAGTCGATCGCGGACGTAAATCTCTACCTGTGGCTGATCGGATTATTTGCGGGGCTCGCAGTGCTGCTCGCCATCGCCGGGATTTACGGAGTTGTGTCTTATACAGTCACGGGCCGAACACAAGAGTTCGCGATTCGTTTGGCGCTTGGAGCCGACCGTCGGGAAATATGGAATCTCGTTCTCCGCCATGGTTCGATGCTCGTTGCATTTGGTCTGATGGCGGGCGTCGCGGGGACAGTTGCGCTCGCGCGCACGCTCAAAAGCCTGGTCAGTAGCGTCAGTTCACCGGATCCCGCGACACTGGCGTCGTTCGGCGTGCTACTTGCTGCGGTGGCGCTGGCGGCGTGCGCGGTACCTGCGCGCCGCGCCACGCGAATCGACCCCAATGCGGCGCTGAAGTACGAGTAACTCCTTCGCTCCGAAGCAGAGTGATCCGACATCTTTGACGTTGTCTTAAACGAACAGGCGTGTAGGCGGAGGCCGTGGCTATTGAAACGCCTGGGTTGCAGGAGCAGTGGTTCCCACGGAATTCGTTAAGCTCACGGCGACGGAACCCACGTCGGTGACGTCGCCGGTCAGGACGGGAAACGTGACTTGCACTGAAAATTGTCCGCCTAGATCGTTGGGGCCGAAGAAATATTGACTGAAATCGGAAGCGACTGCTGAAGCTTGGAATGGGCTGGAGGGTATAACGCGTCCGGTGGTGTCATAGAACGTAAACGATAGCTGCCCGACGCTGTACGTATTGTCATATCCGTTTACAGTAATAGCGAGATTGGGAGACTCACGCTGCGCCTGAGCAGACGTGACTTGCACCAGAGCGGGCGGGATGGCGATGGTCGCCAACGTCGCGGCCTGCCCCAGGTAGGTCAACGTAAAGGTGATGGTTCCGGCGGTTGTTCCAGTCTGAAGCGTCAGTTGCGATTGGCCGTTATATATTCCGGTTTCCGACCCTGCGGGCATTACCACTTCGACGGTGCGGCCGGTGATAGGACTGATAATTTCGATTGCGGGATCATCGCTGACGCCCGGGACCGATGGATTGAATGTCACGGCGAGCGTGACCATGGACTGCGTCGGCGCGGGGGCATTCAACTGCAGCGAGAGTTGTATCTGCTGCTGACTGGTAAAGGTTTGCCCGCTGCAGGGTGATGCGCCGCAATATAAAGCGATGCCCGGCAGCGCGGAACCGGATGCGCCAAGGGCCTGGGGGGCAATCCCTGTGAGACCGAAGCTCCTACCCCCGATCGACAAGGTTCCACTGTATACGCCCACTTGCGACTCGGAAAATACGATTTGAAAAGTGATGGATTGATTGGGCGGAACATTTACAGGCAACTGCGGAACGCCGGATAAAGTGAACCCCGCGCCGGAAACGCTTATGGCCGGGATGGTCACGGCGTCGATGGTGGTCTGCGGGTTAGTGACGGTAAACGAGAGAGTGGCCGCGCCGGTCGCGCCAAAGTTGATCGGCGTTAGCGGCTGTGCGGTCAAGCGCACGCCTGTGGCGTCGGTGTAGGTGATTACCAGCGAGCTGATATCGCCGAGCGTGCTGGAGGCGCCGAAACCTTGCAGTGTGTAGGTATTCGACCCGACAGCCAGGGGTGTGTCAAAATTCCCGCCTGCTCCCGGCGAGAACGTGACGGTGAAGGTGGTTGACGAGCTCGCGGCAAGCGCGTCGGGCAGCACGCTTAAGCCGAAAGCGCTGTTCGGGTTATTGGTTGGCAGGACAAGCGAGACCAAGGTTTGCGGGTTTAACACGGTAGTTCCGTTGTTAGTGAGCGTAAAGGCGATGCTGGACGTGCCGGTGGTGGGGATGTTTCCGAATAATAAAGCAGAATTGCTTGGCAGCAGCGGGGTTACACCGTCACACTGTGGAACAGTACCGGGAACGGTGTTGTTCGTGCACGTCAGCGTAAGCTGGGGTGGAGTTCCGGACCCCTGAAGGGTGGCGATGGCGGCCACTGTCGTGTTTTCCAGCGCTTGCAGATATCCGGCGGGCGGCGCGGGACTTAGGGGCTCGAATTTCAATGTGAACTGCTCGGATTCCTGAGGCGCGATGGGACTGCCCACATCCACCCCTTTGACGATAAAACCCGGGGCCGCGACTGATGAATTCGGGGCTGCACCGACGAAAATGGCGAATAGTGAGACGGCCACAGTCGTGGAAGGGTTGAATACCCGAATGACAATGCTGGTTGTGCTCCCGATGGGTGTATCCGCAAACGTGTAGGGCGACGGAAGGGGCTGGTCGGGGTTTGCGCCAGTTGGATCGTGTATAAAGAACGTCAAGCTCTGCGCTGAGAGGGAAGCGCAAAACAGGAGAGCCAGCGATAAGCGCTTCATTTGCCAGCCTCGCGGAGCGCAGGCAATTGCGACAGGTGTAAAGAGACATTACTGAGGTGCAGCGCCCAATCCTGCCTGGTGGTTGCGGATGAGAGATGCAGCCAATCGGATGACATGCGCTCGATGGTTAGATCGCCGATGGGAAAGGAGAGCGTGCGAAGGGCGCCATCAGCGGCTTTGATCTCGAGCCCTGCCCGGTCATGGAAGACGATGAACGAATGCTGAAGAAGAGCGGGTCCCCGGATTTCGGGCAATGGGTTCATCGACATGAGATTGCCCGTCTCGAGCGAGACGGTCGCCTCGAGTATCTTGCCGCCGATTGTTAGAAGCAGCAGTGTGGCGGAATTCGGGTCCTGGATGCGCAGCGAAGTTACGTATTCAGAGATTGCGCTGGTGAGTTGGGTGAGGACGAAAGACTTGCCGTTCCAATGCAGCAAGGCTTGGCGGGAGGGCAACCAGGCGATGGCAGTCGTAAGAGTGCCGTCGATGTTCAGCACGGGTGCCGCTTCGCCGCAGTCGCAATCGGCGATCAGAGACCCGTCGCGCCGGATCAGTTGAATGTGCCCGCCGCGAGAGATGAGTCCACCGAAATCCGAGAAGCTGACTGCCGCCGCAGTGGTTGGCAGCGGCTCGCCGACAATGAAGTTGGCTTCGATGCCATAGATGGTTCGCACCTGACCGCCGGAATATCTTGCTATGCCGACTCTCGGTGCGTTTATCTGGGCCTGCAGGGTGGCTGCGAGGCAAAGAGCGAGAATTTTCATGCGGCTACACCTGGAATGGAAATTGGGTTAATGACCGACGCTGATGGTTCCCGCTCCGATGGAAGCGGTAGACGGCGGGGCGGGCGTTGAGCTGCTTGATTTGCCTTTGGTCGCCAAGGCGACGCCAACACCCGCTCCCGCGGCGACGGCCGCGATGATGTACCACTTGGCTTTGCCGCTGTGCGGAGCGGAGTGCGGCGGCGCGCCGGTGACGGAAACTGCAGGTTGTTGAGCGGGAATGGGGGCAAGAGCTGCTGTGGGGGAAGCGGGCGTTCCCGGCTGCTCTATAGGCGAAGCGATTTTTGCTGCCGGTTGCACCGTCGCCGGGCTGCTCGAGAGTAGTGTTTGTTGGACAAGAAGACCCGCGTGGCTTGTCCCTTTGGTAGCGGTAACGCGAAGAACGGCCAATCCAGGTGTTGCGCTCCATTCGATAGCGGAGACGTGGGCTCGGCCAAGCGAGTCGGTGTACGCAACCGCCGAATGGGTATGGTCAGCGAATGTTCCCGTTGCGCCGTCGTCGGGCAGGCGGAAAGCTACGGCGACGTCCGCGAGCGGACGCGCCGCTGAGTCCGTGACCTCTATGATGAATCCTTTTAGGGCTTGCGAGCCGGCGCGGGCCTGCAGGCCGTCTCTTTCGACGACTCGCAATTGCAGGGTTTGAGGGTCAGGTAATTGCGCCCACAATGGCGCAATTACGAGAACGGGCGTCAAGAGCAGAGAAATGAGCTGGGAGAGCGAAACAAATTTCATGGCACCTCGTCGTTTCGAGGCGCGAGCAACTAGATGAGCTGGATCAAAACAACCGTTACGTTGTCAGGCCCACCTTGTTTCTTCGCGGCTTCGACAAGGTAGTGGCATTTATCGGGAAGAGTTTTCTCTGAATTTAAGGTGTCTTGCAAAATTTTTTCATCGAGAACGCCGTGCAGCCCGTCGGAGCAGAGAAGGACCTGGTCGCCGGCAGCCAACTGTATGATTCCAGAGTGGACGCGCAGTTCTTCCGCGGTTCCGACGGCCATGGTCAGGACGTGACGCATGGGATGCTTGCGGAGGGCTTCGTCGCTGAGCCCCAGGCGCGAGCCGACCTCCGCGACCCAGGTCTGGTCTTGAGTGATCAGCGAGAGGGTATCCCTCGATAAGAGGTAGGCACGGCTGTCGCCTACGCTGGCTATCTGGAGGCGATTGTTTCCGACATGGCGAGCCACGAGCAAGGTGGTTCCCATGCCCTCCAGCCCGGGATCGGTTTTGGCTGCCTGGCGGATCTTGGAATTGGCTTCCAAGAAGGCCTGCTCGAGGGTGTCCAGTCCATGAGAACTGTTCGCCTCCAGCAAGAATGAGTAGACCATCTCGGCGCTGAATTGAGAGGCGTACTCGCCAGCGTTCGCACCACCCATTCCGTCGGCGAGGATGAATATGCCCGATTCGCTGTCGCTGATGAAATAGTCCTCGTTGTTGGGGCGAGTGCAGCCTGGATCGGACAGGCCAAAAGCCTCTAGCATAAGGCTCTCCGATTATACTCGGGAACTGCGCGGTGCGCTAATTACGCCTTGACGTGTAGGGGCTCAATTTGAGCATCGGTCAAGTTGGACTGTATTCGTATGAGTAAACCGGGCGGTTCCGGGTTGCTACGCAAGGCGGGTGAGAGAGCCACTCAGCTCATCGCTGAGACGAGTTCGTTTTCGTGGCAACGCTTGACAGCTTCGGATCTATACGCTTCTCGGGCTTGCAATTCTATCATACTCACTATCGGTGGCTGTGAAGAGGACTTCAACCTCGCAGCAGGCTTCTCATTGATCCATTGGTCCAAAAGATACAATGCTGGACCCGCAATGAGAATGTGTGGTGAAGAGAAAATCAAGAATTTCCATATGTGATATGCCACTTTCCCATTAATCGCCGTCAGGGTTTCCTTAGCTTTCCGTCCCTTGACTTGCGCTAGGGACGAAGACAAAGACGGGTAGGGCTGTGGCAGGTCACCGATATAGCGCCTGAGGAGCACGAACGCCGCTAAACGCGTAACGCTGATGCGGTGCGAGAAGCGAATCATGCCGTTGATATGCGACCTAAGCGCGACATAGGCCGGATCGGTGAAAGCTATGCCTCCTTGGCGGGCAAAATCAAAGAGTTCATCCCGAACCTCGAAAAGCCGCTGGCGGAAACGCTCCTGGCAGGATCTTCTCCAGGCTACATGCCAGACGAACCACAGCACCAAAGCATTAATCGCAATGTGTAGGCAAAATACGGCTTGTTCAATAGAGGTCACTCATCCTCCTCACGGGGCATACCGGTTGAGTCGAGATGGCTGGAACTGCGATTTGGATCAATCTCTCGCTCGATGTCGGCCATCCTGGATAATCGCTTGGCCAAACTGCGGTTTGTTCGCCCCGTCTTATAGGCGACTCCGCCGCAGATTGCTGCGACTGCCCATGCCAACGCCTCGCTAACTGTAATACTACCAAGGAGCTTGATGCCGATATCGGCACTTGTCGTTTTGCCAGCGAGGTCATGGACCATGTGCGAAAAAAAGTAGGCCATCCCCAGCGCGGAGCCAAACACCAAAAATGTACGAACGGTCTTAGCGATCTCTTCAATATTTTTCGCCCTAGCAAACGTCGCTGCGATATCGCTACTGACCTGACGTACCGCTGGTGGTCTTGCCATTTCGGGAACAGTGCTTTCCTTTGCTGCCGACCAGACATCACTACGCATTGCATCGGTCGCACAGACCACATTGTTATATCACAGGATGGTTGCGGCCCGGTGATGCATTTAACACTGCGCGGTCCGAAGGGATGGGGGCCACTTAGGTTTGGGAGAGGTAAGCGAATTAGAAGTACACGGGGAAAAAACCGCATTGAACGTAGAACAGCGGAAGCCCGCAAATGAGCTAACCCTTTCCACGCTAGGTTGAGAATCTAGGACGGTGATAGCCGCTCGATGAACCACCGCCCGACTACATTAGATGTATAGTAGCCTAAAACAAAACATTATGCAAATGTTCTATCTAGGGCAGGTGGGCCACTAGTCGCTGATGATTTTCCGACGGCGCTAAGCAAGGCCTTCGGGAAGCGGTTCGCCTGCTGTTATGTTCCGCTTTACAATTCTCACCGACGAGCCATTGCCGGAGCTGCGCGGTGGTGCTCATTAAAGCTCGACGCTGTTTCTGCCGATCAAAGGTACAGAGGGTGGAAAACACCTATCGAGAAGGAGAATACGATTTTGATACTTGAGACTCTTCTGTTAATGGGATCCGCTGTGTGTTTGCTTACGTTTCTGAAGCGCCGAAGAACCCGCAAGACGGGAGCGCTAGAGGTACAGTAGCTTCGATCGCCGCGCTGGCGGGTCACTTAGCGAGCATGGCTTTCAGCTGGCGGAAGGCGGTCTCATCGAAGTTCTGCTTGAGCCGCTCATTGGGAGCTTCGATGGGTTCACGGCGTTGAGCGCGGTCTAACAAGGCGCGAGCTTCGGAATCGTCAGCATTGCGGTCGATCACGGCTTGTAATCGCTTAGCGGCTTCATCGAAGTAATTGTTCTTGAGAAGAGCGGCGCCGAGGTTGAAGAGATAAGTTGGATCGTTCTGATCTCCATCGAGCGCTCGGCGGAAGTCATCGATTGCGACAGGCAAATTGAGCCGATCTTCGGCCGCGCCTAAGTTGTTGTAGACCTCATTCAGGGGAAACGCGGTAGCGGCTTCGCGGAAGTAATTCGCGGCGGAGCGGTAATCGCCGGAACCGTATGCGCTCAGGCCCATTCTGAATCGTGCTTCGGGGTAGCGGGGATCGTTCGACGGTATGTGCTGGAACCAAGAGATCGCCTGGCGATAATCCTTGCGCTCGAGCGCGAGCTTGGCCAGCTCAAAACCGGGACTGGAGAATTGCGGATCGAGAGCCGCGGCCTGGGAAAACCACTTTTGCTGCTGCTCCCGGTTGGAAGACAGCAGGCCGCGAATATAGCTTTCCTCCGCATCCACTCGAATGAGCTTTCCGGGCGTGATGAATTGATCGAGCTGCGCGGTTGCGCCAGGTTGCAGGTATTTCAACGATTGCCAGGCGAGGTGTTCCTCGAGCTTGGAGAGATCAGCAAGCTTACCCGCTTCAGATATTTCCGGGCCCTCGTGCATTTTCCTGAGATCAATGAAACGGGCGCTTACTTGGACGGAGCTATCCTTTAATTCAGCACTGCCAGAGGATAACTTGGCGTCATAATCTCCATAGCATAGGTAATCGGCATCCAAAGCCTGGCCTAAGCGAATTAGAGTTGCCTTTGTAAATTCGGAACCGGGGCGCAGAGACAAGCGGTGCATGGCCGCGGCGCGAGAATTCCTACCCAGGACAATCTGATTGTTGGCCTGGAACTCATCCATCAAGGTCTCCGCTATGCTTTCCCCGACCCAATTTAAGTCTGAGTACGCCGAGGTGTTATGAAACTGGACCACGACAACGGTGACCGGTCTTAGCGGTGACGCGCAAACCAGAGCGGAACCCAAGAACAGCAACGCCCAAAGGTGCTGAATTCGCGAAGTAGTCAATTAGAAGGATTGCAGAAACTTCTCTGTCGCTTTGATAGCTTCTTCCTTTATCGCATTGTCCGCTCCAAATCCACGCAACCAATGCACGCCGGCTTCGGCTCGGAACCACGTCATTTGCCGTTTGGCGTACTGCCTGGTTTTGGCCTGGCACTCGCGAATCGCATCGCCGATCTGAGATCGGCGAGTCAGGACGTCTGCGGCCTGCTTATATCCCAGTGACTGCAAAGGTTTGGGGAAAGGGGAAACTCCGGAATCGAGAAGCGCCTTGGTTTCCGTTAACAAACCGTTTGAAAACATCTGGGCTGAGCGCCGATCCAGATGCTGGTATAGGACGGCTCGGGGGGGGATCAAACCAAATTTGAGCGCTCGAACGCCGCGCAGAGCATCTCGCGGAAGGCTTTGGATGGTGGTGACCGGCTGGCGGGCCAGCAGAATCAGCTCTATCGCTCGGATCAGCTTCTGACGATCATTGAAGTGGATTCGATTCGCAGCTTCGGGGTCCCGGGCACGCAAGAAGCGGTGAAGGACACCAGGACGGCGGGCGGCCACGTTGGTAAGACGCAGGCGAACGGCGGGATTGCGCGAGGGAGCAGGGGAGAGTCCATCGAGGAGGGCGCGAAGATAGAATCCTGTTCCGCCAACGACGATCGGAACCCTATTTCTCCGATGAATCGCGGAAATGGCTTCT
>JBAUUG010000436.1:0-9372 GCA_049582585.1 Bryobacteraceae bacterium | reverse complement strand
CCCCAAAGAAGAACCACATTCAGCCCGCGCGTGGATTACCAGCTCGGGACCAACAACACCCTGAGCTTCCGTTACGCCTACCTGGATAACAACCACGTGCTGACCGGCATCGGCAGTTTCGATTTGCCGAACCTTAACGTCGGCAATCTGAGTTTCCCCAGCACCGGCTACAGCCAAGACACCACTGAGCAGACCGTGCAGATCGTCGAGACGGCTGTCCTGAGCACCAAAGTGGTCAACGAGACTCATTTCGAGTTCGACCGAACTTATCAGACCACGAAAAGTCAGACTGATGTGCCCCAGCTCGATGTTTCTCAATCGTTTATTTCGGGCGGCTCCGGCTACAGCGCGCCGGGTTTCCCTCACAGCTACGATCTTCAGAACTACCTCGAGCTGCAAAACTATACCTCCGTCACCTGGGGCCCGCATACAACCAAGTTCGGCCTGAGAATCAGAACCACCTTGCTCGACGACTCCACTCCGCAAAACTTCAACGGGATTTATGAATTTCTCGGGGGCACGTTTCCTCTTCTCGACAGTAATCTGCAACCGGTTGCCGGCGAGACCACCAGGCTGACATCAATCCAGCAGTATCTGATTACTGAGCAGCTTCTGGCCGTACCCGGCATGACTTCCGCCAGTGTGACTGCTCTCGGCTATGGCCCATCCAAGTACGCCGTAAATTCCGGCAATCCCTACATAGGCCTCAACCAAATGGATTTTGGCCCGTTCCTCCAGGATGATTGGCGGGTGAGGCCGAATTTTACATTGAGTCTCGGTGCGCGCTATGAGGCGCAGACCAATATTCCCGATCATAATGATTGGGCTCCGCGCGTGGGCTTCGCCTGGTCTCCCGATACCAAAAAGGGAGGAACGGGCCGCCCCAAGACGGTAATTCGAGGCGGGTGGGGCATTTTTTACGATCGCTTTGCCATCGCCAACGTCGAGACTGCCTACCGCTATAGCGTGAACAATGAGCAGACGTACACGCTGGATAACCCTCCCTTTTATGACGCCGCGTTCGATACGCCCATACCTCTATCCAGTTTGACCGGCGCTACCACTAACGCGGCGCAGAAATATGAGATCGACAGCCATCTCAAGGCGCCGCTCCTCATGCAAACCGCTATCGGCGTGGATCGGCAGCTTTTCAGCCGCACCACGCTGTCGGTCAATCTAATGAACTCGCGTGGTGTTCACGAGCTTCGCACAGTCGATATCAACGCTCCCTACCCCATCCCCGGCGCGCTCCCGCCGGGCGCCTCGGAGCTGGTTGGAGGAAATCGCGGAACGGTCAATTCGAACGATGTGTGCTGCAGGCCGTTTGGAAATATCGGGGATATCTACGACTATCAATCCGATGGAATCTTCAAGCAGACCCAGCTAATGATCAGCGTGAACAGCCAGGTCGGCAAGTGGCTTACGTTATTTTCTCGTTACTCGCACGGGACAGCGCACAGCGACACCGACGGGCTGAGTACGACGCCCGCCGATCCGTATGACTTCGCTGCCGATTGGGGTCGATCGTCACTTGATATCGCTAACAACCTGTTCCTTGGAGGCTCCATCGCTACTCGCTGGGGATTGCGATTTGCGCCCTTCCTTGTCGCTCACAGCGGCACGCCTTTCAATATCACCACCGGCACGGATCTCTACTTGCAAGGCACTGGTCAGCCTACGGCGCGGCCCAGCGTGACAAGTTACGCGCAAACCTACTACGGCGTGCCGCTTCCCGGTGAATACGACCTCGACCCGCTAGTCCCCGCGCCTGGCACATCGGACATGATTCTTCGCAATGCCGGCACAGGTCCCGGATACATAGGTCTCAACCTTCGCGTCAGCAAGGTTTGGGGCTTCGGAACCACCAAGTTCCAGGGCCAAGTGGGCGGTTCCAGGGCCGGTGGCGGCGGTGGCTTCGGTGGTCGGGGCGGCTTCGGCGGCGAATCCTCCGAGCATCGTTATAACCTGACCCTTTCTATAAATGCTCGCAACATTATCAATCATGAGAATTTGAAGACCCCGGATGGCGCGATCACTTCGCCCTACTTCCTGGAATCGACCGGCATCACCGGCGGTTTCGGAGCCGAGGCCACGGCGAGCAATCAACGCCGAATCGATATGCAGCTGCGTTTCGCGTTTTAATCACGGGCAGATACGCTCGCGACTGAGCAAGATTCCTCCGGAGGCATGCTCCAGTACTCTTCCTGCGAAATTCTTCGGCTGTTTATACTTTTGTAATCTTTATCGCCTAATCTTTTACCAGGCCTGTAATCCTGCGGGCCATACAGGAGACCTGGACATTCACATGCGTAACTTTATTTCCCTTGCGGTGACTACAGTCATCGCCGCCGGCCTAGCTGTCTACCCTTCGATCGCTAGCGGACAATCCGCGACAGCGACGCCTATCACTCACCTGGTTGTGATTTTCGGTGAAAATATCTCATTCGATCACTACTTCGGAACGTATCCGTATGCTGAAAATACGCCGGGCGAGCCGCATTTCGAGGCGCTTCCGGGAACGCCGACCGTAAACGGCTACACGCCCGCACTTCTGACCTCAAATCCTAACTTCTTGAACACTGCTGTCAATGGCGCCGGTGCCGCGAATCCGTTCCGTCTCGATCGCTCGCAACCGCTGACCGCCGACATGAACCACGATTACGGCCCCGAGCAGGCGGCGTTCCATGCCGGGCTGATGGATTCCTTTCCTGCGGACACCGGTTCCGCCGGTCCGCCTCCCGCTGGAGGCCCTCCGGTCGTCGACACTACTGGTCTTGTGATGGGCTACTATGACGGCAACACCGTCACTGCGATGTGGAATTATGCGCAACACTTCGCGCTGAGTGATAATTCCTACGGAACCACCTTTGGTCCCTCTACCGTGGGTGCGCTCAACCTGGTTTCCGGCCAGACCAATGGCGTCGTCGCGACCCTTAACGGTTACGGCGATGAAGTGAGGGATGGAGCGGGCGGTTATACCGTCATCGGCGATCCCGATCCGCTGTATGACGTTTGCGCCAGTCCCACCAGGAATCAGGTCCAGATGTCCGGTCAGAACATTGGCGATCTTCTCAACGCCGCAAACGTCAGTTGGGGCTGGTTCGAGGGTGGATTCAACCTGACCATTAAGAATGCCAATGGAACCACTGGCTGCTCACGGAGCTCTATTTCACCCTTCACCGGTGTCACTGAATCGGATTACATTCCGCACCACCAGCCTTTCCAGTACTACGCTTCCACGGCGAATCCGAAGCATGTCCGCCCCACGTCCACCGACCTGATCGGTTATGAAAGCGACGCGGCAAATCACCAGTACGATATCCTCGACTTCTACGCCGCAGTGAAAGCCGGCAATTTCCCGGCTGTGTCCTTCCTCAAGGCGCGCGGCATCGAAGACGCGCACCCCGGCTACTCCGATCCTCTGGATGAGCAGGAGTTCATCGTGTACGTCGTCAATTTCCTCATGGCTCAACCGGAATGGAAGCACACGGCGGTCGTTTTCGCCTATGACGATTCGGACGGCTGGTACGACCACGTCATGGGCCCCATCGTCAATCAGTCCACCAGCACTGCGGATGCCCTCACCGGCACGGGAGCGTGCGGTAACGGTACAACCGCTCTGGAAGGCATCGCCGCCGAACACGTGCAAGGCCGCTGCGGACATGGTCCGCGTCTGCCGATGATGGTTGTTTCGCCGTATGCCAAGCGCAATTTTGTCGACCACACAATAACCGACCAGACCTCCATTCTTCGCTTTATCGAGGACAACTGGCTGAGCGGCCAGCGCATCGGTCATGGCTCGTTTGACGCAATTGCGAACTCAATGGAAGGCATGTTCAATTTCACCAGCGTGCGCAATGGCTCTGTACTGATCCTCAACGAAATAACAGGTCAGCCGAAGTAAACCCATCTCTGCTTTTCGCACAAACTCAGCGGAGAGCCCGATCGGGGTTCTCCGCTTTCTGCTATTTAATTTCTTGGAGCTTCGAAAATCACACGCAGAAAGTTTTTCTTAAGCCAAGCTGGCGCACTGGCAGGTATGGGCTTTCAAAATGGCCATCGCATAGCTCAAGACAACGCGCCTTTGCCCGCGTTATTAGATCCCGGCCAACTGACGCCCTTCGTCGATCCCCTCTCGATACCCCCCATCGCCGTAGCTAACGGCCGGCGGCCGAGCCCCGTTAAATCGGAGGCTCACCTGCCGTACTACCGCATTCCCATTCACGAATTCATGGCTAAAGTACATCGAGATCTGCCGCCGACTCGCTTTTGGGGCTACGGCGGTAGCGTCCCGGGACCCACCATCGAAACGCGAAGCGGTGAAGGCGTATTGGTGGAGTGGCCCAATGAACTCCCTTTGAAGCATTTCCTGCCGATTGATCACAATCTGATGGGCGCCGAGACGAGCAAACCTGCCGTGCGCACCGTGGTTCACCTGCACGGAGCAAAAGCGCCGCCCATCAGCGATGGTTATCCCGAGAATTGGTACACGCCGGGAAAGTCCGCGGTCTATCACTACCCCAATGAGCAGGAACCCGCCCAACTTTGGTATCACGACCACGCTATGGGCATCAATCGCCTGAACATCTACGCGGGAATGCTCGGGCTATTCATGATACGCGACGGCACGGAAGACGCGCTCGATCTCCCGAAGGGCAAATACGAGATCCCGCTCGTGTTCTTCGATCGCTTTCTTACTTTGGAAGGCCAGCTCTACTATCCCGTTTCCCGCCGTCCGCACGCGCCGTGGGTTCCCGAAGTATTCGGCAACGCTATGCTGATAAACGGCACATTGCTGCCTTACCTGGATGTGGAGCCGCGCAGATATCGTTTCCGGATTCTGAACGGTTCGAATGGCCGCTTTTGTAATCTCTCGTTCGCGAATGGGCTGATTTTTTCGCAGATCGGTTCGGATGGCGGTCTTCTGGGCGGCCCCGTTTCAGCCAAGATTCTTTCTATCGCGCCCGGTGAACGGTACGACGTGCTGGTGGATTTCTCGGCTCACAGTGGAGACGTCTTCGTTCTCCGCAATGACGTCCTGGATGTCATGCAAATTCGGGTGACCCGCGCGCCTCAAACGAATGCGGCGCCTTTCCCGAAAACCCTGCGCTCCGTTCCCAAGATCGACGAATCTTCGGCTGTGAAGACACGCCTTCTTACCCTTGATGAAGTCGACGACCTGCTGGATGAGCCGGTCACGCATCTGCTGAACGCGACCCGTTGGCATGAGCCCATCACCGAAAAACCGATCGCGGACACTACGGAAATCTGGTCGCTAGTCAACATGACTGACGATACTCATCCGATTCACCTTCATCTGGTGCGCTTCCAAATCCTCGATCGCCGCAATTTCGATCAGACCGAGTACCGGTATAGAAAAAACCTTCGCTATACGGGCCCCGCCATGCCTCCGGAACCCGGAGAGACCGGTTGGAAGGACACTGTTCGCGCATATCCCGGAATGGTTACCCGCATCATCATTCACTTCGCTGGCTACACCGGACGATACGTCTGGCACTGTCACATTCTGGAGCACGAAGACAACGAAATGATGCGGCCGTATGAAGTAACAGCGGCGACGTAAGGAACGCCGCGCAGACAGGCTGCGCGGCCTCTTTCAACAGCTTTACTGCACTGCCGGCAGCACCGGTGTTCCTTCCACGCGTACTCCATCCAGAAGACTGGGATTTAAGCCCAGAACCTTCAGAATCGTTGGCGCAACCTGGGCCGTCTGGACTTCCGACGTCACTGTGCTCGCGGTGAACGAAGGGTTCGAGAGCAGCAGCATGACATTCGTGTCGTCATGCGCGAAACCTCCATGTTCTGCTTGCTTCTTCGAGCTGCCCGTGTAGGTGACGCCGACATTCGGTGTCACGATGATATCCGGCGTACGCGAATCGCCGTCCGGGGGAAGCCCCGGCAAATCCAACATGCTCTGCAGGGTTCTTCCATAGTAGATTTGGCCGAGCCCAACCATTTTGGGATTGCTCTCGATTAGATCGATCGCTGTCTGCACGTCGCTCCCAGGCGCGAGCCACAACAATGAAACATCGTCCTCGGTAGACCCAATGCCAGTCGGGTTGAGGGGCGATTCCGAAAACGGGATATAGCCCGGCAAGTCGGTCGCAATCAAAGTCGCGGGCGACGTGCCATTTGTTCCCGAATGTCCTGGGATTGCGAAGTACCGGTGCGGGTCGATCGGGGACTGCCCGTGTTTAGCCGTAATCACGATGAGAGTCGAGTCAAGAAGTCCACGCGCCCTCAGGGCGTTCACCATCTCGCCGATGGAAACATCTACGAACTGGACCTCGCGCCAGAGATTCTCCGATGGCGTGCCCTCGGCATCCAGGTAGCCGCCTTTCACTCCGTTCTCAATCAGTTTCTCGCCTACACTCACAGCCTGGAAGTTCATCCCGAAGATCGCAGGTGTCTTGGTGTTCACGCTCCCTGAATGATTCTTTCCGGCAATTTCGTTCAGAATCGCTTTCACTTTCAGCGTGTCGTAGCAACGTATGTCGAAGAAACTGTCCGTCCATGCGCTTACACCCTTTCCAAGATCCAGAGTTGCGCAGGATTCGTCAAGCGCGGTCACCACGTTCTTCATAGCAGCCTGATTGGCTGCATTTGTTACATCCGAGTTGATTTCCGGTGCGTAGAAGTCATCCACATTCTTGCCGTTACCAGGCCCCGACACGGATGAATACGCCGGATGCTTATCAGACCAGGCCGTGTATCCGCCGGCGGCGTGAATGACGCCGAAGATGGTGTTTGTGCGCGGGAAATTCCATGGGTACACGGGAGCACAATTGTTGAAAGGATCGCGAACAAGTCTCTTTGGATCAATCGAGGCCGTGCTGCCATCGGTCGGTCCCGCTCCGGGGGCGCCGCCATTGAGCAGCGCCTGATTGAGATCGATTCCCTCTTCGTACTCTGTCGTGGTGCCGTTCGGTATGTTCGGCGTGCAAGTTCCGCCTGCCAGACCGTTGCCGGTCGTAATCTGTGGCGGGGCAAGAACCCGATCGTATGCAACGTCGTAGTAAACCCCGAAACTTCGAGGCGACCCTGCGCTCACGATAGCCGTCAGACCCGGGAATGAATCCGACGGTTTCGACGTGCTCGCGTTGCGGTAATTGATTCCGGTGTCCCCTAGCGCGGCCACATTCGGGCAATAGGGCTCGCCGTTGTTCACTGACAGGTTTCCAGGAATCCCTTCCGCGCAGTTCAAGTAATCCACGGCGTGCATGCCGTCAATGCTGATCAGTAAAACATGCTTAATCGAGCCGTTTCCGACGCTCTCAGATCTGCCCATTGATGCGCTCAACACCCCGGCCGCTATAACGGCCAGCAAAGTCTTGCAGTGATATTTCGATCTCAAGTTATAAGCCTCCCTGCACACTCTACATGCGGAGGTTTACAAAGGCGTGAATATCCCTATTAGTGTTATTCTTTTTCTGGCTGGGCCTTCAAAATCCGCCCTCTGAGCTTGGGAACCTTGCTGCCGGGACGCGAGTTACCTTTAAAATATTGCGCAGGACCACTGGGCCCAGCGCTGAATCTACGCGCTCTTCTTGCGCCTAGCTTTTGCGGTTTTCTCAATCCGCTCCGCGCCCGTGTCGCCGACGCGTTCCACCGCGTCTTCCAGTCTCTGCCCGCCTCGTAAGACCGGAGCAAACAAATCCCCAACCCGCCCGAATCGCTCGACCGTGTTCTCAATTCGAAAATCCTCCGGCCGCAGCCCTCGCTTTACCTCTTTCCAATCGAGCGGAGTCGCCACCGGCGCTCCATCATACGCCCGAACTACATAGGGGGCCGAGATAGTCTTGCCTGTTCCAATCTGCAGATAGTCGAAATAAACACGGCCTTTTTTGCGCTTTTCCACGCTGCGTGGCGTCGTGAACAGGTTCGGCTCGCGATTGAGCGTCAGATGCGAGAGTATCTCGGCGAAGCTCCGAACCTGATCGTACGTGTAGACCGGCTCGAGCGGCACATAGACGTGCATGCCGTCGCCCCCGGTTGTCTTGGGATATCCCTGCAATCCCACCCCGGCCAGCACTTCGCGAACCAGAAGCGCCGCATCCACAATCTGGTCGAAAGAGGCATCCACGGGATCCAAATCCAACAGCATCCAGTCTGGACGATCCAGGTGTCCTATGCGGCTCATCCAGGGATTCTGATCGATGCACCCCAGATTCACCAGGTACAGCAGGCTCGCGCGATCTTGCGCAACCGGATAGTGATTGATCTTAGGTGGTTGATGTTCCGTAATCGGCTCGCAATGCATCCAGTCCGGGAAATGGCTGCCGGCATTCTTCTGGAAAAAAAATTCCTTGGCGATGCCGTTGGGATAGCGTTTCATCGAGAGCGGCCGGTCTTTCAAATGCGGCAACAGCCAGGGTGAAACAGCATCGTAGAACCGCAGCAGATCGCGCTTCTTCCAACCGTCTTTAGGAAACCAGACCTTATCCAGATTCGTGAGCTTCAGGCGGTGGCCGTCCACGTCGACGGTTGCTTCGCGTTCGCTCAGGTCGGGGGAATCCGATTGGTGCGGCTCTTCTCGAACTACTTCCGTCGCAGCCTTGTCATCGCGCAACGCCACGAAAACGGGAGCCCGCAATACGCCGTCTTGCGTCCATTCGAGAAAACGCACCTGGCAGATCACCTCCGGCCGGACCCAGGTTACGTTCTTAATGCCATCCTTGATATTGGGCATCTTCTCGAACGGGCTGTCCTTCGTAACCAGCGGCTTCAATCGCTCGTAAATTGCCTTCATCAGCTTTTGATCGAAGCCCGTCCCCACTTGACCGGCATGGCGCAGCTTTCCATCCTCTTGCACCCCCAGCACAAGCGCCCCGAAATAATCGCGTTCTCCCTTTGTGAACCCCGCGATCACGAATTCCTGCTCGTTCAAAACTTTCAGTTTCAACCAGCAAGTCGATCGCGATGACTCGTACGTGCTGCGCCGGTCCTTCGCCAGAATCCCCTCTAGCCCCATCTGCCTCGCTGCCTCGAACATGCGCTCGCCATCCGCTTCGAACGCCTCTGAGACCCGTATGCGCTCGCTGGGGGTCACCAGGCTGTTGAGCAGCCGTTTTCGTTCCTCCAGCGCGACGCCCCGTACATCGTATCCATCCACGTACAGCACATCGAACAGAAATAATGTCGCCGGATTTGTCTGCCCCAGCCGCCCTACGGCTTCGCCTTTAACGGAGATTCGCGGCTGAATCATCTCGAAGCGCGCGCGTCCCTGTTCGTCAAGAACGCAGATCTCCCCATCCAGCCACGCGGTCCCGGCGTTTACTTGCGCCGCTAAGCCCTCCAGCTCCGGATACTGCTTCTCGCATCGATTGCCGCGCCGCGAGTGTATCTCAACCC
>JBAUUG010000435.1:0-15882 GCA_049582585.1 Bryobacteraceae bacterium | reverse complement strand
CAGTACGCTTCTAAACAAGATGCGGGGGAAGCGCAGTCTGTTCGGCAATATTCTCCAGCCGGACGAATGCTGGATTCTCGACACCCGTCTTCCCACGGTAGCTCTGAGAATGAACCGCCAGAGCAAGAATGCGCAAAGAATCGCCGAAAAGCTGGTCTCGCATCCCAAAATCAGAAAAGTCTATCACCCGACTCTCTTCGAAGATCCCGAGCAGAAGCGCATCTATCAGGCGCAATGCGACTACCCGGGCGGGCTGATTTCCATTGACTTGCACGGCGGCAAATCGGCAGCGTTCGATTTTCTGCGGCATGTAAAGCTCGCGCGCAATGCGGTCTCGCTCGGCGGAGTTGAGACGCTGGCCTGTCATCCGCGCAGCACGACGCATTCCGCCTGGAGCGCTCAAGACTTAGACGAAGCTGGTATCGGACAAGGCCTGGTGCGGCTCTCGTTCGGCATTGAAGATTGGCGTGACCTGCTGTCGGATTGCGAACAGGCGCTCAGCCGGGTTTAGGATCGGGCCGGACCCATGGCCGAACTCCAGAAGAGATCAGATCTGCTTTTGAACGCCACAGTGCCGAGCACGTTCTCGGCTAGCGGCAATAGCAATGCCTGAAATTCCGGTGAGGCGGCACGCGTAACATGATCAACTTTCGAACAGTTTCCTGCCTGTCATCGGAACGGCGCATAAGAATGCCAAAGAAAGAAGTTAGGAGGAAAGTACTAGAGGCCTTAGTACTTTCCTAGCAAATTCTTCATTGCCAGCTCACGTGAACATCGGTTATGTCGCGTTTGATGTTACGAATCCGCCGGTTGCCGAAGTAGACATTATCAACCAAACGGGTGCTAATTCATCGACTTTCCCGGATACGACGTTTCCGGTGACTAATCTGGTAGGTTTTTCGAGCCTGAATTTAGTTGTAAATTTGTCGGGGGCACATCCGAAACGTTCGGACCCGCCAGCGGGTATTTCACCTCTGCGGGTGGTGGATCGTATGACTGGGAGGACATATTCAACGTCAAGACTGAGCCGGTAAAATCAATCACTCTCTCCGGCATGTTCACAGCCACTACTCTGATGCTGAACAACGGTTCCAGCATCACCGTATCGCCCACTTTTTCGGTGACGCTCACCGATAGTCCCGATCTGATGGACGGGGACTTTGCACTTATCACGGCCACGTCGGGGAAATCGACCGTGCCGGAACCCGCCAGCTGGCTGCTTATGGGCGTGGGGTTGGTGGCCTTGGGAGTTTTCCGATCCAGAAAATCTAAGGCGACAAGGCTGCTGATGTCCAGCCGCACGCTTCGGGCGATACCGTTGGCGTTGATTGGCGTAGCTTTGCTTGTCTCGAGCGCACGAACGGTGAGAGCCGCCGCGGCGGCTCCGGTTAAGCTCAATAGTTCCACCAGCCCGGATACCGGCATCTCCGGCACGAGCGACGTTTGGATAACGGGAAGCGGGTTCCCGAGCGGAACAATCAACTTGGCATCGACTACAATCGCTCTGGCGACCGCCTGCATGGGGACGCAAGCGCTACGACGACGGGCATCGCGGATAGGGTAATTGCGGGGACCACCGAAAGGATCGAGTTTCAGGTTCCAGCCTCTCTCCTCACGGGCAGTTACTTCGTCAGCGTTACCGGGAGCACAACCGGCGGCGCGACTTTTACCAGCAGCAACTGCTCTACAATCCAAGTGACTCACACCAGTACGGTGGCCGAGTCCTGCAACCCCGGAAGCTCACTGGGCATAGTTTGTCCTGCCGCCGTGACCGGGAAAACAGTTCCAGTGACGGCATACGTTCCGAACGGATCGTGGGGCGGATATGAAGGCCAGACATACGCGTAGTACCTATCGAAGGCACTGGTTCCGCGGTCTCGATTACGACGACGCAACTTGTGAACTCGTGCTCGGCCAATTCGATCACGGGCGAAGCGGTATGCGTTGACAACGTGACGGGTGTTTATATCCTAACGAGCACGACCCTTACCACCACACTGACCAGCGGCGCCAATGGCGGGAGCAGCTTCTCGGGAGGAGAATGCGAGAACTGCGGGGTTGCTGTGAACGCGCCGACCGGGACTAAAGGCCAGGCTGCGATTCAGATGGGCCAGGCAGGAATCCCAAGCGGCAGCGCGATTCAATTTCTGGATCTCGCGTCGAATACATTCGGCACTCCGATTGACACGCAGGTTGAGGTTGCGGAAGACATTCTGTGGGACCCGTTTACCGGGTACGTGCTGACGCCTAATGAGGGCGGCGTTTACGATTTGCTTACTATTACCGGCACAGGCCTTCCCTGCACTAGCGGAGGCGCGACGGTGAAGGAATTCGAGAATGGCATTCATGACGGTGAATTCGATTCTGCCGGCGAGGATTGTTCGACTAGTATTGCACTCGGAACAATCGAGTTTACCAGTGACCTGTATATTGCCGATTTGAAGCAGATTAAGTTCACAGCGGGTGTACCGGCGGGTACTTGGACAGCTGCTTCTCAGGTGCAGAGCTTTCCTGAATTCGGCGGTTTGGCCGCAGGAACATGCGCGCTTGCGGTCGCTCCTGGAAGTTCGCATCTCGGCGTAGTGGGTGGCGAGTTCGGCGGCAATCTGGTGGGTTTTATCCAGCTTCCTTCGACATCGGGCAGTGGGACGCCGAGCGTGGTGGATTACGTAGTTGCCACCATGCCGAATTCACCCGATGGATCGAGTTTCGAGAACGGGTACGATCCGCACACTACCACGGCTTACACCAGCCCAAATACCGGCAAAGCGTATGCTGTGCTTGCAGATTGGGAATCGGGCGAGCCTCTATGGCTTGCCATTGTCGATATCAAGGGTATGCTGACTGCGCCACGCAGTGGACATACAGTGACTTCCATCCCGCTGGGGTGGTGCGCTACGTCAAGACGCAGTAATAGGTGAAATTCAAAGTACCTGCAGGACTGGTTCTCTGACAAAAAATAGCCGGCGTCACGCTGGCTATTTTTTCGTCTGTGGGCGATGAAAATCGTGAGGTTTATCTGGTGCGCCCGGACAGATTCGAACTGCCGACCTTCTGGTTCGTAGCCAGACGCTCTATCCAGCTGAGCTACGGGCGCAACAGATCACAGTATATCAGCGAAATAGGGGCCGTTGGCTAAGGGAGAGCCCGCTGGGCGGATTCGGCAAGGGTTAAGCTCGAGACGCAATTTCTGCCGTCTGCTTTGGCGCGGTAAAGCGCTTCGTCGGCAACGCGCACGAAGATATCCGGGCTGCGTTCTGAGCCGTCCGAGACCGTAACACCGAAACTGGCGGATACAAGCATCTCCGCCCCATCCACGATCATGGTGGACGATTGCAGCCGGTGCCGCATGCGCTCGGCTTGGTGAGCAGCCTGCTCGAGTTCGCAGTTGGGCAAAACCACGAGGAACTCCTCGCCTCCGTAGCGGCCGACCTGATCGTAAGGGCGCATATTTCCACGCAGACGGGTCGCGGTTTCCCGCAGAACGGCATCTCCGGCGAAATGGCCGTATGTGTCATTTATCTTCTTGAAATGATCGAGATCGAGGAGAATTACTCCCACGGTTCGTCGATCGCGGTGGCAGCGCGCGAGTTCCTGTTCGAGGGCTGCCGCGATGGCCGGACGGTTCGGCAACATGGTGAGGAGATCCTTGTCGGCACGCTCGCGCAACACTTCACGAGCTTGCAGCAGGTCCAATTGCAGATCGACGATGCGCTTGCCCGCGCGTAACCGCCAGCGCAATTCATGCTCATCAAATGGCTTAACGATATAGTCGTCCGCTCCCGCCGCGAAACCCTCGATGGTTTCATCCCTGGTGTTTTTTCCAGTCAGTAGAAGGATGTATATGTAGGGTTCGCGGTGTGTTTCGCGAACCCGGCGGCACACCTCGGGTCCGGTCAAGTGCGGCATGACCCAATCCAGGATGGCCAGAGCAGGGGCGTCGGGCTGGGCCAGGATTTCCCAGGCTTCGGCGCCGTTTTCCGCCAGGATTACGTCATAACCCCAGCCCGAGAGCGCCTTGCGAAGCGTCTTCCGCGATATTGCGTTATCGTCGGCGATCAACACTTTCATTTTTTTGGCGCGACTCCGTGTTGCTATCCACCTAATCGTCAGAGCCTTGGGAAATAATTAGTCCGGCGGTCACAGAAAGCATTAAGTTTTTTGATGCGCCGCAATTCCGGCCCACTACTTGGCGTTGCAAATCAAAGAAAACAACGCTCTTCTCTTAATATGAGGGGCTAGGCCCACAGCGTCAAGAGGGCTGCGATCAAATGCTTGCGGCACACACCTTACATAGGAAGAGATCCTATATCATGGGGGTGCCGCTCATTTTTTTTTGACCACGCGGAAGGTCCCGCAATTAAAGGAGTTTCGATGAATAATTCAGTACTCGTACCGATGGTAGTCGAGCAGACCTCACGCGGCGAACGCGCGTATGACATTTACTCGCGCCTGCTGAAGGAGAACATTATCTTTTTGGGTACGCCGATAGACGACAACGTCGCCAACTTGGTGATCGCTCAGATGTTATTTCTGGCCGCCGAAGACCCGGAGCGCGATATCTCTTTGTACCTGAATTCTCCCGGCGGCTCTATTACCGCGGGACTGGCCATCTTAGACACTATGCGATTGGTCGAGCCGGATATCGTGACGTATTGCCTGGGGCAAGCCGCTTCTATGGCGGCCGTACTGCTCGCCTGCGGAACGAAAGGAAAACGCTTTAGCCTGCCGCATTCGCGGATACTCATTCATCAGCCCTCAATGAGCGGTTTGGGCGGCCAAGCGGCGGATATCGACATTTATGCGCGCGAAATACTCCGTATGAGGGAATCGTTGAACGAGATTCTGGCTGATGCTACCGGCCAACCGGTGGAGAAAATTGCCCGCGATGTCGATCGGGATTATATTTTGGAGCCCGAGGCCGCTCTCGAGTACGGAATGATCGATCGTATTATCTCGAACCGCGCACTACAGCCTGTTCCGGCGCGCTAGGCCGCGCATGCACTGGCTGGCTAAGACTAGGCGGGTTGGGAGACGATATGAAACGTGGAAGAATATACCCGTCATCGAGATGACATTAAGCTTGACCCTGTAATATCGTCTGGGTTAGAGTAATGATGCGGTTATAAGTTCCGGGATTCATAAACTTTGCTTATCGAATGATCTTACGATCCCCGTTGTTCCTAGGCCTCTTTCTCCCGCTCTTGCTGCCAATCGCTCTCTGGGCTGGCGCTTTCGACGGTGATTCAGCCAGTAAGTTGAAAGCGGAAGTCAGTTCCCAGGCTGCGGATTCCTCCGTACGCCACACGGCCGAAACGGATGACCGGCTGAATCGCGCGGATGCTCATTTCAACGCCGGACGGCAGTTTTATTTCGAAGGAAACCTGGTGGCGGCCCGGCGCGAGTTTGACGCGGCGGTGGACGCTCTCTTGAATGCTTCGGATTCGCTGCCGGATCACCGCCGCATTGAGCGGCGCCTGGATGAGATCTGCGACCTGATTTACAGGTTCGATATTGAAAAACTGGGTGCAGGCCAAAGCCAGGAAGAGGGAGTGGTTTTTGACAGCGCGCCAATTGACGAGGTCAGCCACACGACCTTTCCGATCGACCGTAATCTCGCGCCCCAGCTCAAGAATGAGCTGAATCAGACTACATCGGGCATACCGCTGGAGCTCTCCGATCCGGTTCTGAGTTTTGTTCACTATTTCTCTACCGACCGGGGCAGGGAAATGCTGCTGGCCGGGTTCCGGCGCTCGGGACGCTACAAACCGCTCATCGAGCGGATCTTCGCGGAGGAAAATGTTCCCCAGGAGTTGATTTATCTGGCGCAGGCTGAATCGGGTTTTTTGCCCCGAGCGGTTTCAAGAAAGCAGGCTGTCGGCATGTGGCAGTTTACGTTCGCGGCGGGATATGACTACTCTCTGGCGCACACTTCCGCATACGACGAGCGGCTGGACCCGGAGAAGGCCACTCGAGCGGCGGCGAGATACCTGAAGGCGCTGTATGCCCGGTATGGCGACTGGTATCTGGCGATGGCTGCATACAACTGCGGCCCAGGCGTTGTGGATCACGCCGTGGAACGTACGGGTTATGCGGATTATTGGGAATTACTCAAGCGCCACGCCTTGCCTAAGGAAACCGCGAGTTATGTGCCGATCATCATCGCTATGACCATCATGGCCAAGAATCCGCAGGACTACGGCTTGGCGAACATTGATATTGATCCGCCGGTGGAATATGAACCGCTGGAATTGACCGCCCCCACCAATCTAAACCTGGTTGCAGACGCGACCATGCAGCCGCTCTCGGTCATTCGCGACCTGAACCCGTCGCTGCTCCAGACCATCGCTCCGGCGGGATTCGAAATCCACGTTCCGAAGGGCGCCGCACAGGCCGCGGGAGCGAGTCTTGAATCGGTACCCCCGCAAAGCCGGCAAGCCTGGCGTTTGCATCACGTGGAAACGGGAGACACGCTCGAAGCAATCGCGAGATCGTACCACGTAAGCGCGGATCGAATTGCCGCTGTCAATCGCGCCGCCGACTCGCTTGAATCCGGCGATGTGCTCATGATTCCAGCGGCTTACCATGAACCCACCGCGCCGGCGCGGAGCCGCACGAAGAACGTTCGCGCGAAGGCTGTCTTGACCGCTGCATTCCATTCGAAAACGCCGAAAACGGCACGGCGTGGTACGCACATTGCCGCTTCGCGTCATTTGCCCGCGCAAGTCCTTCATCGTAAGGCCGCCGTTCGCACCGCCAGCTTGAGCGGCTGAGCTTTCCGCGCGCTTGATCCGCTCTCGGCGGTATCGTTTGCATGGGCAGTGAAAGACAGCTCCATCCACGCGCGATGAGGATTGGATTGCAACTGGCGATGCAGCGCTTGGGACGGAGTCGTCAGTCCCGGTTCGATTTTTTTCTATTTAGCGCTTGCCATTCCTCAATGCTTGTGAAATCATTTTGCTTCTTGCATCATCTCGATGCTTAGTGAGTGGATGTGAAAGGAGGAGTGCGTGAGCTTAGAGTATCGGTTTAAGCCAGAAGACGAAGATGAGGATTTGGATTTCGAGGACGAACACATAGAAGCGGAGTCCGACAAAAGTGAATATGGCGGTGGCGAGGAGGACGAAGACCTAGAGGATGAGGAAGAGGAGGCCGCCGCCACTGCCAAGAAATCGGGAGCAAGACATGAAGGCGGTTCGACAGGCAAGCAGAGCGGTGGGGCTTCGAGCGGCGAGACTTCTTCACAGCGTGGAGGCACGGCTGCATCTGAAACTGGCGATCTAGCGGGATCCACCGGTGAAGGCGGTACTGAAGAGGAAAGCCAGGCTTCTGAAAAGAGCAGACCCAAAAAGTCAGCGCCCAAGAAAGCAGCGGTGAAGCGAGCAGCACCCACGGCGCAAAAGAGCGTTGCGGGCAAAAAAGCTCCTGCTGCGAAGAAAACTTCCGGAGGGGCGAAAAAGAGCTCACCCGCGAAGAAGTCCGCGGCTACCCGAAAAGGCGCTTCCTCAAAGAAAACTGCTTCCAGGGGATCAGCGAAGAAGGCACCTGCGAAGAAGGCACCTGCGAAGAGAACCGGGGGCAAGAAGGCAGCGTCCAAGAAGGCAACCACCAAGAAGAGATCCGGTCGCCGGTAATATCGGCTATTTGGGGTCTTTCCGTACAACGGAGCGGCAGCGCTCGAAGAGTTCCAACAGGGACTCTGCAAATTCCTCACTGGAGCGCGGCCCTTTGCCGCCGAAGCCCGTAGTGGGAGTGCCTCTGCCGTAACCGGTGGTCATTGCGATGAACTTCATCAGTTCAAGTGCCACCTCGTCCGGGCTGCTCAGCCGCAGCCTTTCAGAATTATCTTGAGCCATGCGTTGATCTTGCTCCTTCTGGGCCAAGCCTTAGGCTACCAAGGCGTTTACGCAGACGACAGAGATGGTCTGCGCCACCGATGGCTATTCGTGCCCGTAGCTTAATCCGCAAAATGCGCGGCGGGGCGCAGGCGCATCTGCTGGAGGGCCAAGATGGCGAATATTACGTCGTCAAGTTCATCAACAACCCGCAGCATCGGCGCATTCTGATCAATGAATGGCTTGCCAACGCATTTCTTCGATACTTACAAATCCATGTTCCGGAAACAGCGGTCATTGAAGTCACGCCGGAGTTCATAGGAGCTAATCCCGACCTGTATTTTTCAATCGGTCCAGGCCGGCAGCCGGTCGCGCCGGGGCTGCATTTCGGCTCGCGCATGGCGGTACATCCGGATCGTGTAGCAGTTTTTGACTTTCTTCCGGACAAGCTGCTTCACAAAATTGAGAACCGGGTTGATTTCCTGGGGGCCCTGGTGTTCGACAAGTGGGTTGCCAATGCGGATTCGCGGCAAAGCGTCTTCTTTCGCGCGCGCGCAAAGAGCTGGACACCATTGAAAGGCGAGGCCCCGGCGAGAGTGGGATTTTTCGTACAGATGATCGACCATGGCTTTGCTTTCAACGGCCCTCACTGGCATTTCGAGGATTCTCCGATTCAGGGATTGTATTTCCGAACCGCCGTCTACGAGGAGGTCCGCTCGCTTGAGTCATTCGAGCCCTGGCTGGAAATGATCGAGAACTTCCCGATGGAGGTCATCGATTCGGCTTGGAAAGAGATTCCTCGCGGGTGGCTGGATGGTGACGATGCGGCGCTGGAATCGATGCTGGAACAACTGGTCAAGAGACGCTCACGAGTAGCCGAGCTGATTGAAGACATTCATCGAAGCCGGTCTACGGCGTTCCCAAACTGGCATTGACGACAGCGCCGATGCGCTCGGCCGTGACGGGAGCGAGCAAGATTCCGTTCCGGTAATGCCCATAGGCCAAATACAGATGGGAGGAGTGCCATGCTTCAACGTGCAAGACATCGCTGGCGGGACGGAATCCAATCCATGTTTCCGAAGGCGCGAAGGCTGACAGATGCGGCAGCACAGCTTCGGCACTGCGGCAAAGGGAATTGACGATACCAGGTTGTATTTCGCGATTGAACCCGGCGCGTTCGATGGACGCTCCGGCTATGAGCAGTCCGTTCGCCCGTTGAAGGAGATAGGTATGCCCGTGGCGAAGGATGGTGTGGCACGTGTGCTCGGGTTGCCGATAGCCGATCAGGTGACCCTTGACTGGTTCGGCCAGCGGCACAGGAGGCGTGCCCTTCACGTGAATAGAGCTGCTCCAGGCTCCAGCGGCGACCACTGCCGCCGCGTGCCTGGAAGTTCCTTGCGCGGTCTGGAGCGTGACAGAGTCACTTTCAACTTCTACCTGGAACACCGGGCAGTCTTGCGATATGCGGACCCCCGATTTTCGACAGGCGTCCGCCAAGGCTGCGACGAGGTCGCGAGGGTTGACGATAGCGTCGCCGGGGTAAAACCGTGCGGCGGCGAGATTCTGCTGCTGAACCCGAGGCCAAAAGCTGGATATTTGGCTGTTGGTGAGAGGCTTCGAGGGGATGCCTAAACTGGCCTGTTGCGCCGCTCGATTTTCGACACCCTCGGCTTCGTCGGGCGAATAGGCCAACTCAAGAGCGCCGCATTCCTGATAGTCAACCTTGAACCCTGAAATCTGCTGGAGCTCATGGACGAAGGATCCATAAAGCTGGCGCGATTCGATGGCGAGCGAAGCTAAAGGCGAGGGAGCGTCGATCTCACCGCCGGGAGAAACCATTCCGGCACCGGCCCAACTCGACTCGCCACCGAGAGAGCCCTTCTCGAAAACCGTGACCTGCCATCCAAATTGTGCAAGACGCCAGGCGATCGACAGACCGATAATCCCGCCGCCTGCGATTGCAATGGAAAGTTCAGAATGGCGGGAGTCTGCCTGGCTCACGCCGATTCCTGCAGAGACTCCGGCTCCGTGCTGGCTCTTTTCACAAGCTCGAGAAAAGCCTTTGCCGCATGGCTCAAGGCACGCCGCGCAGGATAAACCAGCCGGATTTTTCGCTCGACATTCAGCTCCGTGACGCGGATTTCGCGCAATAAGTCTTGCTTAATCTCCGGCTCGACGCACATGCGAGGAACAAAGGCGATGCCTTCGTTGTCCTGCACCAGATGCCGAATGGTCTCAATGGTCGGCATCTCGATATCCATGTTCAAAGGAACCTTGTGGCGCTGGAATTCGCGCAGCACGGCTTCGCGATAAGGCGAGAGCACATTGTGAGCGATGAAGGTTTCCATGTCCAACTCAGTAATGGAGACTTCTTTGCGGTTGGCGAAGCGATGCTTGGGAGAAACGATGAGCGTAAGCCGGTCTGTGAAGATGACTTGCGTCAGGAGATGATCGTCGCCAGGATCGTAGCTGATGGCTCCCAGTTCCAACTCGCCATCGAGAAGCTGCGACGGAATTTTGCTGGATTCAGATCGCCGCACCTGCACCTTGACTTTCGGAAACGAGCGCCGATACTGCTCGATGTGCTGAATGAGATAGAGACAGGTGGATTCATTTGCGCCGATCGAGAGCCGGCCGGCGTAATTGTCTTTTAGCTCACGCAGCGCATTCTCCAGGTCTGATTCGAGGTGCTGGAATCGTCTGGCATATTCCAAGACCACGCGTCCGGCGTCCGTGAGCAGCAATTCACGACCGGAACGGTCAATGAGTTTTTCCTTTAAGTCACTCTCCAGGCGCTGGATAGCGATGGAAATGGCGGGCTGTGTGCGTAGCAGCTTTTCCCCAGCGCGCGAAAAACTGCGCTCTGTTGCGACGGTAAGAAAAACCTTAAGAGGATAGAGTTCCATGAAGCCGACCAGCGGAGACGTTTATAGCATGATTGTATCTAATAGAAGATGACGGTACTATAAATTTGCATAATCGCAGCAATCCGTTTAGGATGGGGAAGATTTGCCATAGAGGAGTATTTCATGAGTCGCGTCTACATCTTCGATACTACCTTGCGCGATGGCGAACAATCGCCCGGCTGCAGTATGAATACCGTGGAGAAGCTGACGATGGCCGCGCAGCTGGTAGACCTCGGGGTTGACATTCTGGAAGCTGGATTTCCGATTGCATCGGAGGGCGACTTCGAAGCAGTGGATGCGGTGAGCCGGCAATTTCCGTGGGTGCAAGTTGCGGCGCTGGCTCGATCGTGTACGCTCGACGTGGAGCGTGCGGCCAAAGCGCTGCAGCATGCGAAACGACCGCGCATCCATACGTTTATCGCGACCAGCGATATCCATCTGAAGTACAAGCTGCGAAGAAGCCGTCAGCAAGTTCTGGACGATGCGGTCGCGGCGGTAACTCTGGCTCGCAACTACACCGATGATGTGGAATTCTCCGCGGAGGATGCCACCCGGACCGATCCGGATTATCTGGAGCAAGTAACAAACGCCGTTGTGGAGGCGGGCGCGCGGACGGTGAACCTTCCGGACACGGTAGGGTATTCAGTGCCGGATGAGTATGCTCAACTGATCGGTCACATGGTAAGAATGCTTGGCGACCGGGCTGTGGTGAGCGTGCATTGCCACGACGATCTGGGATTAGCAGTGGCGAATTCGCTTGCCGCCGTGAGCGCGGGAGCGAGGCAGGTGGAGTGCACAATTAACGGCATTGGCGAGCGTGCCGGGAACGCGGCGCTGGAAGAAGTTGTAATGGCGATCAAAACACGCCACGACCGCTTGCCGTTTGAAACCAAGATCAACGCCGAGAAGATATACGGCGCCAGCCAGATGCTGACGCGTTTCATTACCTTTGGCCCGCAGCCGAACAAGGCCATTGTCGGCGAGAACGCATTCGCACACGAAGCTGGTATCCATCAGGATGGATATCTCAAGGAGAGATCGACGTACGAAATTATGGATCCGGCGAGCGTGGGCGTGCCGGAGAGCCGCATTGTGCTGGGGAAGCACAGCGGACGCCACGCGCTGAAGAAGCGCACGGAAGATTTGGGATTTCAACTGACGCGCGAAGAGGTGGAAGCGGTATACCATCAATTCACGCTGATCGCCGACAACAAGAAAGGCCTTCGGAACGACGAGATTGCGGCTCTGGTTGAGGAAGTGATTGGCCGAGGGGTGGAAACGGCAACCGGCCAATTCACCACGGCATCCTGACGCGATGAGATTAAACATTCTCCTGCTGCCGGGCGACGGGATTGGCGTAGAGGTTACCCAGGAAGCGGTCAAGATTTTGACGCACGTGGCGAGCGACTACGGGCACCATCTTTTCCTGACCCGGGGACTCCTCGGCGGCATCGCGATCCATAAGACCGGCAGCCCTTTTCCCGACGCGACGCGCGAACTGGCATTGGCGGCGGATGCGACGCTTTTAGGCGCGGTCGGATTACCTGAATTCGATAACGCTCCGCCGGAACAGCGCCCCGAACAAGGATTATTGGGGATCCGCAAAGCGCTCCAAGTCTATGCGAATCTTCGACCGGTGAGAGCGTATCGCGCGCTGATCGATTCGTCGCCGCTCAAGAACGAGCTGGTGGATGGCACGGATATGATCATCGTTCGCGAACTGACCGGCGGCCTTTATTACGGGACGCCCCGTGGCATTTCGGGCCAGGGCGTAGACGAGCGCGCAGTGAATACTATGAGCTACACGCGGCCCGAGATCGAGCGTGTCACACACATGGCGTTTCAGCTTGCGCAAAAGCGGCGGAAGAAGGTGACGAGCGTTGACAAATCGAACGTGCTCGAAACTTCGCAGCTTTGGAGGCGCGTGGTCACGGAGGTAGCGGCGCAATATTCGGACGTCACTCTCGATCATCTCCTGGTGGATAACTGCGCGATGCAGCTGGTGCTCAATCCGAGGCGCTTCGACGTGGTGCTGACGGAGAACATGTTCGGCGATATCTTGAGCGATGAAGGGGCTGTGCTGGCGGGATCTATCGGCATGCTGCCTTCCGCTTCTATCGGAGATAAGAGGCCGTCCGGAGCGTGGGCCGGTTTGTACGAGCCTGTGCATGGATCGGCACCGGACATTGCGGGTCAAAATAAGGCTAATCCATTGGGCGCGATTGGCTCTGTGGCTGCCATGCTTGAATACAGTTTCGGGTTGGCCGATGCGGCGCGGGCGGTGAATCGCGCGATTGAAGAAGTGTTGAACAGCGGGCGAGTGACCGCTGATTTAAAGCCTACGGGTACGCCCGCGACTACCAGCGAAGTAGGCGATGCAGTTTGTTCCGCGCTCGCCCAGCGCGCTGCGTCGGCCTAGGAAATTTATATATGCCGCAAACGATTATCGAGAAGATCTGGGACAACCACGTTGTCGCGCAGCGTGAGGGAACTCCCGCGCTTTTATATGTCGATCTGCACCTGGTTCATGAGGTGACTTCGCCGCAGGCTTTCTCCGGCTTGCGCGAACGCGGATTGAAAGTCAGGCGCCCCGACCTTACGATCGGCACGACCGATCACAGTATCCCGACCTATGACCGTTCGCTGCCCATTCTTGACAAGGTAGCGGAAGCGCAGATTACGCAATTCGAGAAGAATTGCAACGAGTTCGGTATTCGTTTTTACGGACCGCATAGCGACAAGCAGGGTATTGTACACATCATCGGCCCGGAATTAGGACTCACCCAGCCGGGCATGACGGTAGTCTGCGGCGACAGCCATACGTCGACGCATGGGGCGTTCGGGGCGCTCGCTTTTGGGATAGGCACCAGTCAGGTGGAGCACGTGCTTGCGACCCAGTGCCTGTTGCAAACCCGGCCGGAGACTTACGAAGTGCGGGTGGAGGGCGCGCTCAGAAAGGGAGTCGGCGCGAAAGACATCATCCTGAATCTAATTTCGCGAATTGGCATCGGGGGCGGGACTGGGTGCGTTTTCGAGTATTCCGGTTCAGCGATTCGCTCACTTTCGATGGAAGAGCGGATGACCATCTGCAATATGTCGATCGAGGGGGGCGCGCGCGCGGGGCTGATCGCGCCGGACGACACGACCTATCAGTACATAGAGGGACGGCAGTACGCACCGAAGGGCGCCGATTGGGACCGCGCGCTCGCCATTTGGCGCAATCTGCCGACCGATGATGGAGCGAAGTTCGATAAGCGGATCGACATTGATGCGGGGGTGCTGGAACCGATGATTACTTTCGGAACGAATCCGGGGATGGGAATCGCGATCACCGCCCCTGTTCCGGATCCGTCCGCGATCGGCGACCCTGTGGAGCGTGAGTCGCTAAGCAAGGCGCTTCGTTATATGGACCTGCCCTCGGGCAAACCTCTGCTGGGCCATCCTGTGAATGTCGTTTTCATCGGAAGCTGCACCAATTCCCGGATTTCCGACTTGCGTGCCGCTGCGGAGATTTTCAAGGGCCGCAAGGTGAACCCGAATGTGCGCGTCATGGTGGTTCCCGGGTCGCAGCAGGTCAAGCAACAAGCGCAAGACGAAGGTCTAGATAAGGTGTTCCAGGAAGCAGGCGCGGACTGGCGCGAGGCAGGCTGCTCAATGTGCATCGCGATGAACGGCGATCAATTGCAGCCGGGCGAGTACAGCGTTTCGACCAGCAACCGCAATTTCGAAGGACGGCAAGGGAAGGGCGGCCGGACATTCCTGGCCAGTCCACTGACGGCGGCGGCTAGCGCGGTGACCGGCGTCGTGACGGATGTAAGAACGCTGTTGTAGGCTGCGGAGATCATGGAAAAATTTATCGCATTTACGAGCCGAGTCGCGCCGTTGCCGATCGACAACATTGACACGGACCAGATCATTCCCGCCCGTTTCTTGAAAACTATCTCAAAAGCGGGCCTGGGCGATGAGCTTTTTTTTGATTGGCGATACGACGCGGAAGGCAAACCCAAGCCGGATTTTATTCTCAACAGGCCGGAGGGCCGTGCGGCACATGTGCTGCTTGCGGGAGACAACTTCGGCTGCGGCAGCTCGCGAGAACACGCCCCGTGGGCGTTATTGCAGTATGGTTTTCGCGCAGTGATCAGCACGTCATTTGCGGACATCTTTCGCGGCAATTCGTTGAAGAACTCACTTCTGCCGATTGCGATTCCGCATGATCCGCACAAGGCGCTGTTCCGTGCTTTGGAGCGGGATGCGGCCGCAACCGTGACAGTGGATTTGGTTCAACAGAAGCTCATGCTGCCTGACGGAACTTCGGTGGCTTTCCCGATCGATGAATTTGCGAAGCATTGCATGGTGGAAGGGGTGGATGAGCTGGGTTATATCTTGAAGCAGGAAACGGCGATTGCGGGGTATGAGGCGGGGCGGGAGCTGAGTGTGAATACGTCGGGCTGACGCGGAATACTGTTGTCAGCCGGAATGATTACGGCGGACATCTTGCCGATGAGATTAACAAGATGGCTGACGAAACAGCTGGGCAGGGTACAATTCCTGCTAGTACTCCCAGACTTGTTTTCGGTCAAATACCGCCGGACAGTAGAAAAGTAAGGAAGACAGGGATGAGCGGGAACGCCCTACAACAGAACTTTTTTGCTGGCGAAAAACGCAAGACAAAGAGGAGGCCCTCACCCGCGCTACCGAGTGAGGACAACACTCCAGAAGCTCTTCGGGCGTTGATAGCGGCTAATCGCTACTGGCGAAACGTCCCGTGGCCGGAGCCTTTCCATCGCAGCATCCACGAACTTCGACTCGGTGATGCACGGGATTTATCATGGATACCCGATGCCTCAATCCATCTGGTCATCACTTCCCCGCCATACTGGACGCTGAAACAATACGCTCCGGGCAATGAACATCAGATGGGGCATTTCGGCGACTACGAGTATTTCCTTTCACAGCTCGATCTGGTATGGCGCGAATGTGCGCGCGTTCTCGTGGGTGGGGGCCGGATTTGCTGTATCGTGGGCGATGTTTGCATTTCCCGAAAGCGCGGGGGCCGGCACTACACTGTTCCGCTCCATGCAGATATTCAGGTGCGTGCGAGGAAGCTTGGTCTCGATTGTTTGACCCCGATTATCTGGCAC
>JBAUUG010000434.1:0-3957 GCA_049582585.1 Bryobacteraceae bacterium | reverse complement strand
GCAAAGAAACACGGCGGGGGCTCTGCTGCGCCGCGGGCTTTCCAGTCTCACGAAGGGTAAGTTTTGAGAATTTCCAAACGGCCCGGTTTCGTTGGGCTTGAAGTTCTCAAAAGTCTCTCTCACAATTGAGGGATGGAAAACCCCGCCCAAACGGTATCCATGACAGTGGACTCACGCGGAAGGAAGCACCTGCCCTCGCACAGTTTGTGAAACGCTCTCTGTTCGACACCTACCGGGAATTTGCCATTCACGAGCAGGAAGCCCGCTTGATGCTCGCCGCCATGGAGAACCTCAGAAAGGGCTTGCCGCCGAGGCGAGGGCCCGCTCCGCTGTCGCGGCCGAGCGCAATTGTGAACGATTCGCCAAGACGGGACAGTTAAACCCTCACATCCCCAGCCCGACCGGCGCAGGACCTCTGGAAAGCGCTTCCAGGATTTGTTCGCGATCGCGCATGCCGCGCTCGACGGCTGAATCCATGGCCACGCGATAAACGACCAGCCCGATCGCGAATTCGAGCGCCAGCACTCCAAAGAAAGCCCAACTGCTATCGAGTGCCCAACGAGCCAGAAATGCGAAGCCGACCAGCGCAAACATCCCCAGGCTGCAGATCGCGAACCAGAGCTGCATTTTTCCTCCCGCCTGTTTTTTGAAAGTTTGAGTGGGGTCAATCCTTCTCGGCATGATGACCGACATCAGGTTCCCCACGGAGAGAAAGAAAATAGTAACCACAGCCGAGCAAGCGATTGCGCCGGCGAGGTTCAGCAAGCTGATAGGTTGGCGCATCAACGCAGCGACGATTAGAACCGCAACTATCTGGAGAAGAATGAAGGTGATGGCAGCGAGATTCTTGGCCCGCAAGACGGTCTTTAAGGGGATGGGGGTCACGAAGTAAACTTGCGCAGCTTGGCGATCGAGCCCAAATACATTCAGCAGCAGAATATCGCTGAGCAGGAGCAACCCGTAGAGCGTGACGATGGGAAGGAAGTTCTCGCTCATAAAGCCGTTCGCCTGGTTTCGCAGGCTCATCGGCAGAAAGATAACCACGCTAAAGATGCATGCCATCCCAAAGAACACACGGAAACGGGGCATGCGCAACAGCGATTGAAACTCCTTTTGCAAAAGCGCCGCCAGGGGATCGCGGAAAAGCCGGGCGGGTAAATCGAGCAGGCTTTGGAAGGGTCTCAGCTTCACTGCTTTAGCCGGAGCGACGCTGAGGACCGCGGTGTCCAAGCGGAAGGTTTCCTCCTGAACCAGACTCTTCTCAAAGCGCCATCGAGCGAGGAAGTAGCAGACGGCAGTCCAAAACACCAGCAGGGCAAGATCGAGAAATGAGAACCGGGACGAGCTTAAGTTAGCGATTTCGTTCCAGGGGGTCGCGGCGCCGTGAGATGCGGCCAGGAAGAAGGGCTGGAATCTCCGGCGCAAGCCTGTCCTTAGCAACAACCGGGGAAGCACGGCGAGGCTGATGAGCAGAATGGCGAACAGCTCTCGAAAGCGATTGCGCTCGAAGGAATGGAGAAGCAACTCGCGAATAGCAAGCGAGAGGAATAAATTCAGCGGAATGTAAAGGAGAACGAACAGGCCTCCAAGCGCCGGGGTATCCGGCCGACGCTCCAGCCCGATGAAAACGCCGGCGAGGACCAAAATCATCTCCGGAGCGGTAGAGAGCCGCAGGAGAACTTCGATTCCGAAGAGCGCGCTGTTCCCGACAGGATAAATCTGCAGCTTGTTGAGCTGCAAAGACCACCCGCTGCTCAGGGTAAACAGCGGAATCACCTGCCAGAACAAGAAAATTGCTAGAAAAACCACGGGAAGCCATTGTGCGAGGTCCGCTCTAGGAACATCGGGAATCATGACGGCAATCACTACCGCCAGTGCCGCGTACATGCCATACCAAAACAGAGATACGAGCCACAGAAGCACGGTGCCCACATTGGTTCGTGGAAGATGGTTCCGCATGGTGCGGAATTGCGCCCAGGCGATAGCGGCAATCTGGGGCCACATGGAATTCAAAGCCAGTCGAGCTTCTCGCTATAGCGCTCTGCGCCTACCAGGCTTACAAAGATATCTTCGAGCGTGCTGACTCCCGCGGCACTCTGCTGACGTAATTCAGCCATAGTGCCTTGCACGAGCACCTTGCCTCGATTAATGATTGCCACCTGATCGCATAGCCGCTCGACCACTTCGAGGACGTGTGAAGTCAGAAAGACGGTCGCGCCCCGGTGCACCTGTTCCAGCAAAATATCTTTCATCAGGCGCGCGCCGACGGCGTCCACTCCTTCGAACGGCTCATCCATGAGGAACAGGCGAGGGCTATGGATCAGCGCCGCGGCCATGGCGACGCGTTTGCGCATTCCCTTTGAATACTCGCCGATGAGTTTGCGCGGGGCTTCTTCCAACTGGAAGAGGTGGAGCAGCTCACGGCCGCGCTCCTTCGCTTGAGGGCGAGCGAGACCATACAGGCGAGCCACAAACTCGAGGTATTCTGCGCCTGTGAGATAGTCGAACAGCAGCGTATCGTCGGGCACCAAACCGATCTGTTTACGAATCTCGAGTGACTTCGCCGGAAGCGATAGCCCAAGCACTTGCATGGAGCCGCCATTGGGTTGGGCCAAGCCCATCAGCATTTTGATCGTGGTGGTTTTGCCGGCGCCATTGGGGCCCAGGAAGCCAAAAAAGCAGCCCTGCGGCACGGTGACTGAGAGGCCGTCGACGGCATGGAAACCGTTATAGATCTTCAGCAGATCGTGAATTTCTATAGCCGGAACAGTTTCGCTGTTCATTCCGCCCGCGCTGCTCCACTGATTGCTCCACGTGCGACCCCCAGAGCCGAGAGTAAGTTGCCGGTCTGGCGCAAAATGGCTAATTTGGCGCGAGTAACTTGGATTTCAGCGTCATATAGCGCGATCCAGCGATCGGATTCCTCAAGCCTTGACTGCTCCACCTGTTTCAAGGGAATTCGCCCTTCGTTGTTTTGGGCCAGCTGAACCGTCAAATCTTCCCGAGCCAGATCGAGCTGCATTCGGGCGAGATCTCGAATGCTCTCTGCTTTCTTCCATTGCTCATAGCTGCGCCGGGCTTCCGTGATGATGCGGTTCCGCACCTGATCCATCTGAATGCGAATTTTCAGCATGTCCGTGGCGGCCTGTTCCGCTTGGCCTCGTGAAGCCGAACCGATTAGAACCGGAATTTTAATGGAGGCGCCCAGCTGGAAGTTATTGCTCTGGAATTTTTGAAAATATTGTTCATAGTTGTATTTGGCGAATAACGCGTACTGGGCCACCAAATCTATCTGCGGAAGGCGAGCCGCCTTGTAAGATCGCAGATCCAATTCTTTGGCGAGGACATTCGATTGCATCTGCCGCAACTCCCGATTGCTGCGTAAGGCTGCATCCGCGGCGTCAGCCTCCGATGCCGGCGTGTCGATGGAAGGAAGCTCGGAATCTACAGGCTTGACGCGATCGGCGGCTGGATATCCGAGCAGGACGGCAAGCATCATTTCGTAATAATCCCGGTCGAGCTCAGCCTCGCCCAAACGCTCTTGCGACATGGCCAGGTTCACTCGCGAGCGTTTCAGCTCGAGGGGTAATTCGCTTCCTTCTTCCACCGCGGCGCTCATCGCCTGGGCTACTTTTTCGAGACTTGGGAGCTGGTTTGAGATGGTCTCGGCCTGGTGCTCGACTTGACTCGCGGTGAGAAACAGATCGGCGGCTTGATAAGCCACGTCGTCCGCTTTGGATTGCACTCCGAATTGGGAGCCGCGCGCGCTCTCTTTCGCGGCTGCCAGCGCGTAGCTCAAGGGGCGATTGTAAAGCGACATGTCTGTTCGCACTTCGAACAAACTGGGCGCATTGCCTTCGATGCTGTTCGGATAACCATAGGTGTATGCAAGTCCACTGCCGCCGTACACCTTGGGCCGGAAGGGATCTTGAGCTATTCGGATGCCTTCTTCGGCGC
>JBAUUG010000433.1:0-9193 GCA_049582585.1 Bryobacteraceae bacterium | reverse complement strand
ATGCCGAGGAAGCCGAAGCTCATGTTCCAGATCTGCCAAAAACTAAGCCGTGGTTTCATCTACCTTCCTTCTGAAAGACGCGGCAACGCAGGGCCGGATCTTGTCGGGTCGGTTTCATTATGGCAAGGAGCAAATGTTTTTAGACCGCGAATCTGAGGATCGCCGCTCCACACGGCGATATACTGGTTTCCGATCTTGAATGACCCTTAAGCTAAAGCGCACTCCGGGGCTTTACCTTGTTGGGTTCATGGCTAGCGGCAAGACTACCGTCGGGAAATTATTAGCCGATGAACTCGGCTGGTCATTCAGCGACATAGATAAAGAAATTGAAGCTCGAGAAGGAAAAAGCATCTCGCAAATCTTTCTGGAAAGTGGCGAAGCTCGTTTTCGCGATTTTGAAACCGAGATGATCGGCAGGCGAGTCTCGCGCGTCGAAAAGGGTGATCCGTGCGTTGTGGCGCTCGGCGGCGGCGCATTCCTACAGCCCAGAAATTGGGAACTGATCGAAAACAACGGCGTCACAGTTTGGCTCGATTGCAGCCTCGATACAGTTCGAGATCGTCTCGGTGATGACAATACGCGGCCTCTAGCAGCGAATCGAGCCAGCCTCGCTCGACTGTTTGAAAACAGGCGTCCACTTTACGCTCGCGCCGATTTCCGAATCGAGGCTGATAGCGCCGATGCCCATGTGATTGTGCGGAGCATTCTGGACCTGCCGATCTTCTGAAAGCATGTGAAATCCGTCGACAGGAAATTGCGCCGGGATGCCATGGCGATTTTCCGGGCCGCGCTCGCTGCTGCCGATGCCGGGCAAGCCGTCCGCAATCATTTCTCCATCCGGTCCGCCCATTTAAGAGATTTTGACCGCATTTTCTTGATCGCCGCTGGGAAAGCCGCAGCCCCCATGGCCGCGGCCATCGAGAAAATCATTGGAGCCCCTTTAACCGGCGGTCTTGTAGTAACCAAACACGGACACGCTACTTCGAAATTGCGCCGGGTTCAGCTAATCGAGGCGGCCCATCCTATACCCGACCAAGCCGGGCTACAGGCTTCGCGGAGAATCCAAGATCTACTGCGAAAACTCAATGCGCACGACCTTCTTATCCTCGCAATCTCCGGCGGCGCATCTGCTTTGCTCCCCGCACCTGCCGAGCCGATCACGCTCAAGGCGAAACAGAAAACGACGGATCTCCTCTTGCGAGCAGGCGCTACTATCTCTGAACTGAATGTCGTCAGAAAGCATCTTTCAGACCTGAAGGGCGGCCGCTTCGCCGCTCTGGCCCATCCGGCGACGATAGTCACGTTGCTCCTTTCCGACGTGATTGGCGATCCACTGGATGTGATCGGCTCCGGACCAACTGCTCCGGATACTTCCACTTTCACCGATGCACTCGGCGTACTCGGAAAATTCGGCCTTCTAAAGCGAGCGCCAACCCTCGTACGCGACTTCCTGGAACGAGGCTCGCGCGGAGAGATTCCGGAGACCCCCAAGCCGGGCGATCCGCTATTCAGGAATGTCACTAATTTGGTCATCGGGAGCAACCGGCTCGCATTGCAAGCTGCCGCGCGGAAAGCGCAAGCTCTCGGCTACGGCACTTTGATCCTCTCGAGCACCATGCAAGGTGAAACTAGTGAAGTGGCGCGCACCCACGCCGAGATTCTGCGTGAACTGGTTTCATCCAATCAACCGATTCCCCGCCCCGCGTGCATCCTCTCGGGCGGCGAAACGACGGTCTCAGTCAAGGGCAAAGGTAAGGGCGGCCGCAATCAGGAGTTCGCCTTGGCTGCCGCGGTCTCCATCGACGGCCTTGAAGACGTGCTCTTACTAAGTGCAGGAACCGACGGCAGTGATGGGCCAACCGATGCTGCGGGCGCTATCGCCACGGGCGCCACCGTTGCGCACGCGATTCGCGCAGGCCTCGATCCATCAGCCAATCTCGCGAATAATGATTCCTACCCATTCTTCGACGCTCTCGGCGATCTCATCAAAACCGGCCCCACAGGCACCAATGTGATGGACATACACGTGCTACTCGCCGGATGAGCTTTCCTCCACATGTCCGTAAAAGCTCAGTGAATTGTCCCCCTGTCTCAACACGCGCGTCCTCTCAAGAGATTCATAGCTTTCCTCGAGCGCAACTCGTGAGGCATGCTGTGCAATGACCATGGGCGAGCCATTCTCAGAAAGCGCCCTCAACGCGACGGCATATTCGCCGGTCTCCTCGTAAGGCGGATCAAGGAACGCGATATCAGCCTTACAGCCCGGCAGCAGACTCGACACGCTGCCGCGCAGAACCGTCACCTCGTGCTCTACGCCCAACGAGCGTAAGTTCTCTCGCATCACCGCAAGCGCCTGGGCGTTACGTTCGATCAGAATGACATGCTTTGCCCCGCGGCTCAGCGCCTCGATGCCTACCGCGCCCGTGCCTGCGTACGCGTCCAGAAAAAATGCCCCCTCGATATAAGGAGCAAGCACATTGAACAACGCCTCGCGAAGTCTGTCCGGAGTGGGCCGAACCGCAAAACCCGGGACGGTCCTAAGTTTGCGGCTCCGAAACCGCCCCGCGATCACTCTCATCCATCAACCCACCTGAACCAGCCCGTACTTGCGTTGCCAGTGTTCCCGTATATACCGGACGGCTCCGCGCAATTCCTCGCTATCTTTGCTCTGGATCAAAATTTGGGCTTCCTTCCGCGCGGTTTCCAAAATGTCAGCGTCTCTCGCCAGATCGGCGAGCCGCAGCCCTGGAATGCCCGACTGTTTCGTTCCGAAGAATTCACCGGGACCCCGGAGCTTCATATCCATCTCCGCGATATAAAATCCGTCGTTCGAATCCACCAAAGTTCGAATGCGTTCCCTTGCCACATCGCTTAGCTTGCCCGTAACCAGAATGCAGTAACTCTGGTGCGTCGAACGCCCCACCCGGCCCCGCAATTGATGAATCTGCGCCAAGCCGAAGCGCTCCGCTTGCTCCACCACAATCACCGACGCATTCGGCACATCCACGCCGACCTCTATTACCGTCGTACAGACCAGAATGTCCGTGTTCCCCGACTGGAATTTCCGCATGGCCGCTTCTTTTTGATCCGCGCTCATCCTGCCGTGCAGCAGATCGACACGATTCTTCGGGAAAACTTTCTGCGATAACTGCCGGTGCATCTTCTCCGCGGCTTTCACGGCGCTGGTCTCACTCTCTTCCACCACCGGATAGACCACGTATGCCTGTCTGCCTGCCTTTATCTCCTGCGCGACAAAGCCGTAGACTCCCTCGAGCGCCGATTCCTGCACGTGCCGTGTCACGATCGGTTTGCGTCCGGGCGGCAATTCATCAATCGTCGAAACATCCAGGTCTCCATAGACGGTCAGCGCGAGCGTCCGAGGAATCGGCGTGGCGGTCATCACCAGCACATCCGGCTGCTCGCCCTTCCTGAACAGTTCCAAGCGTTGCCGCACGCCAAAGCGATGCTGTTCATCGACAATCGCGAGGCCCAGCTTAGCAAACCTGACGTCTTCCTGGATCAACGCCTGTGTCCCTACAACGACATGCACCAAACCCTCGGCGATCAGTTTTTTCATCTGTTGTTTTTCGCGCGCTGTTGACGAACCCGTCAACGTTCCGACAACGTAACCGATCGGTTCCAGGAGCCGCTTGAAATACCTATGATGTTGCGCCGCTAAAATTTCCGTGGGCGCGAGCACCGCCGCCTGAACCTTGTTCTCAATTGCGATCACCGCAGCCTGTGCCGCAACGATGGTCTTGCCGCTTCCCACATCGCCTTGCAGCAGCCGGTTCATCGGATGCGGCCGCTTCATGTCATTCGCGATTTCCTGGACAACCCTCCGCTGCGCCGCAGTGGGTTTGAAAGGCAGCATCTTTCTGATCTGCTCGCGCGCACGCTCCGTCACCGCAAAAGGAATGCCGGCCGACAAGCGGGCCCTGGTCTTCTTCAGCGTGAGCCCGCATTCGAGCCAAAAGAATTCATCGAAGATCAGGCGCGTTTGCGCCGGCGTCCGGAACTCATTCAACAGCCGCAAATCCGAGGCCACCGGCGGTATGTGTAACTCGTGTATAGCGGTTGCAAGATCCGGCAATCCGATACGGGCACGCACGCTCTCCGGCAGCGCGTCATCCGGCATCGGCGCATCTTTCAATACCCGATTGAGCAGCACTCGGAAAATGCGCGTCGAGACCTTCCCCGCAGCTTCGTAAACAGCAACGATTCGCCCGGTGTGCAGGCTTTCTTCGTCCTCTTCGTCCCCGGACAGAATTTCGATTTCTGGTTGCACCATCACTCGGTCGCCGCGAGCGCGGTCAAGCTCGACTTTTCCAAACAAGGCCAGGCGTGTTCCCGGCGTCAGGCTATCCACGTACCGCTCTCCATGAAACCAGCGCGCATGAAGAGTTGCGCCGCTTCCATCGTGCAGGCTTGCCTCGAACAGGCCAACCGAGCGGTGCCGAAATCCGGAAAGCCTCGCTGATGTGACGATTGCCAGCACAGTCGCCTTCTCACCGGGCGCAAGTTGCGAAATCGGCTTTATGTTCCTGCGATCTTCATAGCGGAACGGCGCGTAATACAGCAAATCAGCCACCGTTTCGAGGCCCTTCGCCGCCAGCATCTCTCCGCGCACGGGCCCGATGCCTTTCACATATTGGAGCGAAGTGGAAAGGTCCAACTTTCAAGACTAACGGGCGCGCCTAAAAGAAAATTAACCTCCTCTCCGGTCAACCGAATCGGCCAACGCTCGTTTCCACCTATGAACCGACTGGCGACAGGCCAGAGAAAGAAGGGTATGGGGAAATGAGAAAACTCACACTGACATTGATGTTCGTCGGAATTTTTGCGTTGACGGCTTTCGGACAAGTCAACGAACGCCGCGAGAATCAACAGGACCGAATCGCGCAAGGAGTGAAGTCTGGTCAACTCACTCCGGGCGAGACTGCCAATGTGGAGAATAAAGAACGCGCATTGAACGGCGAGATTAGCGCCGACCGCAAGGCGGATGGCGGCAAGCTGACCGGGGCTGAAAAGCAGCAAATCAATCGTCAGCAAAACGGCCTGAGCAAACAGATTTACACCGACAAGCACAACGCTGCATCAGATCATTTCGGCAACAGCGAGGTAGGCCGGCGGGAAGAGAATCAGCAGGATCGCATCGCCCAAGGCATCAAGTCCGGTCGCCTAAATGCGGGTAAGACCGCCAATCTCGAAAAACCGCGAAGCCGGAATCAATCGCGAAGTAAGCGCCGACCGCAAATATGATAACGGCCATCTCACGAACGCGGAGCGCAAGCAAGTCAACCGGCAGCAGAATCACGTAAGCCGGGCCATTTACCGAGCTAAGCACTAGCGGAACTGAGCACGAGGTTCGGAGGGCGCGGCGGAAGCGGGATCTCCTCTCAGTCACTCAGAGGGTCACTTCCGCCGCTTATGCCTTCAGCAGCTTATCCAAAGTAATTGGCAAATCCCGCACGCGAACCCCAGTCGCGTGAAACACGGCATTTGCGATTGCCGCGGCAGCGCCCGTAATTCCGATCTCACCGATGCCCTTCGCTCCAATCGGATTCACGTGATCGTCCTTCTCGTCCACCCAAATAGCCTCAAGCTGCCCGACATCCGCATTCACCGGCACGTGATATTCCGCCAGATTGTTGTTAACCCAGCGTCCTAGCCGTTGGTCCATCACAGCGTCTTCATAAAGCGCCATGCCGATGCCCCAAACCATGCCGCCCATAAATTGACTCCGCGCCGTCTTGGCATTCAGAATCTTGCCCGCTCCGAAGCAACCTACCATTCGCGAGACCTGGATCTGCCCCAGGTCCGCGTCAACCCGAACCTCCGCAAACTGCGCTCCGAAGGCATACATCGAGTAGCGCTCCTTCTCAGCTCCCGGTTTCGCCTCCGCTTTGGCCTCCACGTGCGCTTGGCTGCTTCTCGAAATCAAGGCTTGGAACGTCTCGCCTTTGGATGAATCGCCCCGCGAATAAATCCGCCCGTTCTCGAACGCGACCTCCTGCGTGTTCATCCCGGAGAGCGGAGATTGCGGATCGCTGATCGCCATCTGGATCAGCTTTTCGCGAAGAGCTTGCGCGGCAAGATACACTGCCGAGCCCGTGCTCGCCGTCGTCTGAGATCCTCCCGAGACCGGCGTCTGCGGCAGAATCGTATCCCCCAGCCGGAACTTAACGCGATTCATTGGCACGCCGAACACTTCCGCCGCAAGCTGCGTCATGGTTGTGTACGTCCCGGTCCCCAGGTCCTGCGTTCCGGCGTCCACGGAAAATGTTCCATCCGCATTCAGCCGCACGGCCGCGTTCGAAACCCCTCGATTCGTCGGATAAACCGCCGTTCCCATGCCCCAGCCGATCAGAGTGTTTCCATCACGCATCGACCGAGGCTCCAGCGGCCGTTTACTCCACCCGAACCGCTCCGCGCCCACTCGATAGCACTCCCGCAGTGATTTGCTCGACCAAGGCTTATTCTCTTCGAGATCGGTCTCGGCATAGTTCTTCAACCGGAACTCGACCGGATCCATCTTCAGCGCGTAGGCAAGCTCGTCCATCGCCGCTTCCAGTCCATAGGTTCCCGGACCTTCTCCAGGCGCTCGCATATATGAAGGAATTCCGATGTCCGAACGCACCAGTTTTTGCGAGGTGCTGTTGTTTTCGCCCGCGTAGAGCATCTTTGCGGGCCGGCTCGCTCCCTCGACAAATTGACCGAAAGTAGAAGTATGAGAGACCGTATCGTGCCGCAGGGCCGTCATGGTTCCATCCTTCTTAGCGCCTGCCGCCACAGTTTGCCGCGTCTCCGACCGGAATCCCACCATCCCGAACATCTGCGGACGCATAACCGCCAGCTTCACCGGTCGGTTCACCTGTTTCGCGGCCATCGCTGTCAGCGCTACGTGTGACCACGTGGGTCCTTTACTCCCGAATCCTCCGCCCAGATAAGGCGATATCACACGCACATTTTCCGGCTGAATGCCGAACAGAGAAGCCAGCCGTCCGCGATCGCTGAATACGCCTTGCGTCGCATCGTACAAGGCCAGATGGTCCGGGCTCTCCCAAACCGCAATCGTCGCGTGAGGCTCCATCGGATTGTGAACTTCAAACGGAGTCGAATACACATTTTCGATCCGTGTTTCCGCTTCGGCCATCCCCGCCTCGATGTCGCCGCGATGCTTCTCGCCATCGCGCTGGTCCGTCACCGCGTAAGCATCCGCCAACCGGCTCTCGAGATCCGTATGCGGAGTCTCCGCCGCATAGCTAACCTGTACCAGATGAGCGCCTTCCGCGGCGTTCTCGAAACTGTCTGCCACTACCACTCCGACGGGCTGATTCGCGTAGTACACGGTATCGTTTTGCAGCACTTGTAGAACTTGGCCAGGGCCTCCCGTCGCGTTATGCTCCGGCTGCGCCAATTTTGGAGCATTCAGGTGAGTCATCACCAACAGCACGCCGGGGGAGCGCTCAGCCGCGCGGCTGTCGATGGAAGCCACGCGCCCTTTCGCGATCGTGCTCATCACGAGTACGGCATACACCGCGTTCGGCACTTGCTGCTCATATGCGTACGTCGCCCGGCCCGTCACTTTCAAAGGACCGTCGATGCGATTGATTGCTTGCCGAATTAAATTTTCCATTACTTCTCCTTCGCCACTCACGCGGCGCTCGCGGCCGTCGTCACCGCGCGCACGATGCTGCGCCGCGCCAGCTCCACTTTGAAGGCATTGTCGTGATACGGCTTGGCCGCTTCGAGTTCCGCCTCGGCCGCTGCCCGAAGGCTCGCTGCATCCGGTTTCTTCCCAATCAGCAGCTTCTCCGCTTTTTCAGCGCGCCACGGTTTGTGCGCCACGCCGCCCAGAGCGATATGCGCCCGGCGCACAACTCCCGCTGAGTCGAGATCCACCACCGCCGCCACCGACACCAGCGCGAAAGCATACGAGTTCCGGTCCCGCACTTTCAAATAATGCGATCGTTTCGCGTACGGCATCTCAGGAACATCGATTGCCGTAATCAGCTCCCCGGGATGCAGGTTCGTATCCGTCTGCGGTGTATTGCCGGGCAACCGGTGAAATTCTGTCATTGGAATTGAGCGCTGACCCTGCGGCCCCGTCACTTGCACCACTGCGTCCAGGGCGGCGAGAGCAACGCACATATCGCTGGGATGCACCGCGATGCATTCTTCGCTCGCTCCCAAAATCGCGTGTATCCGGTTATATCCCTGCATGGCCGCGCAACCGCTTCCCGGCACGCGCTTGTTGCATTCTTTGTAACTCGGGTCGTAGAAGTAATAACAGCGCGTGCGTTGCAGCAGATTTCCGCCCATCGTCGCCATATTTCGAAGCTGCGGCGATGCTCCGGCCAGAATCGCTTCGCTCAACACCGGATAGCGCGTTCTAATCAAGCGATGGTTCGCGGCGTCCGTGTTGCTGACCAAAGCTCCTATACGTACTCCGCTCTCGTGTTCTTCAATGCTCGTCAGCGGCAAACGCGTAATGTCCACCAGCCGCGCGGGCCGCTCCACGCCCACCTTCATCAGATCGAGCAAGTTCGTGCCGCCTCCGATGAACTGTACGCCGGGCGCCTGCCCGTGAGCTTTGACAGCTTCTGCAACCGTAGTGCAGCGCGTGTAAGCAAAGGGTGTCATGCGTTCCTCCCCTGCTCCGCGGCGCGGATTGCGGCGACAATGCCTGCGTACGCTCCGCATCGGCAGATGTTGCCGCTCATCCGCTCGCGAATCTCGTCATCCGTCAACCGAATCGTTTCAATCGCCGCAATGTCCCGCGTGACGTAACTCGGCGCGCCCGCTTTCACTTCCCGCAACATCGCTACAGCCGAGCAGATTTGCCCCGGCGTGCAATACCCGCACTGGAACCCGTCATGCTCAATGAATGCCGACTGCATCGGATGGAGTTTCCCGGGTTCCGCCAAACCCTCAATGGTGGTGATCCGGTCTCCCTCATGCATGACCGCGAGGCTCAAGCAGGAGTTGATTCGCCGCTCATTCACCAGCACCGTGCATGCCCCGCATTGTCCGTGATCGCAGCCCTTCTTTGTTCCCGTCATGTGCAGCTGCTCCCGAAGCAGATCGAGCAGAGTCACTCGCTGGTCAACTTGCAATTCATGTTGCTCGCCATTGATAGTCAACGTGCACTTGACTGTCGAGCTCGCCACCTGCGCGTCCTGTGCATTCG
>JBAUUG010000432.1:0-2338 GCA_049582585.1 Bryobacteraceae bacterium | reverse complement strand
GCTTAAGGCGCTCGGCGGGGCAGCAACAAGGCTCCGGGAGAAGCTGGGCGAATCTCTGGCCTCGGTGCAGAAGTTCGATGCGCCACTCGAAAACGTCACCACTGCTTCGCTCCAGGCGCTCCAGGCTTACAGCCTTGGCCATCGGGCAAGAACCGTAAAGGGCGACCCTGCCGCCGCCATCCCATTCTTCCAGCGAGGCGTCGATCTGGATCCCAATTTCGCCATGGCGTATATAGGACTGGGTGATGCTTATTCCAATCTCGGCGAAACTGTCCGGGCAGCCGACACCACACGCAAGGCCTATGCGCTCCGTGATCGGGTCAGCGAGCGCGAGAAGCTCTCCATCGCGTCACAGTACGAATCCTATGTCACCGGAAATCTCGAGGCCGCCCGCAAGGCGTATGAGCTGTGGGCGGAAACCTACCCGCGCGACGATGTTCCACCTACTAATCTAGGCTACGTTTACGAGGAATTGGGCGAATACGACAAATCCCTCGCCGCGGCCCAAAGAGCGCTTGAGCTGAACCCTGGAAGCGGGGTCGTTTACGGAATCCTGATGGATGACTACATGAATCTCAATCGCCTCGATAAAGCCAGGAACACTGGGCAGCAAGCCGTCGCTCATCATGTCTCTGACTCCATTCGTCTAGACCTCTACCTGCTTGCTTTTCTGCAGCACGATTCGCCGGCCATGCAGCGCGAGTCTGCCGCGGTTAGGGGCAAGCCGGGAATCGAAGACCCTATCCTCTATTACGAATCGGATACCGCTGCTTATGCTGGGCAATTTTCGAAGGCGCGCGAGCTGACGCGCCGCGCCGTGGCTTCCGCTCAGCGCGCCGATGAGAAAGAGGTCGCGGCCGGCTATCAAGCCGAAGCCGCACTGCGCGAAGCGCTGGTGGGCAACACGGCTTTTGCGCAGCAGGAAGCGCAGTCGGTGCTTGCGCTCCCCGAGGGGAGAGATGTTGAGGCCGTCTCGGGGACTGCTCTTGGCCTTACCGGGGATTCTGGTGGAGCGGTACGCGTCGCCGGCGATCTCGCCAAGCGCTTTCCCGAAGACACGCTCGTAAAGTTCAACTACTCGCCCAGCATTCACGCAGCCGCTGCTCTCGGCCGCAGCCGTACCGCGAAAGACGCCGATCAGGCGATTCAGGCGCTTGCGGCAGCTACGCCCTATGAGCTCGGGAGCCCCGTTTCTTCGTTTGATTTCAATCTCTATCCCATTTACCTGCGTGGCCACGCCTACTTGGCCGCGCGTCGAGGCGCTGCCGCGGCCGCCCAGTTCCAGAAAATTTTCGACCACCCCGGCGTCGTCGTGAACGAGCCGATCGGTTCCCTCGCGCACCTCGGCCTCGCCCGTGCTTATGCGCTCACCGGCGATACCGCTAAAAGTCGAACCGCCTACCAGGATTTCTTCGCCATCTGGAATGACGCGGATCCCGATATCCCCATCCTCAAGGCGGCTAAGGCCGAATATGCAAAGCTGCCCTGAGCACTTCTCGCTGGCGCTCCGCTACTCATATCTCAGCGCCAGAATCGGATCGACTTCCATCGCCGCCAGCTCATTGCCCTTCCTCCGATTCGTTAATCTGCCGCCTCGTCTGCTCCCCTCAAAGAGGTGGCAGACTGGTTAGAGCACTAAAGACAAGGAGAGCAGCATGGCCGCAAGCACAACAAGCGCAAAAGGCGTTAGCGCCGTCGCGGACACGGCGGATCGCGAGCTCGTCTTCACGCGCGTTTTCGACGCGCCCCGCGAGCTCGTGTTTGAAGCCTGGACCGATCCAAAGCATATCGCTCAATGGTGGGGGCCGAAAGGTTTTACGACCACGATTCAAGAGATGGATGTGCGGCCGGGCGGCGTGTGGCGGCATGTCATGCGTGGGCCGGATGGCCGCGACTATCTCAACAAAATCGTCTTTCTGGAGGTCACAAAACCCGAGCGCCTCGTCTACAAACACGAGCCCGAACATGGCTCCGAGCCGGTGCATCATCAGACCACCGTCACGTTTGCCGACGAGGGCGGCAAAACCAGGCTGAGCATGCAGATGCTCTTCGCCTCCGCCGCCGACCGCAAGTATGTCGTCGATACGTACGGGGCCGTCGAAGGCGCAAATCAAACGCTTAGTCGGCTCGCAGAACACCTGCCCCTGATGCACCCACTCGACGGTTTGGCCGATTACATGGCGAAAGAATGATGTTCCCTTTCTGGGAGCAGTCGTTAGACCGTCTGGATAATTATCTGCGCGAGTTCATGCGCGATCAGCTGCTCGAGCGCCGCCAAAAACTCGAGCACGCAATCGAGCACTCCCAGAATCCGGCCTCTTTCGAGTCGCTTCTTGAC
>JBAUUG010000431.1:0-15267 GCA_049582585.1 Bryobacteraceae bacterium | reverse complement strand
CGGGCTGATCTACGGAGTAAGTGCCTTCGGTTACGCCTGGGATTGGGCTGGCCGGAGCGGGCCCGTTCACAGACTTACTTCGCGCGCGGAGTGGCGTTCGGCTTTCTCATGCCGGCCATCGTAACTTTACATGCCTTGTATTTTCACTGGGCGCATGCACTGGAAATGGCATTCGGAACCGGATTGGTGCACATAGCCGGGCTTCTCACACAGACGTCTCCGAAGTGACGTGAATCCTTTCCAACCGTCCTCACATCTACTTTGGATGAACGAATGCGCGCACACGAGCCAGATTCAAGATGTCAAACCGCATACCCGCGGCTGTGAAGAATGCCTGAAGACCGGCGACGCTTGGGTTCACCTCCGTTTATGCATGACCTGCGGCCATGTCGGTTGCTGCGATTCGTCGAAAAATAAGCACGCGACCAAACACTTCCACTCAACCAAGCACCCCATCATAAAATCGAACGAGCCCGGCGAAGACTGGGGCTGGTGCTACATCGATAAGATAGAACTTGACCTTGCATGAATGGCCTTCTCTGCCCTTCGACGAGTGGGAGAGCACCTGCGACACGCTCCACATGTGGACGCAAATCGTGGGCAAAACCCGCTTGGCGCTCGCGCCGCACGAAAACCATTGGTGGAACGTCGCGCTTTACGTCACGCCGCGCGGTCTGAGCACATCGCCCGTTCCGTTTCATCACGAGACTTTCGAGGTGCAGTTCGACTTCATCGCGCACCAGCTTTTGCTTCAAGACAGCGAGGGTAAGCAAGTAATCATTCCGCTGTTCTCGCGCTCCGTGGCGGATTTCTACAGCGAGTATATGGCGGCTCTGCGCTCGCTCGGAATAGAGGTGACCATTCATCTCACGCCGGACGAGTTCGATGACAAAACTCCGTTCGATCAAGACCATCATCATGCCTCTTATGACACAAAGCACGTTGAGAGCTTCCGGCGCATCCTGACCAATACCGATCGCCTTCTCAAAGAATTCCGCGCGCGCTTCCTCGGCAAAAGCAGTCCCGTGCATTTTTTCTGGGGTTCCTTCGATCTGGCGGTAACGCGCTTTTCCGGCCGCTTAGCCTCCTTGCCGAAACATGCAGATTCGATCACGCGCGAAGCCTATTCTCACGAAGTGATCAGTTGCGGCTTCTGGCCGGGAGACCGGAGGTTCAGGCACGCCGCTTTTTATGCGTACGCCATCCCAGCTCCGGCGGAGCTCAACAAGGAGATCGTGTCTCCAAACGCGGCGTATTGGGATACTCAGCTTGGAGAGTTCATCCTCAAGTACGATGATGTCCGCAATACTCCCTCGCCCGATGAAGCAATTCTCGATTTCTGCCAAACCACTTATGAAGCGGCCGCCAAACTCGCGCGCTGGGATCGTAGCGCTCTGGAACGGAGTTCCACCACACTAACAGCCCGTTCATGAACTCGTTTCGCGTTGATCTCCGCTCCGACCAAATCGGTATATCCGGTGATGGCACGAAGCGCATCGGAAAGGCCAAATTCGGAATATCGATGCAAGTATGTCCTCGACCATGTTACGCCTAGTCGAACGTTCGATTAGCCCCCTGCAACGCGGACATGTGCGGGAGAGCAACGGGATATACATACCGATTCAGATGCTGGCGAGTTGGTTAGAGTTGCGCAACCCTTCAGCTTCAGGAAGCGCGTCTCCACGATCTCAAAGAAAAGGACCAGCTTTCTCTGCGTTCCATTCAGACCTGCTATAATTCGCAGCATTGTTCGCGGATCTAATCTTTCTTCGCGCCGGTTTGGTCGTGTTGACGATCGCAATTGCGGCGTGGGTTCGGCCATTCGGCCTCTCTCTTTCCGGCGCGATTGGGGCTGGCTTGGGTCTCGGGGTTGCCGCGAATCTAATCGAGCTGCGCATTCGACGGGCCAGCCTGCAATCTCTAATCGGGGGATCGCTCGGGGCGCTCTTCGGAGCGGTTCTGGGACTGCTGCTCATCGCGGTTTTAGCCCACGGAGTGATTGCGCGGGATTCAGCTGCGGAATTTTTGGCATTTTCGGTCCCTGTGCTTGGCGCGTTCCTCGGCCTGATGGCCGGAATTGCAAAATCGGATCTCATCAACCTCGGCTCGCTCAGTTTGGTGGGGAAGAGAGGAGCGGGCTCTTCGTCTCTGAAAATTCTGGATACCAGCGTCATTATCGATGGCAGGATATCCGATATCGCCGAGTCCGGCTTTCTGGACGGCAGACTGGCAATCCCCGAGTTTGTTCTTCACGAGCTGCAATTGGTTGCGGATTCGTCCGATTCGGCGAAAAGGAACCGCGGACGCCGGGGCCTCGATATCGTGCAGCGGCTTCAAAAGATGCCTCGCATTCAAGTGGAGATATCAGGCCAGGACTTCCCCGCCATTCGAGAAGTGGATCTGAAGCTTATCGAGTTGGCCAAGCTGCATCAAGCCAAAATTGTCACAAACGATTTCAATCTCAATAAACTGGCGCAAGTGCAAGGCATCGAAATCCTCAACATCAATGAATTGGCGAACGCAGTGAAGCCAGTGGTTCTGCCCGGCGAAACCATGCACGTTTTTATTCTTAAGGAAGGCAAAGAATACAACCAGGGCGTTGCGTATCTCGACGATGGGACCATGGTGGTAGTGGATAACGCCAGGCGACTGATATCGAAGACGGTCGATATTACCGTTACCAGCGTGTTGCAAACCACCGCCGGCAAGATGATCTTCGGTAAGTACGACGACCGCGCGCAGAGTTCGGGAGAGCGAAGGGCGGCGGCCGGAAGCGCATAAGTTGATGCGCAAGTTCTTCGTCATCTTTTTTGCGGCGGTGCCGCTGTTTGCGCTGGATAAAGAACAAGACCTTTCACGGTACGGGCGCCAAACGTGGCAGACAGAAAGCGGACTGCCGCAGAACACGGTCCACGCAATTCTGCAGACCCACGACGGGTACATCTGGCTCGCGACCGAGGGGGGGCTGGTTCGCTTCGATGGCGTGAAGTTCCAGGTCTATGATTCGCAAAACACTCCGAAGCTGAGAAGCAACAACATTCGCTGCCTTCTCGAAGACCGGGAAAACGCGCTTTGGATCGGAACGGCGGATGGGCTCACCAGGTTCGACGGATCCCAATTCTCGACATACACGACTGACGAGGGGCTGCCGAGCAATAGCATCTGGTCTATTTATCAGGGCCCCTCCGGGCCGCTTTCCGTCAGCACATCCGGAGGTTCGGCCGAGTATCGTCGACAGGCGCGTTTTCAGGCTTCCAACACTCAGAGTATTGGCGCAGTTGGAACTTATCAGGATAGAGAAGGAGCAACCTGGGTCAGCACCGATCCGGGACTTGCCCGAATCGTTAATCACAAGGTCGAGCGCTTTCCTGGTAACGATCCGTTGTCAAGCAGTATCGTTTTGTCGATTTATGAAGACCGCGAGGGCAGTTTGTGGCTGGGTACCGACTCAGCTGGAGTAACTGTTCTTCGCGATCAAAAGTTTACGACCTACACGGACAAAGAAGGCCTCTCCGACAATCTGGTCCGGTGTGTTTTCCAGGATCGAAATGGAGTGGTTTGGGTCGGAACAAGCGCCGGCTTGAATCGATTTGCAAATCATCGCATTTCGAAGCTGACTACGAAAGAAGGGCTGTCGAGCGACATCATTCTGGCTCTCGCCGAGGATTCCGATGGCAATCTTCTGGTGGGAACGCCCGATGGATTGAATGTACTCCGAGGGGGACGCGTCACTATCGTCACATCGGCGGACGGTTTGGCTGACGACTTCGTCAGATCTATCTATGGAGATTTGGACGGCTCAATTTGGATCGGCACTCGCCGCGGGCTCTCTCATTGGGAGAAAGGCAGGTTCAAGACCTACACGCAAGCGGATGGATTGGGCAGCGACTTCGTGGGCGCGCTGCTTCGGGACAGCCATCAGAACCTGTGGATCGGGACCTTACAGGGCCTGACGCGATTCAACAATGGTCAATTTAGAAATTACGCGACGAGAGACGGCCTCTCAAGCAACGTCATTACGGCGCTCTATGAAGATAGCGATGGCGTTTTGTGGATCGGCACCGAGGATGGCGGGTTGAATCGATTCGCGTCTGAAAAGGTGTTCCACTATCCCGCGGCGCTCGGACTTCCCGGCGCAGTGTACGGAATCCTGGAGGATTCGAGCGGCAACTTCTGGATGACCTCGAAGACGGGTATTTTTCGCGTCAGCAAGAAGGATTTGAACGCGTTTGCCGGGAGTCCGAGTCGCAGCGTCGCATTCGCGTCATACGGAACTGCGGATGGACTCAGAGTCAGCGAATGCACAGGCGGAGGTCATCCTACGACTTGGAAAAGCAAAGACGGGTCGCTGTGGTTCTCTACGTTAAGAGGCGTGGCGACGATTAATCCGGAGCGGTCCGTGAGCAATCGGTTGCCGCCGCCCGTGGTGTTGGAATCTGTTTCCGTGGACGATCAGCTGCTTGTTCCAGGACAGGCGACAGATTTGTCTCCTGGTCACTCGAGATTTTCCTTCGAGTATTCCGGCCTCAGCTTCATCACGCCGCAAAACGTGAAGTTCAAGTACAAATTGGAGGGCTTTGACAAGAGCTGGATCGACGCAGAGACGCGAAGGGTGGCGTATTACACGAATATTCCGCCAGGAAGATACCGATTTCGAGTGTTGGCTCGCAATAGCGATGGCGTGTGGAATGAAAGCGGCGCATCATTCGCATTTCGCCTGAGGCCGCATTTTTATCAGACCTACTGGTTTGATTTTCTGTTGCTAGCGGCCGTGGCTTTGCTCTGTTATGAGGTCTATCGTTACCGCGTGAAGCAAGTGGAATCGCAGTTTAAGGCGGTACTGGCGGAGCGCAACCGGATCGCCCGCGAGATACACGACACGCTCGCGCAGGGTTTTGTTGCAGTTTCAGTTCAGTTGGAGTTGATTGCGCGCGTGTTGTCCAGCTCGACTGAATCGGCGCAAAAACTTCTGAAAGAGGCTCGGGCGCTGGTCCAAAACAGTTTGGCTGATGCGCGGCGATCCATTTGGGAGCTTCGGTCGCAAAGCGAGGACAATGAAGATCTTGCCTCCCAATTGTCCAAAATAGCCGCGCGCGTGACCTCGAGCACTCCGCTAAAGGTGGAGTTCCAAGTTCTGGGGACTTACCGGTCGCTGCCTCAGAAAACGCAGAACGAGCTGCTGAGAATCGGGCAAGAGGCGGTCGCGAATGTGGTCCGCCATGCAGAGGCCAAGCACGTCCAAATCGATCTGAAATTCGATGCTCGAAAATTGAGAATGACGATCGCGGATGATGGGCGCGGGTTCGCTGGTCAAGCAAACTCGGCTGGGCCCAACGGCCATTTCGGGCTAAAGGGAATGCGGGAGAGAGCGGAACAGATTAACGCTGAGCTGACGGTGACGAGCGCTCCCGGTCAGGGGACGCAGGTGTGTGTCGAAACGGTGATTGATGAGTGAGCAAATTCGAGTGATGGTCGTGGAGGACCACCATATCGTGCGGCAGGGGTTGATCGCGTTGCTCAACACCGTCCCGGACATGACGGTGATTGCGGAGGCTGCGGATGGAAAACAGGCGCTCGATATTTTCCGGCGGCATCGGCCGGATGTAACGCTGATGGATCTGCGGCTGCCGGGCGTTGGCGGTGTTGAAGCGGTCACGCAGATACGCGAGGAGTTTCCAGCCGCCCGGATCATTGTGTTGACTACGTTTGATGGTGACGAAGATATCTACCGGGCATTGCAAGCCGGGGCGAAAGGCTATCTGCTGAAGGGCATGTCGGGGGACGAGTTGATGGACGCTATCCGAACGGTGCATGCCGGAAAATCGCGCATTCCGCCGATTGTCGCGGAACGCCTCGCGGAGCGGATGGGAGGCCCGGCGCTCACCGCGCGTGAGCTCGAGGTGCTGAAACAGATCGTGCTGGGTAAGAGCAACAAGGAAATTGCCGGGGTCTTGGGTATTTCTGAGGCCACAGTGAAGACTCACATGAACAGCATCTTGAGCAAGCTTGGGGTGAGTGATCGGACGCAAGCCGCAACCACGGCGATACAACGCGGCATCGTGCATCTCGAGCGTGGATCTTTATGAAGCATCTATTTCTGACGTTAGCCATGATGGCGGGAGTCGCGCTGTCGACGCATGCCGCGTCAAACTGGCGGGCTGCTACCGAGAGTGAGCTAAGAAATCTGATTCCGGCGCGGGCGCCTGTCGAGAAAGAGCACATTGAGACCGAGTTCCGCACAGCATCGGGGATAACGGACGGGAATGGAAGATACGTTGCCGGAGTTGTCCTGATCACGGCCGGCTACGCAGCGGAAGGTAAGTATTCGAACTTCTTTATTACACAGGTGCCATTGAAGGTTGGGGAGCTCTCTCTTCAGCCGGGCGAATATGTATTCGGCTGGAGCAAAAAAGGAGACGATTCTCTCGATGTCAAATTCTACGAAGCTCAATCGGGCAAATCTCTTGGCACTGTTGAGGCGCGCCGCACTAGCCGGAGCGGCAGCATTCAATCCTTCCGAATTTCGCCGCCGAGCGAAAGAGCGGTGATTCAGATCGGAAGATTTGGGATGAGTTATCGGTTGGCGGAATAGGCGGATTAGCTCAGCTAAATCCGCTGCCGCTTCCAATTGCCCCTGCGAAACAGCACCAGCGCAGTGATGGTGAGGACGATATCGGCGATGGGCACGGCCGAAAATGCGCCACGCGGGCCGAATGAGTAGTGGATCGCGAAGAGGTAGGCAAGCGGGATTTGAAAAAGCCAAAAGGCGAAGAGATTGATCAACGTCGGAGTGAGCGTATCTCCCGCGCCGTTGAAGGCTTGAATCAGCACCATGCCCCAGGCATAGCTCATATAGCCGATACCGAAGATACTCAAACACGCCGTCGCGGTGCGCAGCACCTCCGGTTCCCGCGTGAATATGGCTACCAAAGGGGCGGGAAAGAATAGAAACGCAATCGACACCAGGCCCAGATAACCCATGTTGTAGAATCCGGTGCGGTAAACGGCGGTTTCGGCGCGCTGCGGCTTTTTCGCGCCGAGATTTTGGCCGACAAGGGTGGCGGCGGCGTTGCTGAAACCCCACGACGGCAGGATGGTAAAGATGATCATTCGAACAGCAATGGTATAGCCGGCCACGGCGGCGCTTCCGAAGATGGAAATGATGCGCACCAGCGCCATCCAACTCGCCGTGGCGACTAAGAATTGGATAATGCCGGTTGCCGAGACGCGCAGCAGCTTCAACATGACGCGGATGTTCAGGCGCATTTGTCTGCGGTGAACGACTACGCGATTCTTGCCGGAACTGAGCTGCCAGAATTGGAAGAGAACGCCGATTCCGCGGCCGGTGGTGGTGGCGACCGATGCGCCGAGAACGCCCAATCGAGGAAAGGGTCCCCAGCCATTGATGAGGCATGGATCGAGCACGATGTTTATGGCGTTCGCGAGCCAAAGTGTCCGCATGGCGAGCGCCGCGTCACCGGCGCCACGAAAGATTGCGTTTATCAAGAAGATAAGAAAAATGGTGGCCGAGCCGCCGAGCATCACTTGCGTGTAACGCGAGTTCGCTTCGACTGTGGCGCTGCTGCCCATGACATGCAGCAGTTGAGGGGCGTGCGTGACGCCGATGATTCCGACCGTGGCCGAAACGACGAGTCCGAGCAGAATAGCTTGAACCGCAGTTTCCGCCGCTCCTTCCGGATCTTTCTCACCTGTGCGCCGCGCCACGAACGCCTGGGTCGCTATGCTCAATCCGATGGCGACGCCAAACACCAGCGTGAGTAAGGACTCGGTGAGACCAACCGTTGCGACAGCATCAGAGCCGAGGCGCGCAACGAAGAAGACGTCGACGATCCCAAAGAGAGATTCCATGGCCATCTCGAGAATCATCGGGATGGAGAGAAGCACGATGGCGCGATTCAAGTTGCCTTCGGTGAAGTCTTGATGCGTGCCGAGTAGAGCTTCCTTGAGCATGGGCGTGGTGTTCGCCTGGAAAGTACTTAGTCCAGTATCCGACCTCAACAGGAGTAGAATTGGCCGAAAGGCAAAATGCGTCCGCAGCACGTGTTTCTTTGGTGGTTAGCTTGCACCGGCTTCGGGATAAGCCTTGCCCAAACCGTAGCGGACCAAAACGTTCCGGAGATGAGTACCCAGGACAGTTCGGCCACGTTCCAGACCAAAGTAAATCTGGTACTGGTTCCCGTCGTGGTGCGCGACCGGCAAGGACATGCAGTGGGCAATCTCAGGAGGGAAGATTTCCAGCTTTTCGATAAAGGAAAGGCGCAGGTTATCTCGAAATTTTCATTAGAGAAGTCGGGAGGTCCGCCGGCCGGCGCGGAAGGGTCTCCAGCTTCAAATGTGACTGAGGGGTCGGAAGGGAAAACCGCGGCGGCTGTCATTCCCGAGCGCTATGTAGCGTACCTTTTTGATGATTTGCATTTGAGCTTTGGAGATCTGGCGAACGTGCGCAAAGCTGCGGAAGGTCATGTAGCGACCGCGCTGAAAGATACAGACCGGGCGGCGATCTATACGACCTCAGGACGAACGACGCTTGACTTCACGGATGATCGCGCAAAGCTGCGTGAGACTCTGGCGAAGCTTCGACCGCAGCCGATGTACGCAATTTCAGCGAACGACTGCCCGGATCTGACCTATTACATGGCGGATTTTATCCAGAATAAAAAAGATCAACAGGCTTTGCAAGCGGCCACTACGGAAGTTATGGTGTGCGAGAGCTTGCCTTCGCAGGCTGCGGCCCAGCAACAGGCGATGGCGGCTGCTTCGCGCGTGGTCAGTCTCGGAGAGCAGGATACGCGCGTCACACTGAGTGTCTTCAAGGATTTGATTCGCAGAATTTCGGTGATGCCGGGGCAGCGCACCATCATCTTGATTTCTCCCGGATTCGTCACGCCGTCCAACGAAGCATTGGAGGATAAGACAGAGATACTGGACCGGGCAGCTCGAGCAAACGTGATCATCAGTTCTCTGGACGCGCGCGGTCTTTATACTACCGGCCCCGATGCGACTGAACAGTCATACGACGGAAATGCGACGAGAATCAAGGAGCAGTATAAGCGTGAAGGCGCTTTGGCGGAGGAAGACGTGTTAGAGGAGCTGGCGGACGGCACGGGGGGAACGTTTATTCACAACAGCAACGATCTGGATGCCGGATTGAAGCGCGTCGCGGCGGCTCCGGAATATCTATACGTGCTGGGATTCTCGCCGCAAAATTTGAAGATGGATGGCAGCTTCCATAAATTGAAAGTCGCGGTGAAACCCGCGACCGGGATGGCTGTGCAGGCGCGCCGCGGTTATTATGCGCCCAAGCATACGACGCGTCCGGAGGAGACGGCAAAAGCGGAGATTCGGGACGCTGTGTTTTCGCGGGACGAAATGCACGATATTCCAGTAGAGTTGCACACGCAGTTCTTCAAATCGAGCGCGGTAGATGCGAAACTGACGGTTCTCGCGCGCGTGGACCTGAAGCGAATCCGGTTTCAGAAGGTAGATGGACGCAACCGGAACGAATTGACGATTGTGTCGGCGCTGTTCGATCGCAATGGAAATTACATTGTGGGAATGAGTAAAGTGTTGACGCTGCGCTTGCGTGATGAGACATTGGGGAAACTCAATTCCGGCATTACGGTCAAGACGAGCTTTGACACGAAACCTGGAAGCTATTTTGTGCGGCTGGTCGTGCGCGATGCGGAAGGGCAGATGATGTCCGCCGAAAATGGCGCGGTGGAGATTCCGTGACAAGCGGCATAGGAGCGGTGGCTTCCGCGGCCTCGCTAAAGAAAGCCGGCCACCGGCTTCCGTTGTGCGCGTTCATTAAATGAGAGGTCTGACAATGGGATTCAAAGATGCGATGTTTCTGGCCGGAGTTCTTTGTTTGGGGGCGGCGGGCGCGCAAGCGCAAAATGCGAGCCAGCAACAGACACTCACTAGCCCGCAGACGATCATCCGCTCAGAGAAGCGCCTGGTGCTTGTGGACTCGGTGGTAACGGACAAAAAGGGGAACTACATCCGGGATCTGACAGCGAAGGACTTTCGCGTCTGGGAAGATAACAAGGAGCAAACGATCGAGAGCTTTTCATTCGAAGCCGATCCGTCTTCACCTCTAAGCAATCAAACGCATTATCTGGTTCTCTTCTTCGACAACTCGACGACTGAGTTCGGGAACCAGATTCAGGCGCGGCAAGCGGCACTGAAGTTCATCGATACGAATGCTGGACCCAACCGGCTGATGGCGATCGCCGATTTCGGCGGGAGTCTGACCATTGCCCAGAACTTTACGGCCGATACGGAGCGCTTGAAGCAAGTGGTGAATGGAGTGAAATTCTCGGCGGTTTCGCCGAATGCGGAGCTGGCTTCCATCGGCGGACCGCAACTGGGCAAAGCCGCGGCTGATTTTGGCGCTAGAGACGTGCTGCTGGCATTGAGAAGCCTGGCGAAGAGCTTAGCTGCCGTTCCGGGGCGTAAGACTGTAATTTTTTTGAGCGCCGGGTTTATTCTCGACTCGGAGCTCAGGTCGGAACTGACTGCCGTTATCGATTCGTGCAATAAGGCGAATGTCGCGATTTACCCGATAGACGTTCGCGGCTTGGTTGCCGGTGGCCCGATTGGCCCGCAGGGCGCAAATTACGAGGGCGTGCGATTCTTGACGGTTGGCTTCACGCCACAACGCGGCGGTGCGGGAGGCGGAGCCGGAGGTAGTGGAGGACGGTCGGGCGGTGGCTCCCTAGGAGGCGGGAGCGGCGCGCGCGGCGGCTCAACGGGAGGAGCGGGGGGCACGCGAGGAGGAGGTAATACCGTTGGCGGAGGATCCCGAGGCGGAGGCGGATCGATAAGCCAGCCTTACAACACCAACAATCCGTACAATCAGGCGCGCACGATTGTTCCGCAGATCCCAAACGTGACAGCCGTTCAGGATGTGCTGTATGAGCTCGCGAGCGGCACGGGCGGATTCGTGATTGTCAACACAAATGATTTGCTCGGCGGATTACAAAAGATCGGGAGCGAGCAGAACCAGTATTACGTGCTCGGCTATTCACCGAGAGAAGAATCGGAGGAAGGTTCGTGCCACACGCTCCGTGTCAAGGTGGATCGCGGCGGGACGAGCGTTCGCGCGCGGAGCGGATATTGCAATGCCAAGCCATTGGACCTGCTTGCCGGAACTTCAACGGAAAAGGATTTGGAGAGGCGAGCGCTGATTCCCACTCCAGGAAACGTCAATGCGTCCATGGCGCTCCCATTCTTTTACACGTCGCCCAACACGGCTCGCGTCGACGTAGCGATGGAAATTCCGCCGGCAGCATTGAAATTTACGAAAGAGAAAGGGAAATTCCACTCGAACGTAGATGTGCTTGGGATTGCTTACACGTCTGACGGTGCGGTTGCCGCGAAGTTCAGCGATACTGTGAAACTGGATCTGGCGAGCAAGAAAGAAGTGGAGGAATTTCAAGAGAAGCCGATGCACTATGAAAACCAGTTCGACGTGACATCGGGCAGCTATAACCTGAAAGTCGTGTTCAGCTCAGGTAACGAAAGTTTTGGGAAGTTATTAAAGCCGCTGAATGTAGATCCATACGACAGCAATAACTTCAGCTTGAGCGCCGTAGCCCTCAGTAAAGAGGTGCACCGCGTTTCTGACTTGGATGTTGCCCTGGATGCAGCGCTGGTTGAAGATAAGGCTCCGCTGGTTAGCCAGGGAATGCAGCTTACGCCCTCGGGTTCGACCAGCTTCAAGAAGACAGACCCGACCGCTCTCTATGTGGAGATCTATGAACCGCTTCTTCTGAAAGCGAATCCGCCAAAAGTTGGAATTCAGCTTCGAATAATGGATGTTAAATCGGGACAGCAGAAGCTGGACACCGGCTTTATCAATTGCGCGAATTACATCAAGCAAGGTAACGCGGTGATCCCGGTGGCGCTGAGGCTGCCGGTCGACACGCTAGGGCCGGGATCGTATCGCGCTGAGTTGAAGGCCATGGATTCGGCAAAAAACTCGTCGGTGGTGCGCTCGGCTGAGTTCGATGTTCAGTAGCGGCGTTCGAGCGAGCAGGAGAGCATTTTTTAAAGCGGGCGCTGCAGCGCTGACACTGACGGGAGCAGCATTCGGACAGAGAGGCGATATGTCGCAGCAAACGACTCCTCCGCAGGGCGCGCCCATCACTCCGCCTAAAACCGCGCACGTGACGTCGGGAGTCATGCTTTGGACGTTGAACGGCACGTTCGAAGAGAAGCTTTCGACCGCGGCCCGTGCCGGCATACAGTCGGTGGAGTTGGTTAGCGAGCACCTGAGCTGGTCGGACGCCGACGTGGCCAAATATAAAGCGCTCGCTCAATCGTACGGACTGGGAATGGATGCGCTGCTTTCGCAGAACGACTGGACGAAGCGACCCGTAACCATGGTGAATCGCGATCATCACGAGGCGTTTTTGAAGGATGTGACGGAAGCCACGGTTTGGGCTAAGAAGTTGAACGTTCCGCAGATCATTGTTCTGAGCGGGAACGAGCAGCCCGGGATGACCCACCAAGCGCAGTATGTCGCCATGGTGGAAGCAGGAAAGCGCGCCGCTGAGATCGCCGCGGCCGCGGACGTGAAACTGATTCTAGAAAATCTCAATAGCAAAGTGAATCATCACGGCTACTTTCTGACGAGCGGGAAAGAGGCTTTGCAGGTGGTGAAGGATGTTGATAGCCCGCACTTCCGGTTGTTGTTCGACATCTATCACGAGTATGTGCAGAATGGCGACCCCATTCCGCTGATCACGGAGGCTGCGCCGTATGTCGCGGTGTTTCACGTAGCCGATGCACCGGGACGGCACGATCCTGGTACGGGCAAGATGAAATGGGTCGAAATTTATAAGGCAATTGGGAAGTCGGGATATTCGGGGTACGTCACGCTGGAATATCTGCCCGAGGGTGATCAGGCGGAGAGTTTGATTGCCGCGGTGACGCAGATGCGGAGGGATTTGAATGCGACGACAGTGCCCGGCGTACCTGCAAGTGTTGCTATTTAAGCACAGGAATGTGAATCAGCGTGGGTTCTGAGAGAAGTGATCGAATCCTCGCGGTTGTAGGAGATGCCCGTTGAAGCGAACGCGACCTGGGTTCCTGGCGGTGACGATGCCGATAGGAGTAATCGGAAGCCCGCCGATTTTTTTCGGAATCTTTTTCTTCGGCGAGGCGGTGAACAGAAGCTCGTAGTCTTCGCCAGCGTGCAGTGCTTGCTCAATGGTCGCGCCCGGTGCGATCGGCAGATTGGCATTCAGGTCGGCACTGACCTGTGATTCCAGACAGAGACGGTGGAGGTCGAGAGACAGACCATCGCTGATATCCATGGCAGCGGAGACTCCGAGCTTTCTCAGGGCGATGCCGGCCTTAATGCGGGGGTCGGCCGATCTGCCTAACTCGCCCGTTACATAAATACGATCTCCGGGCTTCGCGCCGCTACGGAGAATCGCTTCGCCGCGTGGAACGCGTCCGCAACACATCACGTCCGCGATGACTTTATCGAACCTTGCGAGGTCTCCGCCGGCAATCGTGACTTTGTACTTGGCTGCCAGCGCAAGCAGACCTTTGTAGAATCCTGGGACCCAAGAGGAAGCGAGTTGCGCTGGAATGGCGAGCGATATTAGACAAAACACTGGTTCGCTGCCCATTGCGGCCAAATCAGACAGGCTCCTTGCAAGGGCTTTGCGGCCAATGTCGCTTGCAGTATGAGTCTTGAGCGTGAAATGGCGGCCTTCGAGAACGAAGTCGGAGGTCAAGACCAGATCTTCATTCGCGGCCGGGCGCAAGATCGCGCAATCGTCGCCGATGCCTTGGATGATTGCTTTATCGCAGTAACCGGATTGCGCGAGCTTGCGAATGCGATCAAGAATTTGAGTTTCGCGCATTTGCAAGAATCAAACCGGCCGGGAGTTCTTCGCCGAAGATGCGGCTGGAAGAAGCTAGATCACGGTCCTCACCCGCAAGCTGATGGAGAAGATCGGCAGCTCGCGGGCTGGGTTCGCAGGCGCGGCGCACCAACTCTAACGTAGCCGCTGGGAGATCACGCGCGACATCGCCCGTCAATTGCGCGATATGCACAACCGCTTCGAGCAGCGCCGGAGTATTTGGAAGGCGTGAAAGAGATTCAATCCAGCGGCCGGCGATGGAAGGAGACACAACAAGATTGATTGGACCGCTGAAGAGTTTTCGAGCACCCAAGCGCGAGAGACACCAAACACCGGCGTCCATCATCTCTCCTCGCTTGAGGATCTCGAGCAAAGTATCCCCGAGTTGCGTTTTGGTTTGCTGCGGCAGGAGTTCGAGGCTCGCGGCCGTTCGCCACATCTCTCGATAGAGGCTCTGATTCATCCGTTGCTTTCGCTTCTGCTTGGGCAGAAGGATCGGCGACAGGCGCTGGAAAATGTCGGCTTGCTGATTGCGGTTGAGGCCGCCCGCGATGCGGCCGCAGAAGATCCACCAATCGATCTCGCATTGGACTTGATTTCCGAACGTGAGGCCGGTAGCGTAGACGCGGCGGGCCTGCTCGATGCGGAAGTTATCGCCGGGAAAGCCGAAGCCCGGACGGAGACAGAAACCCGTTAGATTGAGCCAACGTGCTTCGTGATGAGCGTTCTTGCGGCGACCCTCGGCGAGCGCAAGAAGCCTGTCCGACAACGCGCGAATAGTGGGAAGAGGCCACGAGAGCCGGCCTAGCGCTAGAGCTTGCTCGAGGCGGGCGGGAAGCTGCTCGGGAGGAAGAGCGGGGCCAGATTTGCCGAATACTTGCTCGATGAGCGATTCTGCGGCGCTTTGGGCTTCGGCGGTCACGACGGCGGTTGAGCGCACTGCCGCTACGGCGGCGCCAGTGTCGGGGGCATCCGCCGTCTTGCGGAGTTGGAACTGAAGCCGCCAGCGATGTTCACTGATTTTCGATTCCGCCCAAGCTTCGAGCGTGCCCACTTCGCTGAGGCGAGCGCCAAGGGTGACGGGTATGAGCCGCTCGCCGCCTTTTCCAAAACGGATTACGGCACGGAGCGGGGCGTGCAGGCGCGGATCGCTCGCCGGATCAAGCATGTCGTCGGGCGGATTAAAGGACACCACATCTCCGGCCGCGTCCTCGGTACGGCTAAGAGAGCTATAAAGTCGGAATGCGATGGGGGTGTTGGCCAGAAGCTGAAGCTCCGGCTGCTCGAGCTTGATGTCCCGTCCCTCTTCGGTCCCGCGCGGCATGAGGCAAACCGCGCGAATCGAAGTTGCGCCGGAATCTTGTAA
>JBAUUG010000430.1:0-6943 GCA_049582585.1 Bryobacteraceae bacterium | reverse complement strand
GCCGACCTTGCAGATGCCGCGCTCGATGCGTCCGGTCACCACCGTCCCGCGGCCCTGGATCGAGAAAATGTCTTCGATCGGCATCAGAAACGGCTTGTCAATCACCCGCTGCGGCACCGGGATGTACTCATCCACCTTGGCCATCAGCTCGTCCACCGTTTTTTCCCACTTCTCTTCGCCGTTCAACGCTCCCAGTGCGCTCACCCGCACCACCGGCAGATCGTTACCAGGAAACTGATAGCTCGACAGCAGCTCGCGCACTTCCAGCTCCACCAGCTCGAGCAGCTCCGGATCGTCCACCATGTCGACCTTGTTCAAGGCCACCACGATGTACGGCACGCCCACTTGGCGAGCCAGCAGAATGTGTTCCCGCGTTTGCGGCATGGGACCGTCGGTCGCCGCAACCACCAGAATCGCGCCATCCATCTGCGCCGCCCCGGTGATCATGTTCTTGATGTAATCGGCGTGACCCGGGCAATCCACATGCGCATAGTGACGGTTCGCCGTCTCGTACTCCACGTGCGCCACCGCGATGGTGATGCCGCGCGCCTTCTCCTCCGGAGCGTTGTCGATGGAATCGAAACTCCGGAACTTCACCTTCGGATTGTGCTTGGCCAGCGTCTTGGTGATGGCCGCCGTCAGGGTGGTCTTCCCGTGATCGATGTGCCCTATGGTCCCGATATTTACGTGCGGCTTGCTGCGGTCAAATTTCTCTTTCGCCATGGTCTTCCTTCTTTAGGTTGATGAATCTTCGCTCGCTTACTCTCGCGGCTCGGTTACCTATTACTTCGTTGCTATCCCGCCTTTGTTGCGGTTGATGATTTCCTCTGCCAGATTCCTGGGAACTTCTTCGTAGCGGCCGAAGTGCATGCTGAAACTGCCGCGCCCTTGCGTTCGCGAGCGCAGCTCAGTCGCGTAGCCGAACATCTCCGATAACGGCACCATCGCCTTGACGATGTGCGTGCCGCCCACGATTTCGGTGCCTTCCAGCCTGCCTCGGCGCGAGATTAAATCGCCATTCACCGCGCCCATATAATCTTCCGATACGGTCACTTCGACGCGCATGACAGGTTCGAGCAAAACCGGCTTCGCCTTGCTGAGCGCCCCCTTGACACAGATGGAGCCGCAGATCTTGAACGCCATTTCAGACGAGTCGACTTCGTGATAATCGCCGTCGTACACCGTTACCTTGACGTTGTTCAATGGATAACCGGCCAGGATGCCGCCTTCCAAAGCTTCAATCACGCCCTTTTGAATGGCAGGAATAAACTCTTTGGGAATGTTGCCTCCGGTGACTTCGTTTTCAAATTCGAAGTCCTGTTCCGGATCCGGCTCGACGCGTAGTTTCACGCGAGCGTACTGCCCGCTGCCGCCCGTTTGTTTCTTATGCGTGTAATCGTTTTCAGCGCGCTGGCGAATGGTTTCGCGATACGCTACTTGCGGCTTGCCGACATTCGCTCCGACGTTAAACTCGCGCTGCATGCGGTCGACGATGATCTCCAGATGCAGCTCGCCCATGCCGGCGAGAATGGTCTGGCCCGTTTCGGGATCGGTGTTGACGCGCAGCGTCGGGTCTTCGGAAACCAGCTTCTGAATCGCTACGCCGAGCTTTTCCTGATCGGCCTTCGTCTTCGGCTCGATGGCGAGCTGGATCACGGGGGCGGGAAAATCGATCTTTTCGAGAAGGATCGGCGCTTTCTCGTCACAGATCGTGTCGCCGGTAACTACCTGTCTCAAGCCCACCGCCGCGCAAATATCGCCGGCGAAAACTTCCTGAATCTCCTCACGCTTGTTGGCGTGCATCTTGACCAGGCGCCCCACGCGCTCCCTGCGGCCTTTCGTCACGTTGTAGATGGAATCGCCGGCACTCAGCTTTCCCGAGTAGACTCGAACGAAGACAAGCTGTCCCACGAACGGGTCGGTCATGATCTTAAACACCAGCGCCGAGAAGGGCTCGGAATCACTCGCTGCGCGCTCTAGGTGCTCTTCGGGATTGTCGACCGCCAAGCCTTTGATCGGCGGAATGTCAAGCGGAGAAGGCAGATAGTCACACACCGCATCGAGAAGATTCTGGACACCCTTATTCTTGAAAGCGGACCCGCAGATCACGGGGAAAATCTTGAGCGCGATGGTTGCCTTGCGGATACCGGCGGCCAATTCCCGCTCCGTGACGGGCTGACCCTCGACAAATTTCTCGAATAGAGTGTCGTCTGTTTCAGCGACCGCTTCGATCAGCTTTTCGCGGTATTCTTTGGCCTTTTCCAAGAGATCGGCTGGGATTTCGACATCGTCGAACTTCGCCCCCAGCGTCTCGTCGCGCCAGATGCGAGCTTTCATCCTGATCAGGTCGATGACGCCCTTGAACTGATCTTCCGCGCCAACCGGCAACTGGATCGGCACCGGACGGGCATTCAGACGCTCGATGATGGTGTCGACGGAATGGTAGAAATCAGCGCCGACCCGGTCCATTTTGTTGATGAAACAGATTCGAGGAACGCGATATTTGTCGGCTTGACGCCACACCGTCTCGGTTTGGGGCTGCACCCCGGCGACTGCATCGAACACCGCGCATGCGCCGTCGAGAACGCGCAAGCTGCGCTCCACCTCAGCCGTGAAATCCACATGGCCGGGTGTATCGATGATATTAATGGTGAAATCGCGCCATTCGCAGGTGGTAGCCGCCGAGGTGATGGTGATGCCGCGCTCCTGCTCCTGCGCCATCCAATCCATGGTCGCCGTTCCCTCGTGCACTTCACCGATTTTGTGCGTGCGGCCAGTGTAGTACAGAATGCGCTCAGTCGTAGTGGTCTTACCGGCATCGATGTGCGCCATGATGCCGATATTGCGCATTTTGTCTAAAGAAACAGTGCGGGCCATATTTCAATCCACGGAATAAACTTCAATCCGAGCAATCACCAGCGATAGTGCGCAAAAGCCTTGTTCGCTTCCGCCATGCGATGCACATCGTCTTTCTTCTTCACCGCGCCGCCGCGCATGTTCGCGGCATCGTTCAATTCGTTTGCCAGCTTCTCCGCCATGCTCTTGTCCGGACGCGACCGGGCGTTGCTGATGATCCAGCGCAGCGCCAGGCTGTTCCTCCGGTTCTGGGCAACTTCAACGGGCACCTGATAGTTCGCGCCGCCAACCCGGCGCGTTTTTACTTCGAGAAGCGGCTTGACGTTTTCTACCGCTTTCTTGAAGGCCTTCAACGGATCGTCGCCGGATCGCTCACGCAAGGTGTCCATAGCGGCGTAAAAGATCCTCTGGGCAGTCATCTTTTTCCCGTCCCACATCATCGAGTTGACAAACTTCTCGACCAGCGTGGAGTTGTAGAGCGGATCTGGAACAACTTCTCTCGGCTCAGGTCGTCTTCGGCGTGGCATAGTGATTCCTTCTATTTCTTCTTTGCGGGGGCTGCGGCGGCTCCGCCCTTGGGACGTTTCGCGCCATATTTCGAGCGGCCTTGTTTGCGATTCGCGACGCCTGCCGTATCGAGAGTTCCGCGAACCACGTGATACCGCACGCCCGGCAAATCCTTTACGCGCCCACCACGGATCAGGACGATGGAGTGCTCTTGAAGATTGTGGCCCACGCCGGGAATATAGGTGGTCACTTCTATGCCGTTGGTGAGCCGCACGCGCGCCACCTTTCGCAGAGCAGAATTGGGCTTCTTGGGAGTCGTGGTGTATACACGAGTGCAAACCCCGCGCCGTTGCGGGCAAGCCTGCAAGGCTGGACTGGCGGTCTTATAACGAGTTGCTTTCCGCCCCTTGCGTACTAATTGATTAAAAGTTGGCATTCTCTTCCAAAACCAAAATCGATCACGCGCGATTTCCCGGCACACTGCCGCGATTCGCGCAGTTAACTCAAATTTTCACGGCCCTTCAGGACCTGTTAAGCAGGCGCGAACATGATCGACATCCATCTGTCCGACATCAACCTGTCCGGCTGCGAATTGATTACTTCCAGAAGGCTGATATAGCGTTGTTCACCAGCCTCAAACGCGAGGGTAACTGCTTCGGATATGGCCCATACCGGCCCCAGCGTCACTCTTCAGATAACCTAAGAAGCTTACTGGTCTAGTAGCGGGGCCCGACTTCCGGCCGGATGCCTCACGTGGACATGGTAGCGCGGAAGCCGAAGAATCGACTCGCCCAACATTCTCAGTGTAAGGGACTTACCTGGACGTGTCAACCGCGTTAGGCATAGGGTAATACTTAATTTGCGACATTGAGCCTCCGGGAACGCGTGCTCGAGGCGATCTGTGCCGATAACAACAAAGGCGGGGCAGAAAAGTTCGCCCCCTTAAAACAGTGACTTACGGGCGGCTACCTAGCCCCTGAGCAGCTATGAACAAGCTACTCTGCTGGATCTTCGGACATCGGCTCACCTGGACGTTGGATTCGACGTCCGGGCAGGCCTTCGCGACGTGCCTACGCTGCAGACGGCGGGTGATCACCTCTGATACGGGCCTTCGGGCGCGCCTTTAGAGACAACACGGACCCTTTGCCCACGTTACTGTGTGGCATGTCGTGAACCCTTACTTCTGCCGGCAGCCGCCCTTGGGACCGGAGTTCTCGCCGGTCATTTCCTTTATTTCAAGATCCCAGATCTGCTTATTCCGGCTCTCTTGAGCGCGATCGCTCTCGGACTGGCTTTCGGCACAACGCTGGGTCGCCGAATGCGTCTTCCGGCGGGCTGTGCGGCTATAGCACTGCTCGGAATTGTTACGCAAGTACTTCACCGGCAAGGGCCCGCGCGCAAACTCAACGCGCAAGATACCGAGACCGTTTTGCTCGCAGGATGCATCACTGATCCACCCGCGTTGTCGCCATTCCGGGAGCAGTTCACGATGCAGTTGGCCCGTGGGGCTGATATTCGAATTTCCGTCAAGTTGAAGCCGGACGAAACGTTGCGTTTGCGCTACGGCCAGCAGGTCGAGCTTGCAGCGAAGATCCGTTCGCCGCGAAATTACCAGAATCCGGGAGCCTTCGATTATCAGGGCTATCTTGCGCGGCAACATATATATTGGACCGGTTCGGTATCGGGTCCCGGGGACATTCGCGTACTCCAGGGACGCTGCGGCACGCGGGCTGTCGGGTGGCTCTATGGATTTCGCATTTGGGCATTGGGAAGGCTGAGGGATCTATATCCGGACGACCAACGCAACGCAGCGCTCCTGCAGGCGACGCTCATCGGAGACACCACGAATGTTGAGCGCCGCTGGACAAATGATTTCCGTCTAACCGGAACCTATCACGCGCTTGTCATCTCCGGACTGCACATCTCGGTGCTGGCGCTCACGGTCCTTTGGATTTTTCGCCTGCTTCGCTTTCGGCGAGTTCCCGCGCTCGCGATTGCAGCGGCGGCGTGTTGGCTCTACGCGCTGATCTCAGGCTGCAACTCACCGGCGCTTCGGGCTGCGGGAGGATTTTCTCTCTTCCTGGTCGCCAGTTGCTGTTTCCGAAGAGCGCGCAGCGTAAACCTGCTGGCGCTGGTCGGAATCGTGTATTTGGCGTTTGATCCGGATCAGTTATTCGATCCCGCTTTCCAACTGTCTTTTCTCTCCGTCGCGATTATCGCCGTATTCGCCGTTCCCGTGATGGAGCGGGTAACCGAGCCGCTTAGGGCCTCAGTAAAGCGCTTCGAGCAAGTGAAGTATGATCCTCAGGTCGATCCCAGGGCCGCGCAATGGCGAGTGGAACTCCGTCTCCTCGCCGAAGCAATTCGCGTCTGGACGCGCTGCTCCAAGCCAGTCTCGCTTTTTATCGTTTCCAGGAGCGTTCCGGTCGTGGCATTCATGGCCGAAGCTTCCATAATCTCGACTTGCGTTCAATTCGGCTTGGCATTGCCCATGATCGGCTACTTTCATCGGCTTTCCCTCACCGGAATTTCCGCGAATATCATCATCATTCCCCTGCTCTCGATGGTTGTGCCTTTCGGGTTCGCCTCGATTTTCACTGGATGGCATTTTCTTGCTGTGGTGACCAAGCTGCTTCTCCAAGGGGCAGAATTTGCGGCCGGCTGGCACGTCCGCTTCGAGCCTGCGTGGCGCATTGCACTTTTGCCCCTCTGGATTTCGATCGCTTTCTCGCTGTCGCTTTTGTTGCTTGGGGTGACCATCCGGCACGCCCGCCGCTTGATCTGGGCCGCCCTGATCTGCTCGCTAAGCTTGTTTTCGGTACTTTGCTGGCAACCGTGGAAGCCCCAAATTCGACCTCATATCCTGGAGCTCACCGCCATAGATGTCAGCCAGGGCGACAGCCTGCTGCTCGTGTTTCCGGACGGTGAAACGATGTTGGTGGATGCAGGAGGGTTTCCTGGAGCCGAGCGGATGGCCCGCAAGCCGCAGATGGACGTGGGCGAAGACGTGGTCTCGCCTTACCTATGGAGCCGAAGCATACGGCATCTCGATTACGCGGTGCTGACCCATGGGCATTCCGACCACATGGGCGGTCTCCCTGCGGTTCTCGATAATTTTCATCCCGGTGCGCTATGGATCGGAGCGGAGCCCGAGACGCAGGAGTGGAAGAATGTCGAGCAACACGCGGCAGTGGATAGAGTAGCCATTTCACGGCTCAATCGCGCGTCTGCGCCGGTAACAATTGGCGGAGCGCAGGTGCGTGTTCTGGCGCCCTCCGTCGATTATGTTACGGGCGATATTCCGGTAAACGACGATTCACTGGTCCTTGAGATAACTTTTGGCCGCCGCAGTATCCTACTGACCGGCGACGCGGAAAGGCCCATCGAGAATGACATGGTCGCGAACGGCGAAGTCCGTCCTGTCACTCTCCTGAAGGTTGGACACCACGGCAGTCGAACGTCTTCATCACAGGCATTTCTCGATCAGTCAGCTCCTCATTTTGCGTTCATCTCGGACGGATATATGAATCAATTCCACCATCCCCATCCCGACGTGCTGCAAAGGCTCGTGGCACATCAC
>JBAUUG010000429.1:0-23577 GCA_049582585.1 Bryobacteraceae bacterium | reverse complement strand
GTTACAGACCGTGGGTCCCATTGGACAAATACTTTTCTCACGGTTGGCCGTTCAGGCGCGGGATCGTTCACCGTCCGGAACGGCGCAATTGTGGATACCACCGGTGCCGCTTACATCGGTACATCGACTGGAGCGGGCACAGTGACTGTTTCGGGCGCCGGATCGGAATGGAATCTTGCGGTTCTCGAAGTTGGAGCAGGTGCTACAAGTGCCACATCTCTTTCAGTTCAAGGCGGCTCGGTTGTGAACAGCGGCGTGACTTCCCTTGGTTTTTCAAGTGCAGCCACGGCCGCGTTTGGCGAAACCTCCCGGTTCTTCACCTCTACTCTATGCGTGGGCTGCGCAGGATCGGCGACGCTCAATATGAACTCCGGCGCGATCGGCACATCCACTGCTGGGCTGACGATCGGCCTCTCCCGTGGCGTAACTGGAACCATGACAGTGACAGGTTCGGGCACGAGTTGGATTAACTCGTCGGGAGCTGTCCTCATCGGCCAACAGGGCACAGGGACTCTTAACGTAGAGAACGGAGCGCTTTTTTCTACATCTGGAGATTTGGTGCTCGCGAACAGTGGAACGGGAACGCTGGCTCTCTCGGGCGGCGGGGAGTTAAAGGACGTCAACGCGACGATTGGAGCGGTGTCAGGTTCCAACGGTGTAGCGACGGTGAGTGGCGCTGGATCGCAGTGGACGAGTTCGGGGTCGCTGGAAATTGGGGTCTCGGGCTCCGGAGAACTGACCGTTCAGGATCATGGAACCGTGAAGGCCAGCGACATAACAATTGGGAAGCACGGCATGGTTGACGCCAAGGGAGGCACACTGCACGGTAAGGTTGTGAACCATGGCACCCTCGACCCCCTCGGCGCGATCAACCTCATTGGCAACTACACGCAGGCGTCCGATGGAACGCTGCTCCTCGACGTGGCCGGCACAAGCACTGATCTCCAGGGCACGCTCGATGTATCGGGCTCAAGCCTTTTTCAGGGGAACGTTGCCATCGATTTTATCGATGGTTTTGCTCCGAAGAAAGGCGATAAATTTGAGCTGATTATGAGCTCTGGCGGGGCTGACTTCAAGGATGCCAACTTTGTAATCGAGGGACTGGAGGCGGGATTCAAGTGGACCGACACCGTTGTGAATGGCGATTTCACGCTCACCGCCTTGAACAATGGAGTAAGTACTTCTGGCACTCCCGAGCCTGGCACTCTCGCGCTGACGGCCAGCGCCGTGCTCGCTGCCCTAACCGCGGCTGTCTTCAGAAGACGCCTCTATTCCAATCCTTTCAGGAAGGAAGCCGTTGATTGAAAAGGTTCGTTGCGGTAGGCGCGATCACGCTGCTGGTAGCTTTGGGCCTCTTAATTGCTCTTTGGCGATATCGAACGCCCAATCACATAACGCTTGACACACCATACCAGGCAGTTTTGCTCGATAACGGTCAGGTCTTTTACGGAAAACTTGAACAGCTGGATAGCGACTTCCCCGTTCTGACTGAGGTCTACTACATTCAACATCAGGTCAACACGCAGACGAAAGAGGAAAAAAACATCTTGATTCGGCGAGGGAACGAGTGGCATTCCCCAAACCGGACGGTTCTCAACCGGCGGCATATCGTGATGATAGAGCCCGTCGCACCCGGCTCGAAGGTAGCGGAGCTGATCGCGGCGCTGAAAGCGAAGGGTCAGTAAGCTGTCGAGCGCGCGGCGGCTAACCCAGGGCCCGCGGTCTCAGTGAATTAGACTTGAGCCCGCAAAGAACTGCCTACTAAGGCCGCTAATGCGGCCACGCGCCGAACCAGAAGTCGCGCCGCGAAGTGCTACGAAATGATTGTCCCGTGACGGGACATCGAAACAGGACATCCAAGATCCTTCTCATAAGAGAAAAATTTAAGCTAGCCTGGAAGGAACTAAGTCAGAATAGCGATTAAGTTTTTAACTTGACGCTTGCACGGGCTTATCGGGGGATTCAACCGAAATAGAATAACAACGGAGCCCTGCTTCACTCACCTCGCTGAGACTTTTTCCTTGACAATTTCCGCCAGGATAGTCAAAATCTTGGCAGCAAACAACGCGTAAGGGTTGCTTCATCACGTAAGTCGGACGTCTAAACGTATATTCAGGGCTGAGGAGAAGGTGGGATGCGCAAAATCACTGTGTTGTGGATTTGCCGGGTCACGTTCCTGGCGTTACTTTCCGTAGGAATGCTTTATGCACAAGGGCAAGGAAACCGCGGGACGATCACCGGCACGGTGACTGATCCCAGCGGCGCGGTTGTCGCGGATGTGGAGGTGACGGCGACTAATGTCGCTACCGGCGAGGTCAGCCGCGCCTCGACCAATAATGCCGGTCTTTATACGATTCTGAATCTTTTTCCGGGAAAGTACTCGCTCCATTTCACGAAGACCGGGTTCGAGTCCATTGACATTCCCGCGTTTACGCTGGAATCTACGCAGGTGGCTAAGTTCGATGAAAAATTGGCGCTCGGATCGAGCCAGCAGACCACCACGGTAACTTCGGCTGCCCCGGTTCTCGACACCGAGACCGCGACGGAAGGAACGCACCTCTCGGGCGAGGAGATAACGGATCTCCCACTGAATATCAATGGCGGCCGCGATATCGAGAAATTCGCATATGCCTTGACGCCGGGATACTCTGCCCAAAGCAACACCTATGAGGCAATGATTAACGGCACCCAGATTTTCAGCAAAGACTTTACGGTGGACGGCACTTCCGGCACTGCCACAATTCAGGGGGACTCGGTTGAAATCGGCCCCACTATGGAAGCTCTCCAGGAAGTTGAGTCTCAAACCAGCGGCCTACAGGCACAAAACGGGATCACGAATGGCGGGGTGGTCATGTTTAACCTGAAATCGGGCACCAATCAGTTCCACGGAACCGCGTTTGACTATGGCCATAACGAGTTTCTGGACGCGCGATCCTGGGGCAATCCGGTCAAGCCAAAAGCGCGATTCTGGGATTACGGGTTCAGCGCGGGCGGACCCATTCGCAAGAACAAGCTCTTCTATTTCGGAGCTTTCGAGCGTTACCAGCAGCACGATTTCACTCTGGGGGGCCTGGGAAGCAATACCGGCGCAGCCAGCGTTCCTACCACGGCCTTCCTGAACGGGGATTTCAGCTCACTTCTGAATACCAGCAAGGTATTGGGCACGGATACTCACGGAAACCCCATTTACGCCGGCGCCATCTTCAATCCGAACGATCCCGGGGCCGTTTTTGTGGGAAACATGATCCCCACAAGCATGTTCAGCTCGGTCTCGAAAAAAATCATCGGCATTTATCAGAAGGACTACGCGCCGGAATCGAGCGCGCTTGCCGGAAATGAACGAATTCCCGCCAACGGAACTCCCGAGCAGACTCCCAACCAAGCCGTCGTCAAGGGCGATTACAATCTCACCGATCGCAATCACCTCTCAGGTTCCTGGGTGTACGATCACCGGCCGCGTCTCAACCAGGATTGCGGGGGCGTTTGGCAGGAGGGCAGCACGGATGGAGGGCCGCTTTCCTGCGGACGCTTTCAACTCACCCTTTCAAATGAATTTCGCGCCAGCGATTCGTTTACGATCACGCCGAATGTGTTGAACGTCTTCAACGCCACGTACAACCGCTATTGGAACGGCTCCGTTCCTTCGGAAACAGGGACAAATTGGCTCTCTCAGCTTGGTCTTGGAAACACCGGCGTCGACAATTTCCCAGCCATCAATTTCGGTTCTTCGGTCAATGGCTACAGCACAACTGGAATTGGAAACACCTGGCAGGGCTATTACATCGGCAGCACGTTTATATATAACGACAATGTTTCATGGACCAAGGGCAAACACACGTTCACGTTCGGCGGTGAGTTCCGCGCGATGCAGATCAGCAGTCAAGCGGGTTCCGGCGCGCTGAGCCTGGCCTTCTCAAACAACACGACCGGGGCTCCAGGCGAATCTTATGCCAACCAGGTTGGGTTCGGGTTCGCGAGCTTCTTGTTAGGCGACGTGCAATCAGCCAGCGAAAGCACGCCATTGAATTTGTACGGGCGGCGGAAGGCGATGAGCCTTTTTGCGCAGGACAACTGGAAGGTCACGCCGAAATTGACGATGAATATCGGTCTCCGGTGGGATGCGACCTTCCGGTTTCACGAGAAGTACGGCCATTGGGCCAACTTCGACTTGAACGCGATCGATCCGAATCTAGGCATCAAGGGAGCGGTTGAGTACGCGAACGGCGGCGGCGACAGCTTTGAAAAGAATGAAGACTGGCACAACTTCGGTCCTCAGATCGGTATCGCTTATAACCCATGGAAGCGGGTGGTGTTCCGGGGGTCCTTCGGTATTCTGTACGTGCCAATCGGCATTCAGTATTACGAGGGCGTGCCATACGGGTTTGCCCCTGGATTCCGAGGGACCAACGTAGCGCCTGCGCCGTTTAATTGGGACAGCGGTTATCCCGGAGTATTCACGCCGGGCGTTAAATCTACCACTCTGCCCATCAATGTGTTAGGAGTCACTGTAGACCCGAATGCGTTGCTCGCCGGTTACACCGACAACTGGAATCTCGGCGTTCAATATGAGTTGAACAATACAACGAGAATCGAAGTCAGCTATATCGGCAACCGCGGCCACCATTTGCAAGATAGCGGGCTTCAGAACAATCAGGCGAGCGCTCAGCAGTTCTTTCCTTTGGCGAAGTCTGGAAACGGATTTAATTACGTCTGCAACGCAGCCCAGGCGGCGGCGAACGGCGTTCCTTATCCCTACAGCGGCTTCTGCGCGCCGGCGTTCGCCGCCATCGCCCCCTACCCGCAACTTGCGGCTGCGGCACTCACCTATTGGTTCTATCCGACACTCTTTTATGTGGGCCTGCCGCTCGGGCAATCCTATTACGATTCGATGGTCACGCAATTGGTGAAGCGGATGTCCAGCGGGCTCACGCTGGATTTCAGCTACACTCTCGGGCGGTCGGAGGGTGACACGGTCAACAATTTCGGCGACAGCTATGACACGGCAAGTATCCAGGATTTCTCAAACTTGAGCGAAGCCGCGCACACGCTGACTCCGTATGACCAGAAACATACGGTTAAAGGCTCCGTGACGTATGAGCTCCCCTTCGGTCACGGACGCCGGTGGTTGACCGATCGTGGAAAATTTGTTAACGGCCTGGTTAGCGGCTGGCGAGTATCCGGCCTTGTACTGTATGCTTCCGGAGCGCCCCTGAGCTTCTTTTCCAGTAACTACTACTACTATCCGGCCTGGGCAGCCACTTACGTGGATTACAATCTGGCGGGATACAACGGCAACCAATTCAATGCTAAAAACTTCACTCCGCCGACTGCCAGCGACCCGTCGCCGGGGTCGGATACGTACTTCCCGAAGACGATCGCCGTGAATCCCTCTTATGGAGACCTCGGTACAGGGCCGGCACGCATCGACGCGTTACGGGGCTTCGGAATCAAAAGTGAAGACGCCAGCTTGATGAAGAACACATTTTTCGGGCCGGAAGGCAGATTCAGATTGCAGCTCCGAGTGGAGTTCTACAACATTTTCAATCGACATACCTTCAGCAATCCGGACACAAGTCTCAATGACGCGACCTTTGGGTTAGTGACGGGAGTTAACTCTCTGCCGCGCCAGGGCCAATTTGGCGTACGGTTCGAGTGGTAGCAGCTCGCTTTACCGATGAGGAGCGGCTTACTGGAACGAGTAAGTTGCCCCCAGCGTGAATTGAAGCGAGTTCTTCTTGAATCCCGGAGGCGGATCGTTCAAGAAATTATCGAGAGCTCCGAGCGTAAGCCCGAAGCGATGATACACCGGAAAGGTAAGGCCCGCGCTGGCGAACGCAGAATAGGCATTGGTGTTGTTCCAGGCCGGGATTATGCCACCCTGCTGGTTGAAAAGAATGCCATGCGCGAACTTTTCGACGTAAGTCTCACTGAAGATCGAGCCGATTAGTTTTTTATCCAGCCCGGGAACCTCAAACTGCTGATCAATGTAATCCGCGCTCCCTTTAAAATCGAGCTCCCGGCTGGACTCTTTTACAACCACCAGGCCCGCGCCGCCGCCATAGGTCTGCTGCAGCTTGAGACCTTGCGAGAAGTTGTGATCGAAAGCTGCGCTGACGAAGGCAAACAGCCGGGGAGACAGGTACCAGTCCTGCTCAGCGTCGACGTGATAGAGAGACGTTTTGATCGCGGGCGAGCCGGGCGTGGTCAGCTTCCCGTAAGCCTCGTTGTAGTCGAATATCGTGCGGCTACGCAGATCAAGCCAGTTCACGCCCGGGACGGCGCGCACCATATTGAGCGCGGCAGAAAAGCTTTGATTTTTTTGCGTTGCCTCCGTCAGCGATGCTCCCACCGTTGCGCCGCCTTTCCAGCCGCCGAGAAAGCTGGAGCGGGTGAACGCCTTTTGAAAAGCAGCTTCATCCACGACATTAGAAGCATTGCCGAGGGGAACAGTCTGCGGGGCAGCCTGCGCGGCTGGAATGACCTCAATTTTTTGATCGGTCATCGCGATCGTCCCTTGAGGAACGTTGCTGGTGTCTTCACTCTTCCGCAGCTTCGCGCTTTTCGGGATCACGGCGAACTTCTCCGATGAGCGAAGTTCCTGAATCTTGCTCCACTCCACCGTCACGTCACCAGCCATATCGCTCTTGAACACCACGGACGAGCCCGTTGCGCTTTTTAGATGTCCGATGAGTTTTTCGCCATCGACAAAGATAAGAACATCAGACCCGGGCTTAGAGGCGGCTGCGGGTGTCTGCGCGTGAACGCATCGCAAGGCGCTTATGCCAAGCAGTAAGCAGGGCACGGACCATTGTTTCAGCACATTGATTTCTCATCGGCGTAAGCGGCTCTCAGATTGAGAGACATTTGCGCCATTTCCAGCTCCCCCATTGTCCAATATCTCTAGTAAGCTGTCCCAGCGATTTCTGTACCGTGAAGAGGGCCGCTTGCTGACGGGCGCGGCTCTGCATAACCTTCAGAATTCCGAATCCGCGAAGCGGGCATCCAGCAAATCCAGATCGCGCTCGAGCACTCTTAAGACCTCGTCGTGAATCTTGTTTTCATCGCGCAGCTTGATAGCGATGGACCGCTCCACATCGCGAAGCTGCTGCGCCAGCGCTCGATGACGCGCCGGCTGCTGCTTCGACAGCTCGCTTTCATTGGACGCCCCCTCCAGCAAAGCCAGCCGGCGGCGATAATATCGCTCGAGCTGATCATAGATGTCGGCGTGCTCGCGCGAGCCTTCTTTCCGTATGCGCCTTAGACTATTCAGCGCCGCTGCGATCATTTGGCGGCGCGCCGAATCCTCTTCATCGTGGCTCGCCTGCGCTCCGGCGAACCCGAGCCGCCGAATGAGAGCGGGGAGGCTGAGCCCTTGCAGCACGAGGGTAGCGAAAATGACGCAGAAAGTGAGAAAGATAATCAGATTCCTCTGCGGGAACGCCGTGCCATTGTTGAGCCGCTCAGGAAGCGACATCGCGGCTGCCAGCGCCAGCACGCCTCGCATGCCTGCCCACCCGACCAGAAAGGTAGATTTAGGAGAGAGTGGTTCCGGAGGATGCAGAAGGAGCCGCTGCCGTATTTGCGCGGAAATCCAAGCGCCCGGGAAAACCCAGAATAGTCGAAGCAAAATCACCAGCAGGCTGAAGAGCGCGCCGTCGATTACTAACGTCGCGGTGCTGAAGCCGCGGATTTCCGAGAGAATCGAGGGCAGCTGGAGGCCGAGCAGGAGGAACACCAAGCCGTTCAAAATGAAATCCAGTGTTCTCCACACGGCGGAAGATTCTATGCGGGCGTGCAAAGAGTAGAAGCCTGAGCTCCGGCGCCCGAGATACAAGCCGCACGCGAGGGTGGCGAGAACGCCGGAGCATTGAGCGCTTTCCGCCGCGAGGTAAGCGATGTATGGGGTGACCAGGCTTACCGTGATCTCGATGGGTGCATCGGAAATCCGCTGCTGAATCCAGCGAATGAACAGCCCGACGGCGAGGCCAATCACAACTCCCATCGAGATGAGATAAAGGAGCATGCCCGCGCCGGAAGAAAGCGTGGGTGTGACTCCGGTGATTACGATCGCGAGCGTGAATTTCAGTGCAACCAGCCCGCTGCCGTCATTAACCAGGCTTTCGGCCTCGAGGATGTCCGTGATTGTGCGGGGCAGCCCCAGTCGCTTCGCGGTCGCGGTGGCGGCAATCGCATCCGTAGTGGCCACTACCGACCCGAGCACGAGACCAAGCTGCCAATTGAATCCGGGCAACATCAAGCGGGTGGCGCCAGCGACGCCATATATGGTAAAGCCGACCAATCCAAAGGCGAGCATCAGAATGCCGACCAGATTGTTGCGGAAGTCGCGCCACGAGGTATGAAAGGCCGCGGAAAACAGGAGCGGCGGCAGGAACACGAAGAAAACGATGTTGGGATCGAGCGAAACGCGCGGAGCGTGCGGAAGCAAACTCAGGCAGAGGCCGCCGAGCACGAGGATGATTGGATAAGCTATTCTGAGCCGCTTCGCGATAACAGCCAAAGCCGCTACTAGAAGAAGCAGCAGTACAAGAATGAGAGCGACATGTTGTATGCCGGCTGCGCGCATAAGTTCCCGCGATCAAGATAGCGCACGAACTCACCTCCTCCGGCGCGGCCCCTTAATACCGGACCTGGTACACTTTCGCCTCGAGCTTTACCTCATCCTTTTCCGCCGAGGTGCAGCGAATCAAAATCGGCGCTCCCGGCGCAAATCGCTCCACTTCGCCAACACCCCATGAGAGGCCGCTCCAGATCACTTTGTCGTAGTTGATGCGGACGGGAATCGCCTGCCCGCGCTGGGAGACTTCAATCTTGAGGACGCGCGCCATGTTTTCACCTTTCGGAGGACCGCCCGCCCAGGTACGCCGGATGTAGCCATCCGGGGTGCGTTGCTGCAAAACGATTCGTAAGCGGCTGCCGGCTGGAGGCATCATGGATGCTTCTATCGCATGAGAGCCGCGCGGCTCGAACGCAGCCGTGACAGGCTCGATCGATTTCGGAATGACCACTTCCTCCTCTATCCCAAGATCGTATTCGGGCCCTGCATATTTGCCGAACCCGATCACGGCCATCTGCTCGGGACCGAGAGTGATGGAGCGATTCGAGAGCTCCGGCCGGAAACCGGCGTCTCGAAACAGGATGCGCCCCTGCCCGGATCCAGCCTGCTCCTGCGATAAGCGCGGCAGCTCCATCTCGCGAATCGCCTGGGCGGGGTTGACCACGGTGTAGAGAGCGCCATCCGCATCCAGGGAAGCGAATCCGTACGGCTCGACCTCTCCGGGAATCCCTCCAAACGTCTTCGTTCTTCCTAGAGACTCCATGCGCAGGTAGATGCGGAACACTTTGGCCATCCAGGCGGTCTTGCTGTCATCGATCAGCTCCAGGTTTCCATGAATGGTGTTCACCCATCCCCCGCGCGACAGCATTAGAAGAAGGCCGCTTTTCCAGGCGTTCGTGCGACGGTAGTAAATTGTTCCAGTCGTCCCATACATCACGCTGGTTGAATCGATGCGCTCGAGCGGCATGCCGCTGTCCTCAAATCGGCGCACCATGTGATCGCTGTAGACATCCTGGGAGCGCCAAAAGTTCATCATCGGCACGTCGGAGGGCCGTGGGTCGCCCGAATAAATCGAGTCGAAAACTGTCAGCCAGCGAAGATCGATGGGATTACGAAACGGAAACGGCCCGGTGGTCATTTCCAAATCACCGCCAAAGCCGTTAAACGCGACCAGAACGTCGCCGGGATTCTTCTCGCGAAATTTCTTCAGCGCGTCCCGAAACGCCGTCTCATTGCGCGCGCGAATTTCTTCTTTCGGCATGGACGCTTCCACATCCGGCGGAGCGGCCGTAAAATCCACGAAATCAAACTTGAATAGGCGGAATCCGCGGTCATGCCACATCTGCAGCGTCTGCATAAAGTGCGGCAGAAACCCGCCTTTGAAAAAACACATCGCGTAACGCTTTTTATTGAGCGAGTCTTCCCATTCCGGCGCCGGATCGAGCTGGACCAGCAGGTTAGTCCCGAACCATAAACCGGGCTTGATGCCGTTTTCGCGGCATCTCTGCAACCAGCGATCGGGCCCTTCCGGCCAGGTTGACTTCCGCCAAGTGCGGTATCCGCCGTCCTTGGCGAACCAGAAAGCGTCCATCACGTAGTAGTCGAAACGCACGCCGCGCCCCCGCAATCGAAGCAGCTCATCAAGCTCCTTCATCGCGAGTTGTTCGGTCAGCGGAACGTTATCGGAAAGCTCGTCGTAAGACGACCAGTCGTTATACACGACGATGGGATCCTGGAGCGGAAGAAATGCTGCATCAGGGTCAAACGCAGCGCCGAGAGTGCAAGCGCAAGTGAGGATTGCAAGAGCTTCAAGCGGTCGTTTCATGGTTCTATACGAAGTTGTGCATAGTCGGGATCGCCGATGAATGAGCGCAGCACGAGACCAAGCTCCCCCGGAGACGTAAAGCCATCGTGCCGCCACATCGACTTTCCCGATGCGTCGGTCAGGACCAGCGCAGGAACCCGCGATGCGGCATCGCTGAACTCGAGCCCCAGATCGCCCGTGTTCCAGTCATAGCGAAGGTTGCCTCTTGATTCCGAATTAGAGGCGGACGTGCCAACCACTACAATTCGGATCTTGAGCTCTGGAAACTGGCGATGGACGCTTTCAAGCAGCGCAACCTGACCGCGGGACTCATGATCTTGCTCGCTCGCGGAAACAAATGCGGTCAAGGACCACGCATCCGCTTCATGCCGGCGCTCTTCGCTGCAGCGCTCGAGCGAATTTTCCCGGAGCACCAGGGAGGGACTGCTCCGAAACACGGACGGCGAGCACGAATGGATTGTGTTTTTCTCGAAAATTCCGGATCCGATAAAATCCGCAACGTTCACAACGGCGGCCGCCGCGACGCGCGGATTCCAGAAAATTCGGTTCCCTGAAATATCCAGACCCTTGATCTTTCCGTTATTCCACGTCGAAAGATATACTGCCCCCTGCAGGAGCGCCAGCCGCGGACTTAGGCCGTTCGCTGCGCAGATATTGTTTCGCACCTGGCTATTCGCCGTCACCCAACCCGCCGCGAAAACCGCGAAACAGTAGCCCTGCGTATCATGTCCGTAATTCTCCTCCACAACGTTATCGTCGTTGCCGTAATCGATATCGAACGCTCCTCCATCCACTCCCGGGCTGTCAGTGAGGAAGGCTTCACTATGGCGCACTGTGCAGTTGCGGCACATCCATGTCCAGATCGCATTGGGCGTACCGATTTTCTCGGTCGGCTGCATGCCCGTCAGCCAGGCGGCGCTGTTTTCGATCAGTCCATTATTAACTTGAAAAAGCACGATGCCGTCGCCTGCCACATCGTGAACGCTCGAATTCCGGATCACCACGTTCGTGTTGCGGGAAGATTCCGGCGGAAATCCATGCGCAACCCCCGCGACCATAATTCCCGCCCACTGTGAGGTATGGTAAGCCGTGACTCCGTCGATCAGCAGGTCATCGAAGTGCTGCTGCTCGGTTCCAGCGGCAATCACCACTAAACCGGTCTCCTTGTTTTTTGGCTCCCCGGTTACGTCGTGTACGACCAGATCATGCAGATGCACTCCGTGAAGAATGCCTTTCGATCCGCTGATGAAAACACCATACGGTTCACCTCCGGCAAATTCCAGGTGCGCAATTTCCCAATACTCTTGATCGAACAGCTTCAGCGCAGCCGGTTCTCCGGTCTGAGCATGAATCTGCGGCAGTCGCCCGCTTCCCCAGGCATCGAGCCGGATAGGAGCCGCCGCGGATCCCGAGCCTTTCGGCCATAGCATGCCTGAACAGACAGATCCACGCCTGAACTGAATTGAATCGCCAGGATCGAAGTTTCGTTTGGACACCGCTGCCACCGATTTCCACGCCGCCGATGGCGACAGTCCGTCCGCATCGTCGTTTCCAGCAGCGCAGTCGACGTAATAAGCGCTGCTCCCAAATGCCGCCGAAGCGAGAGCGCAGCCCAGGGCTCCAAATAGCGCGAACGTCCGAACCGGCATTTGTACAGTAAATCATGCTTTTCTTCAGACGTTTTCCGTTGTGCGCACTAGCTGCCGCTGCTGTTCTTCACGCTTCAGGCGCGGAAGCGCCAGCCCGCTTCACCCCCGCTCGTTTCAACAATGTTCTGTACGGCGCTGCCTATTACAACGAGTACATGCCCTATGAGCGCCTCGATAAGGATGTCGAGATGATGAGGCAGGCCGGCCTCTCGGTTGTGCGCATGGGCGAATCGACTTGGAGCTTGTGGGAGCCGCGGGATGGCTTCTTCGAATATGCGTGGATGGACCGCGTAGTCGAGGCAATGAGCAAGGCCGGAATCAAGGTAATCATGGGCACGCCTACCTACTCCATCCCCACTTGGCTTTATCACGATCACCCTGAGATTCTCGCCCGGCCCTTAGGCGGCGCGCCTGTATTTTACGGCATGCGCCAGAACATGGACACCGATAGTCCGGCCTTCCGGTTTTACGCCCAGCGGCTCATAAAAAATCTGGTCCAACATTACCGCGACAATCCCGCCGTAATCGGATGGCAAATCGATAACGAGACCGCTTCCTACGGCGCGTCCAATCACGACGTCTTTGTGGGATTCGTGAATCACCTGAAGGAAAAATTCGGCACTCTCGAGAATTTGAACAAGGCTTGGCTGCTGAACTACTGGGGCGAGGATGTGAACGCGTGGGAAGATATGCCCACGCGAGACAGCGCGCAGAGCACCGGTTACAAGCTCGAATGGTCGCGCTGGCAGCAGATGCGCGTGACGGATTATCTCGCTTGGCAAGCTGGACTAGTGCGCGAGTACCGGCGGCCGGATCAATTCGTCACGCAGGATTTTGCGGGCGCTATGCATCGCGACGTGAATGAAATTGAAGTTGCTGCATCGCTCGATATTGCGGCGACCAATCCTTACCACGGCACCCAGGATCACATGGATGGCCAACCGCAAGCTGAAACCGGCGACTACATTCGCTCGCTCAAACGAAGCGGCTATCTGGTCACTGAGACCAACGCTCAAACCACCGACTGGGACTCCGCTTTTCAATATCCGCCCTATGATGGGCAGCTTCGGCTGGATGTTTACACTCACCTCTCGAGCGGCGCGAATATGGTCGAGTACTGGCATTGGCACTCCATTCATTCCGGACAGGAAACTTACTGGAAAGGAGTTCTCTCGCACGACCTGGAACCGAATCGCGCTTACGCCGAAGTCTCTCGCACCGCGCACGAGCTTCAAAAAATCGGATCGCACTTAGTGAACTTGAAGATCAAAAACCAGGTCGCGATTCTCTACAGCGTCGATTCAGCCAATGCTTTGGATTTTATGCCCTTCACCAGCAGCGGACCTCAATGGTCAGGCGCCAAGCCGGTGGCCGACTACAGCAGCCTGATCCATCAATTTCACCGCGTGCTGTACAACGCGAACGTTGGAGTCGACTTCGTCTTTCCCGAGGCTGACAACTTTTCCGACTACAAGATCCTGATCGTCCCCGCTCTCTACATCGCCGATGACGCGCTGTTGCGGAAGGTCTCCGATTACGTTCACAATGGCGGCCGCGTTGTCATGACATTTAAGAGCGGCTTCTGCAATGAGAACTCGATGGTTCGCTGGGTTCGCCAGCCAGGTCCGCTTCGCGAGGCCGCGGGATTCAGCTATCAGGAATTTTCGAATCTCGAGAAGCCGCTGCCGCTCAAAGGCGATCCGTTCCAGGCCGGAGAGAGCAACCAGGTGATGTATTGGGCCGAGTTTCTCATGCCGGAGCACGCGCAGCCGATTGCCTACTACGACCATCCTTTCTTCGGCCGCTGGCCCGCCATTACGCGCAATCAGTACGGCTCGGGCACGCTCACTTACGAAGGAACCTGGCTTTCAGACACGCTCCAGAACCACGTGCTGCTTGACGCATTGAAATCGGCGCAGCTTGCCGGGCCCGACCAGCAGCTACCTGCGCCCGTTCGGGTGAAGCATGGCGTGAACGATCTTGGGAAACGCGTTCATTATTATTTGAACTATTCCAGCGATCCGCAATCTTTCGCTTATCCGCACGGTGCGGGAGTGGATCTCTTGAGCGGGAAGAAGGTGCTTACTTCCGAGCGGATTCAGCTGGAGCCCTGGGATCTGGTCATCGTGGAAGAGCAATAGCTCGAACAGAAGCGGCCCTACTTCTTTTCCGTTTCCCGAAGGAATTCGGTCAAATAGTCCTTCCACACAGCGGCCTGCGTGTGAGTGCCGTGCCCACGCGTAGCGTCAGAGATGGGGATCAGGATGAACTTGGCATGAGGCATTCTCGTAACCATTTTCTCGGCGATGCCAAGCTCGGGCGGATTGATGAAATCGTCGGCGGAGTTGATCCAGAGGACCGGGGCCGTGATCGTGCTCAGCTTCGGCTCCGGGTTGTAGTTGCGTGAAGCGTTTACGTAATAGAGGAAATCGTTCGCGTCGGTGCGAGCGATCAGGGCGTTAAGAGTTCGATCCACGTAAGCCTCTGCTAAGGCACGCGTAGGAAATTGCCGCTGCATCACGAGCGGAGCCGAGCCGGCGATGAGAATCAGATCGTTGGCGCCGCGCAGGCCCTCGACGGGTTCGGTGGTGTAATCGCCGTTGTTCCAGGCGGGGTCATCGCGGATCATCTGCATGGCCATGTAGCGCCACATGCGGTTGCGCCCGGCTAGCTCGACGGGCAGGCAGGCGAACGGGGCGAGCGCATCCGAGAACTCGGGATAGGTCTCGCCCCAAACGAAGGATTGCATGCAGCCCATGGAGGTGCCCAGGATGAGGCGGAGATGGTCGACGTGCAGGCCCTCCAGGAGCATGGCGTGCTGGGACGCGACCATGTCGTTGTAGTCGTATTGAGGAAAGTGCATGCGCAAGCCATCGGAGGGCTTGCTGGATTCGCCGTGGCCGATGTCGTCGGGGAGAATGATGTAGAACTTGCCGATGTCAAGAGGCTGGCCGGGACCGAAGAGAACGTCGGAGAAGACCGGATTGAGGAGCGAATGGGCGTTGCCGCCGGTTCCGTGGAGCAGCAGGACGGCATTATCGGTATGTCCGGAGCCATCGCGGTGGGGCTCGCCGAGTGTGAGGTAGTGAAGCTTCAACTCGGGAAGGGACTCGCCGGTCCGGAAGCGGAAGTTCTTAATCGTGTAGACGCCGTCCTCGATAGGCCACTTGGTGTGGACATCGGGCGTCTGGGCCTTGGCAAAAAGAGTTGTCAGGAGCGCCCAGACGATGAGGCGAGTGCACTTCGAAGATTTCTCGAAAAGCTTCTTGAAAAAGCTCATTGCATTCACTCAGGCGAAGTTACGTTATTCAGACCAGCTCAATGCGCAGATCACGGCCGATAGCGTGTGCCGCCCGCGTTAGGGTTTGCAGCGTCACAGAGACATTGCCAGGATCGAGAAGACGATCAAGCGCAGCGCGGCTTGTGTTCATGCGCCGCGCCATCTCTACCTTGCTGATTTTGTCCTTCTCCATCGCTTGCTGAACTTGCCAGGCCAGCGTCTCTTTCAGCGCGACCGCGCGGGTCTCTTCGAGTACCCCTTCCTCTTTCAGGAAATCCTCCAGTGACGAGCCGATATGCTTATTGCGCTTTTTCATTTCGTAACCTCCTTCATTCTCCGTTTTGCCAGGGCCAGGTCATCCGCAGGCGTTTTCTGCGTTTTCTTGATGAACCCGTGCAGCACGACGAGCATCTGGTCGTGAAAGCACAGGATGAGCCGGGCTATCCGATGGCTCGGAAGCGACGAGCGCACTTCCCAAAGACCATCTTTGAGGCTTCCCACCAGTGGCCTCCCAATCGGCCAGCCAAACTGCACCCGCATGAGGTCGAGCCCGATAGCATGGCGGTCGTCCTTATCGAGGCCGCGCAGCCAATCGAGCACCGGCGACCCGCCCGCTTTCGTGCAGTAGAACCGGACCGGCATCTCCGGGTTTGTTCTTTGCTCATCGCCTCTCACACTCTAGTATGTACCAAAAGTGGTACAATGTCCACTAGGTGGCGCATTTTGCCGCGTGCCAGCGAACCGGCCCCCCTTTGTCAAAACTGGAAGTGCAGCCCGAACTGCATCTGGCGCATGGGAACCTGGATGGATGTTATTTGTCCGGCGCCGCTCTCGTCTATCGTCGAGTTTGGGTTCGCCAGATTCACGTGGTTGAAGACGTTGAAAGCGTCAGCCCGAAGGTCGAGCGACCGGCGTTCACTCAGCAGGAGATTCTTCGATAGCGACAAGTTCGACACCACCAGGTTCGGCCCTCGCAGCGAGTTGCGGCCCGCCGTCCCTTGCCGGAATGGTTGCTGCGGCTCACTAAAGGCCGCAACATTGAACCACATGCTTGCGTTCGGATTGGGTACGCTTGGGTTTCCGACCACGTCAGCTCGCAAAGAGGCGAAATCAGGATCGTTGAGCAGCGGTGCATTCGCAACCGTCGGCGTGAACGGCGCACCCGTGGCGAAGGTGTGGACGCCGCTCAAGCGCCAGCCGCCCAGAATCGCATCGGCAAAGGCATTACCGCCGAGTTTCCAATAGCGATTCCGCCCAAACGGAAGGTCCCAATTGTGTTCGAAAGTTAGGGTATGTTCGCGATCCCAGGAAGCTGGGCCATAATCGCTTCGCACATCATAGCTGTTCGAAGGGACGCTGCCGCCTTCCGTGTCAGTCAGCGCCTTGGACCAGGTATAGGTTAACAGGAAATCAAGTCCATGCGAGAACTGCCTCTGCAGCTTGGTCTGAAGCGCATTGTAATTGGAGTTGTCGCAATTGCAGTATTGATAGAGACCCTGTTCCAGCCCGTACAGATTGTAGAAGGGCCGCCGCGGATCCACGGGTCCAGGACCGGGAACCGCCTGATTAGCATTTAATGTCTCGAAGAGATGGCGGCCGACGTTACCCACATAGGCAACTTCAAGCGCCATGGACGAGGTCAATTGATGCTGCACTGTGAAGTTCCAGAAATCGACCAGCGGAATGCGATAAGAGTTCAGCGGATAGGTGAAGTAGTTGATGCCGAGCCCATCGGGAAGCGGATAAGTCCCGCTTGATCCCACGGGCGGCTGGGGAGGCGCGGGCGGCCCGTTCAGAAGATTGAACGGCGCTATGTAGATGTTTGATTGATTGACGCTCTGGGGATTCACAATCGGCGGATTGTAATCCGCGCCCTGTCCGAATACCGATCCCAGGCCGCCTGGGTTAAAGCTGGTTCCATACCCCGCGCGAATCACCGTTTTTGGCGTGGCCTGATAGGCAATTCCGATACGAGGGGCAAAGCCAAGGTTGTAAGCTTTAACCCCGAGGTTCAGGGGGACGCTGCCAATCCCTGCGACGAGCACGTCACCGGTTGAGGGATCGAAACTGCCCGCGCCCCCAGGCTTCGCGGCCGTTTGAGGCAGATAATCCTCCCAGCGCAGGCCATAGTTGAGGGTCAGCTTGGGCGTAATGCGCCAGGAGTCCTGGGCAAAAAGAAACAGGCGCGTTTCCCGCAGACCCGGATAGTAGCTGTAAGCCGTGTAGTAGCGTCCGAACGTACTGGGAAGACCCAGAAGGTAAGAGCCGAGCGCCGAACCGGTAGAGGCAAGTCCGGCAGCAAGCGAATCGATGTCGGGATTTCCGGTTACCGAATCGGTGAACGTGATCTCGCCTGAGCGATGCAGGTCGCTGGGGATTCGCTGCTGTTGCGCGCGGCGAATATCCACGCCGAATTTAATAGTGTGATCGCCGGTGATCTTAGTCCAGTTATCTACCCACTGGAACTGGTTCTCGGTCTCCTTCAGAGGACAATTGCATTGGTTCACGTTCAGCCCGTAACCGAAATTGAAACCGCCGTTGCCGTTGACGTAAAACGCCGGCAATCCGGTGGTCGAGGGCGAACCGGTATTCAATCCCGGAAGACCCGCGTCTGTAGCCGGCGTGGTACCGGCGTCATTCGGCTGGACGCGAATCCGGTACCGATAGAACCCAAAGCGGCCGTCCGTCACCAGGTTCGGACCGAACGTATGATCGAGTCCCAGCGCCAGGCTTTGATTGCGGTCGATAGAATCGCCGGAGAAGCTGAACGCACTCGGCCCGCCGCCGGCATCCCCGTAAGCCGCCGGCGAATAATTATTGAAATCGGCAAGCGTGTAGCGGCCGAATATGTGCGTTTTGGTAGAGAGATTGTAATCGACGCGGCCGTCATATTGATCGCTGTCGAATCTTTGGACGCCATCGCTGATGTAGTTGTTGAAGATGCCTGCGCCATTGTTCGGCAGAGGGAGCAGAGCTAAAAGCTTCTGCATGGGAACAGCGACAGGGATGATGTTCACTTGGCCGTTCTGCGAGTACACCTCGCGGCCTGAACCGGTGTTTGGATTGCCGGTATTCGGATCAAACACCATGCCCGCCTGCGCAGGCACAACGGCGCCTTCCGTGGTCGGCACCGTGGCGGGATTGGCGCAAGGAGCCGCGGAGACGCTGCCATTCGAGCAGATGTAATTCCCGAGCAGCGCGGTCAAATCGCCGTTGCGCTCAGCCTGTGTCGGAACCGTGGTGAGAACTGAGCCGCCCGTTCGTCGCCGCGTGCCCTGGTAATCGAAAAAGCCGAATAACTTGTCCTTTAGGATCGGGAAGCCGACCGATCCGCCGAACTGGTTCCAGCGGATAGAGGGATTGATCCCCGTGAAGGGATCGGTGGCATTGGTAATGTTGTTGCGAAGGAACTCGAAGAGCGAGCCATGCCATTGATTCGTGCCTGATTTCGTTGTGGCCTGGATCAGCGCGCCGGAAGCAGCGCCGAACTCCGCCTCGTAATTGCTGGTGCTGATCTTGAACTCCTGTAGCGAATCGATGGTCGGGTTGACCACCGCAATGCCGAGAATGGCGCTCTCGTTTTCTGTACCATCGAGCAGGAAACCGTTAGCGGTAAAAAACTGGCCATTGACATTCGCCTGAATTCCCTGTTGCGGATTTTCAGCGGCGGAGTGCTGCCAGGTATTGAGCTGCGTGCCTGGGATGGTGAGCAGCAGATTAGTAACATTGCGGTCGAGTACGGGCAGCTGCTCCACTTGGCCGCCGGTTAGCGTGGTGGCAATTTCGGCCCGGTCCGTCGTGATCAGCGGAGTGGCGTCGGTGACCTCGATGCTGGTTCGCACGTTCGCGGGCTCCAGCTTCACAGTTAATGGTGTAGTGGCGTCCACCTCAACGGTCGCGTTTGCGGTGAAGGCGCCGAATCCGGGCGATTCGACCTTCACCTGGTAATGGCCCGCCAGAAGATGCGTTTGTGAAAAATTGCCGTCGGCGCTGTCTTCGACGTGGTACACGGTTCCGCGATCCAAGTCGGTGATGGTGATGTTTGCATTCGGAACCGCTGCGCCAGTGGCGTCCTGTATGGTTCCTGCGATATTGCCGGAGGTTGCCTGCGAAAAGGCAACCGAGCTGATGCCAAAAATAGAGGCCGCAACCAAGAGGACGCGAGCGTTGAGTGCGAGCATCGAAGACCTCCCAAACCCACCAGGGTTTTTTACAGTCTATCGAGATGAGGCGGTTCAGTCAAAGCCGCAGAATCTCCGGTGGGGACAATTCCGGCATTTTCCATCATGAGGATCACAGTGCGCTCGGGCGCTCGCGTCCGGTGGAGCACTCCCTTCGACACGACAAAGCCTTGCCGCGGTGCGAGTTCAACAACCCGGTCCTCCAAGTCAATCAGCAATTTACCTTCTACGACGTAAAAGAACTCATCGTCGTGATCGTGTTTATGCCAGTGGTACTCGCCCTCGATCACTCCTAATCGCACCACCGAAGCGTTCACTTGGCAGAGCGTCTGGTTGTACCACTTGTGAGGAGCCGAATCTGAGAGCGCTTGCTCATCGATCACCTCGAGGTGCTTATGCAGCACGTTAAGGCGGGTGTCATACGGATATTGCGCCGGGGTGCTCATTTTTCTCTCCTCTTCGGCTCAAGGTCTCACGCGCTAGCCAGGTGTGCGACGTACTCGATGGGACTGCCACAGCCTTCCACCTTCGCTCCCAGCCGTTGCAGCGCGTCTATCGCGAGCATCCGCCTATGGGCATTGAAGGTAATCACGTCCGCGAACATACCTCCAAACGTAAAGGTCTCCGGCGGCTCGCACAGCGCATCGACAAACGTGTCCTCCCAGGCGCTTCGATTGCGCACATCTGTAAGTACGGTGTGAAACGCTGCATCCGCTTTGTTCATACGCGCCAGCATTGCCGAAGGCGTTCGATCTTCGGGCGGCGCATTGTCCAATAAGGGCATGCTGCCGCCTGTAAGCGCCGCGGCCCAAACTTCCTTGGTTTGCACCATTCGGTCCAGAATCTGGCGTAGACTCCGATCCGGGCCATCCCACGGAAAAACCTTCATTTGGTTTTTCAGGGGACGGTCAAGCTGTTCATCGTTCAGTGTCTTCGCGAGCTCAAGAAGACGCCGCGTGTGCCAGGACTCCTGGCCGGAGAAAATATCAAAGAGATCCATGGATCGATCGGTTCCTTTCGTGTCATCCCTGCCGGAATAGTGATGAATTCCGTTCATCGTGTGCAGATGAGTGTACGTCACGCCCATACGGCGATAAAGGCTCGGTGAAACCTTGAACGCCTTTCGGAACGCCCTGGTGAACGCTTCGAGCGATCCGTAATTTGCGTCAAGACCGATGACTGTCACCGAGAGTTGAGTATGAGACAGCTGCCATGCAGCTCTTTCCAGTAGCAGCCTCCGGCGCATGGCCACCGGTGTTTCCTCGATCATTGCCCGGAACACGCGATAAAACTGCGTCCGGCTTCGATAAGCGTGGCGGGCGAGGCCTTTTGCATCCTGCTCCTGGTCGAGCGATTCCAGAACTGCTCCGCGTAGCCGTTGCGCTTCGTCCACACAAGGAAAAATACCATTTGAAGCCCACGTCCGCCTGATCGGGAGTCCCGAATCGCGCCTCCCAGGTTCGAACACCTTATCCCAACCCCGGACGGCCTCCACCAGACTTCACCCCCCAGCATGCGCTAGGCATGGGTGCCTAACCATACCCAGCGTGGCCCGTCAAATGCCCGAAGCTTCGAAAGGGAGCTATATAAACCGTGCTACAGGATCTCCGTTACTGCTTGCGGCAACTGATGAAGACTCCCGGCTTTACCCTGACCGCCATTCTCTCGCTGACCTTGGGCATCGGCGCCACCACCGCGGTATTCAGTGTCATCTATGCGATCCTCATGAATCCATACCCCTACGCGGCGGCCGACCGCATGGTTCACATGCGGCTAGTCGATCCGGCCGGCCACGAAAACGGTTTCGGACTCACGGCCGCCCAGTGGCAGGTAGTCAGGAAATCGTCGGTCGTCGAAGATGCGTTTGCCCAGGACGAATGGAGCCTCACAGTCACAGGCCGTGATCTCCCCGAAGACGTGAACGGGATCTACTTCACCTCGAACGCGTTTAACTTCTTCGGCGTGCCGCCAGCGCTCGGACGCGGACTGCTGCCCTCGGACGCCCTGGATGGCCAGGACCCCCAACCGGTAGTCGTATTGGGTTATAAATTTTGGCAGCGTCATTTCGGCGGCGATCCTGGCGTCGTGGGCCACACCCTGCAACTGGTCCGCAAAACCTACACCGTCATCGGCGTCGCTGCCTCGCGCTTCGCCTGGGGTGACGCCGATGTCTTTCTTCCGCTCAAAGTTACGAATGACCCCACGCGAGCTTACTACGTTGGAGTTCGCCTTAAGCCGGGGATCACTCATGAGGCAGCCAACGCGGCATTGCAGCCTTTGATTGACCAGTTCGCCAAGGAGACACCCAAGCATTTTCCGCAAGGTCGCTTCAAGTTACATGTGATTGGTCTGAACGAGAGGTTTGAAAAGGAACTCGGCGGCACTCTGTATCTGTTGCTCGCGGCGGTGGGCTTTCTGCTCCTGATTGGTTGCGGAAATGTCTCCATTCTTCAACTGGCGCGAGGCACGGCTCGGCAACATGAATTTGCGGTGCGCTCCGCGATCGGCGCTAATCGCCGCCGTTTGGTCCGGCAGATGTTAGCTGAGGCTCTGCTGGTTTCCGTAATCGGCGCCGGGCTCGGCGTGTTGCTCGCGTATCGGGCGACCGCCATCATCGCTGAGCTGCTCCCAAAGTATTCATTCCCCCACGAGGCGGCTATCCGACTCAATATCCCGGTGCTGGCCTTCAGCGTGGCCCTGGCGCTTATTACCGGCATCTTGTCCGGTCTCTGGCCATCATTGCAACTGTCACGCCCCGACGTTGTTCAAGTGATGCAGTCCAGCACGCGCCGCATTGCCGGCGGAAGCCGCGGCCGCGTCATGAATACCATTCTCATCGCCGCGCAAATTGCCTTGACGCTGGTCATGTTGGCGGGCGCCGGCGCCGCCATGCGAGGTTTTCTGCGCCTGCTGCACACGCCACTGGGCTATGACCCGCACAACGTGATGTCGGTTGGCATTCCGGTCCACGATGGCGCGTATCCAACCTGGGCAGCGCGCTTGGCTTATTTCGAAGAACTCCGCAACAGGGTCGCCAATCTCCCGGGTGTCGGCATGGCCGCCATTTCCTCGAACGCTACGCCGCCTTCCAACGGCTGGAACACGGGCATCGAGATTTTGGGCAAGTCGCCGAAAGACGACCAGAAAGTCCGCATCAACTTCGTCAACCAGGGATATTTCCCCCTCCTCCGAATTCCACTTGACCAGGGCCGGCTGTGGGACGAAACGGAAAACCATCATGCCGCCCACGTCGCCGTCGTTAATGAGACCATGGCCCGCCGCTACTTTCCGGAGGGCGCGATTGGCCGCTCTCTTAGAATCCCCGAGATGAAGAGCGAACCGCCGTTTCGACTCACCGCGTCGGGGGACAACCCGTGGCTGATGATTGTAGGCGTGGTCGCCGACAAACGCAATGACGGCCTCCGAAACCCGATCCTGCCGGAAGCCTTCATTCCCTACACGCTGAGCATGGGCGTGTGGACCCAAATCCTGGTGCGTTCCCATGGCTCGCCATTGGCCCTGCTCCACGCGATCGGCAAGCAGGTCAACTCAGTCGATCGCGACCAGCAGATCAGCGGTGATGTGGAGGATCTGGAGCACTGGATTCAAGATCAGCGAGAGTGGGAGCAGGAACATCTGGTGGCTTGGCTGTTCGGCGCATTCGCCGTTCTGGCGCTGGCTCTCGCCGCCACGGGCCTTTATAGCGTGGTGTCGTTTTCGGTCGAGCAGCGGACCAACGAGTTCGGCATTCGCATGGCTCTCGGCGCACGGTCCGGAGACGTATTGCGAACTGTATTCTCCTCCGCGGTGGTCAGTGTCGGCAGCGGCCTGGCCGGCGGAGTCCTGCTGACTCTAGCTCTGAACAACCTTCTGGCGCGATGGGCGGAAGGCAGTTCTCGAGACATTCTCGTCCTGCTGAGCGCCATTGTGCTGCTGAGCGTCGTTGCCGCGCTCGCCTGTGCCGCGCCCGCCCGCCGGGCATCCGCCGTCGATCCCATGATGGCCTTGCGATACGAGTGAGGCGCGCGCGGCTCGGTTTCGGCGAAGCGTGTTTACAGTCACCTACC
>JBAUUG010000428.1:0-7267 GCA_049582585.1 Bryobacteraceae bacterium | reverse complement strand
CCTTAAGGGTTGTGTATCCACTACGCGTAGGGCAATTCGGAGGCCACGAATGCGCTCAAGAAAGATTGCTTTGAAGTCCAAGGCTTGTGAAGAGCTTAAGGGGAGAACTCTGATTCGACGCTGATTCTTACTGCCCGAAAGACGCCAATACTGTGCGTTTTGAGGCGGTGATATTCATCGAAACGCGCGTCGGCATACTCAGGCCTGAATTCACACCGCGCAGTAGAGCTGGAAGGGGATGATCCAGCTGTTACTCGCGATGCACATCTCGCGCGGGCTTGTCTTCTCGTAGGCCACAAACCTGGAGTGCCGCAGGTGATTGTCTCGCGTCCATTCAACGTATTCAAATTGGGCTACCAGGAGGGGCTTGAGCCACCGGCACTCTTTCATTCTTGCCGCCGTTACACCCTGGCCCCATCGACCTGATCGAGTTTCTGGCAGATTCGAAAACGGACATTCGGAGCTTTGCAAGCCGCGAAGACGTTTGAATAGCTGCTCTCGTAAAGCAGGCGTGAAACCGTTACGAGTTCGGGCGACGTAGATCAGTTTCTTCCCTTCGTAATAACCGAAGATCAGCGCGTCGAAATTTTTTGGGGTTGGGGTGTATCCGCCAATCACAAATTCTTGACCTTCATTGATGCGCATCTTCCGCCACGCGCCAGACCGCTGGCCAGGTTCGTATGAGCTGTTCCGGCGTTTTGCCACCAAGCCTTCGAGCCGCTGCTCACGAACGGATCGAATGAGATCGGGCAGGCTGGCATCCAAATCCGCTGAGTAGCGTATCGGCTCGCCGAGCTTCGAAAGAACTTTCGTCCGCAGCAGTTCCCGGCGCGTATCGAGCGTTTCCGAACGCAGGTCCCGCCCGGCGAGGATCAGCAGATCAAACGCGTAGTAGAAGATCGGAACTTTCGATGAGCCGTAATTCTGAAGAGTATTGAACGATCGTCTACCAGAATCATCAAACGCGACTACCTCACCGTCAATAACCGTTTCACCCGGGATCCCTCTGAGGCCGTTGACGACTGCGGGATATCTAAGCGTAAAATCGTTGTTGTTTCGCGATCGAAGCTGTAGAGTTCCACCAGCCTCGATCGCGAGCGCTCGATAACCATCGAGCTTGAGCTCTTATGTGGCGCACTCCGTTATGTGGCTCCCAAGCAGCAGGGAGCGCTTCGAGAGCATCGCGACTCGTGAAAACCACAACATAATGTCACTGCCGAAAACCTGAGCCGCAACGTGCAAATCAGGATGGCGTTTCTAAATGCGAATTGGCGCGATTTCCCACTTCACGCAACCAGATAATTCAGTGAGCCAAATATCGGCAAATGCTAGACCGTTGATCGTGAGCTATCCCGCGAGACTAAGCGGGAACGTAGGTTAGCCTGAGCACATCGTCGCCAATCCGATCGTGAGCCTTAAGACGGAGCGGTGGCCGCGGTCCGGCAAAATATGGCTTGCCGTGGCCAAGCACGACAGGGTGCAGATAGATTCGATATTCATCGATCAGGCCAAGCTCGGTGAGGCCCTTTGCCAAGTTCGGGCCAGCAACTTCGATCTCCCCGTCGCGCTCGTTCTTCAGCTTGCGGATCGCGCCTTCAAGACCACTCTCAACAAGCGTTGCGTTGGGGCCGACCGACTTCAACGAGCGCGAGACGACCCACTTAGGCAGGTTCCGCCACGCCGCTGCGAAGGCGTGTTCCTCTGCGCCCCACTCGGGATGATCGTCATCCCAGTAACGCATGACCTCATACATCTTGCGACCATAGACACTGCCCGCCTGCCCCTGAGCTTCCTCGATGAAGTGACGGAAAAGCGTGGGGCTTGGCCCAAACGCCATATGGTCGACGTAACCGTCCAGGGACTGGTTCATTCCGAATACAAGCCTGGCCATAACTTGGATATCTATGCTATATCCTCTGTTATCCGACACGTAGGTGGCACCCCCAAGATAAATAGTTGATGCTGAACGGGCGATAGCGAACCGTGAAGTCGCGAAGTGTCGAGTAAACCCTCGGATCCTGCCTGAGTCGGATTACTCGCCACATGGCCGTCAGCACTAAGCCGCTGGCGCGGCGGACGCTGTGCGTGATGTCACTTCGATACTAATCTGTGAACGAGCTTGCGCGCTGTTGCGATATGTCCTACCATCTAATCGCGGCGTGCCCCAATGGCTTCATTTCTTGAGACGCAACGGCAAGATCTGAGTGCGTCATTAGCAAGAAAAACGCTATTGAAATTCCAATAAGCACGTAAGTGGCCGCGTCCGCCGCAAACGCCAGCGCCTCACTGCAAACGGCTCAATCTAAACTGATCCGGCGATCAACCCTCCTACACCACCGCAGCTTCTCGCGCCGAATCACTCCAGATTGAGTTCTAGCGTCAGGGCGGATCTATGACGCCAACTAAGGTCCACCTTGTCGATCAACGTCGAGAGGATTTGTAATACGTCTCAGCGTTCTAGAACTCTAACCTGGCCTGAAACGCAATCATGCGAGGGGAACTGTCGCCGCCCAAGCCGACGCCAAGGATTCCGGTGGGTGGCGAAGTGGTAGAGGTAAGAGCGCCGAAGCCAGTCTGCGTGGCCGGATTGCCAGGAATCCCGGCAATCACGATTGAGGGCAGCGCGAAATTTGGATGATTGAAGACGTTAAAGAACTGTCCGTCTATTCGGAGCTTCACGCGCTCGCTCAGGGTGAACCATTTGGTCAGGTAGAAATCGCTCCATACAAAGTCTGGACCTCGCAACGCATTCCGTCCGAGATTCCCGAATTGGCAGTTCTCGAGACCGTCTCCGCCTACGCAGGCGCCGGTGCTTGGATTCACCGCTGAAACGAATGCGTTCGGGTTCAGCCACTGGATGGTTCCAGCTTGCGTGACGCCGGGAATGGGATTGTGCTCATACAGCGGAATGCCAGGGACGACACTGGCAAATTCCGGGCCGCTTCCGTTGACGATGCCATCTCCACTTGCTGTGTAGGCCGCGCTCAAGACTGAGAATGGTATCCCGCTATGCCAGAAAACCGAGCCAGATATCTGCCAGCCATTCAACACGTATCCGAGGAGGTGATTCTTAACTCTTACGGGGAGCTGGTACACGTAGTTGGCCGTAAGGTTATCGCGGATATCGTAGTCGCAAGGGCCCTCGTCGCGCGCAAGATTGTAAGGCAGAGGCGAAAGAATGCCGCCCGCGGCGAACTGAAGAAATCCGCCGTTCGACACAGTATCCAGGCAGTGGCTCCAGGTGTAATTGACCTGCGTCTGAAGCAGAATGGCGAGTGGCGTCGATTGGAATAAATTCCCCAGATTGGTTTGAATGACGGAGTCGAGCGGCTGATTCACATCGTGCGAGATCGAGGCGAATGAGCCTGGAAGACGCGCTACTAAATCGTGCGGATTGAGTGGATTCGAATTGTGCGTGGATCGGAGGCCGAACGTCCACGTCAGGGCTGGCGTGATTTGCCACTTATCCTGGGCGTAGAAGTCCGCGTTTAGGAAACTGAACGGCTGTGAGTCGGCGAGCGGGTAAGTGGCGCTTGCGGTCGACGCAATGCCGTAGATGAACTGAGGAAGGTCCGTGTAGCTGACTGTCGGGACCGTCCCCTCGCCGAAATCGTAGTCGTTCAAGCGTAAGATACGCGTGTTTGTGCCGAAGCGGAGTTCGTGGGCGCCGACGGTCCAGGCAAGATTGTCGTTGATGAAGAAGCGGCTGGCACGCCTGCCTTGCACCCAGGTGTTGTCGAGACCGCCCAAAGAAGTGAAGGACGCGCTCGAACCACTCGGCTCCAGGACAATCGGGAAGGCCGAAAGCGTCTGCGCAAAGTTCGTAGGACCGAACAGGCTCTGATACCAAGAGAACGCCGGATTGAAGTAATTTACGAGCGTCGAAGAGAAAACGTGTGTGTAGCCTGACGCGAATGAATAGAGTGGCTGAGGGGAAAGGGCGTTGAAGAGGGGGTTGATGGGATCTGTCCAGGCCGCTTGCAAACCCGTGTCGGCTTGAAATCGATACCACGTCATGTTCCTGTCGTTAATGTTGTAATCAATGCGCGCCGTCTGGACCTGTTCGTGATCATCACTGGAATGCGAGATACTTTGGCGATTGGCGCAGCCATCACCGTTCGGGGGATTTCCGCCTGCGGCCGTTCCGTTGCTGTTAAAAGGACAGCCAAGCATCGCGAGCGACGTACCGGCGGTGTTGCCATAAAGCGAGAACAGGTTTTTGTAAAAAGGCACGAGCTGCGGTTGCGCCCCATAGACTGCGCCCGTCAACACGTCGCGTCCGCCTAGAGGAAGGTGGCTGAGGATGTAGCTTTCGAGAGCGGGTGTGGGAACAGTAATCTCGGTGACGATGGGAAGCGCGATGCGCACCCATTCGGAATCGAAGAAGAAAAACAGCTTGTTGTGAAGGATGGGACCACCCAAGCTCCCGCCGAAGTGATTGACAGTTGAGCGGGGCTTGTGATTTCCAGGCGTTGCGTTCGTAAAGAAGTCGGCTGCGTTCAGTAACGAGCCGTTCCAAAGCTCATAGAGATTCCCGTGGAACTCATTGGTCCCGGCCTTCGTGATGTAGTTCACCTGAGACGCGCCATAGCGGCCCTGATCGACGGCATAGGACAAGGTGTTCACCGTGACTTCAGCGATGGAGTTCAAGCCGAGAACAAGATTTGTCGAGAGACCGCTATTGAGATTTGTCAGTGGGTCGTTCGTCTCCAGCCCGTCGACAATGTAGCCGTTTGATAGCGCTGGGAGGCCGTTGAACTCGACATTGCCGTAGCCGTTTGAGCCGCCAACGAAATCGTTGCCGCTTCCGGCTGTGTTCAATAAAGCGCCGGCGGCAAATTGCAACGGATAAGTGAGGTCGCCGCCCGGATTCGGAAGATTTTCGAGCGCATGCGCATTCAGCGTTGTGGCTGTGTTTGCATTCTCGGTGTTAATCAGCGGGGGCTGCTCCCCGACGGTAACTTCCTGCTTCATTTTTCGCAGCTGCAAAACGAAGTCGACGGTTTGAGTACGTCCGAGTGGCGCAGCGACAGAGTTGTTCTGCTGGTCATCGAAGCCGGGCGCGGTGACTTGTAGGGTATACGTGCCAGGTGTCAGCTGCGGAAACTGGAAACGGCCTGCGTTATCGGTTTGGACGGTACGCTTAAGTCCCGTTTCGTTGTTGGAAATGATGACTTTCGCCTGAGGGATGCCGCCGCCGCTTGCGTCGCGGACTTGTCCTGCGATAGCACTGGTGGTTTCGCCCTGTGCGCGGCAGACGCGCGGACGCGAAATCCAAATGGTCAGTAGAATGAAAATTGCGCCGAGTACAAATTTAGGCATGCCTAAAGTAGAGGGTAGCATTACGTCAAGACACACTGCAATGGCAGACGGTTGGCGTTGTGAGATCCTGACCCACGGTAGACTCTAATTTAGTGGCAACTAGATCTTCCGCCCCAGCCAACACAGAGTCGGTTGACGATTATCTGAAAGCTATTGTGGAACTGGGTGGGCCGGATGACAAGCAAGTTCCCACGAACGGACTGGCCGAGCGTTTGAGCGTCCGTGCTGCGTCCGTGACCGGAATGCTCCAGAAACTATCAGCGGCTAAGCCGCCTCTGGTGAAATATCAGAAGCACCACGGCGTATACTTAACAGCCGCGGGAAGAAAACGGGCGCTCGAGGTTTTGCGGCATCATCGATTGCTGGAACGTTTTCTGCACGATGTACTCGATTACGGCTGGGATGAAGTTCACGAAGAGGCGGAGCGGCTGGAGCATTTCATTTCGGAAAAACTGGAAGACCGAATCGCAGCGAAGCTTGGCGATCCGCAAGTGGACCCCCATGGGCATTTAATCCCGGAGAAGAGCGGCGCTGTATCCGCAAGGGAAGAAGTGAACCTACTGAACTGGGCTTGCGGCGTCCTCGCGATCGTCAGCAGTGTTTCCGACCGCGATGCTTCAGAACTGCGGGAACTCGAACGGATGGGATTACGACCGGGCGTTTCGGTTGTTGTCGAAGCCGGAATTCGCAATGCTTCCCTTCTCTTGCGAGTCAACGGGCAAAGTAGCGATATCCGCCTGAGACAGCAATTAGCCGCACGAATATTTGTTGTAGCGCGTGCGCAGTAGATTCAGGACTGCTCTGAATACCGAGCAAACATAGGCATGAACGAAGGCCTTAACTCGTATTCAATACTGACCTTCTGCAGTCGGAGAGAAGTTTGTTCCGACGACCGCGGGTAGTCGCCAAGTGTTTACCTGCCTTGAACGGTCGCAGTCATGCACTTCCTACGAAACTCTGAGGCAATTATGTGGCGTCGGAAAATCCCTGTCTAGTTCCATCACTGAAATCGCATCCCAGCGCCTCATAACCGACTGCGCCACATAAGAGATGTTATGTGGCGGGTCACATAATAGCTCGTACTCCCAATCGGAACCCTCCGGCAAGATGTCCGTCCGGAGAAGGAGCATGGGCTCGATAAAGGAAGCTTTCATCTTGCTCGCTCGCATTAAACCTGCTGCGATCCGTGTCAATTCGGGTCGCTCTACTTTTAACAAAGTGGCATTCCGGCTCGTTCGTCTTACGGGCTAATGATGTGGAACAGGCAAGGCCCTTCTCGCTGAGATCGTTGCTACCCGCATTTCGGTCAAAAAGCTAGGGAGCTTCGCTCCCCGCGCGCACAAGCCGTGTCCCCAGGCTTCGCTGCGCTGCAGCCCTTCGCTTCGCTTCGCCCTTGCGCCCAACGCAAGGGTGGGCGATCCCCCTCGGCTTGCACTTGCTACCCACACCCGTCGCCCGGGTGGCAGGGGTGCATGCGCATGCACCCCAAATCACAAAAAACAGGCAGGAAACTCCGATGACCCATTCAGAAGTGAAGCAAGTTGCCGAGGATGCAATCACAACACTGATCTCCAATCTTGAGCAAGGACATAGCGATTGTCTGGCTCGTTATCTCACCGCGATGTCCCGGTTTCATCGCTATAGCTGGAACAACGTTCTTCTCATTTCCCTTCAACGGGCGACCGCTACACGCGTTGCGGGTTTTCAAACCTGGCATAGATTCGGGCGGTTCGTGCGCAAGGGCGAAATGGGCATCGTCATCCTTGCCCCACTCATCGGGAAGAAGAAGTCTGAAGACGACAGCGAAAGCGAGGAGAAGCGCCTGTTCGGATTTCGCGCAGCGTACGTGTTCGACGTATCACAGACCGACGGAGAACCACTCCCCGAATTCGCAACCGTGCAAGGCGATCCGACACAACACACGGAGCGGCTGAAGGCATTCGTA
>JBAUUG010000427.1:0-2131 GCA_049582585.1 Bryobacteraceae bacterium | reverse complement strand
GAAATCGCCTCTCGTCTAGGGGTGCGATTTGTTGTACACGGCGCCATTCAGATATCAAAAGGGCAATGGCGCCTGTCGCTGGAGATGCTCGACACCTACCTGCAGCGGACCAGCGTCACGAAGAAGTGCGACATTGACATGGATCGCCTTGCGGCTCTCGAAGGCGACATTGCGAAGCAGATCAGCCGCGCACTGAACCGGCCGTATAGTCCGGCAGCGGTCGAGCAGGGGCCACGCTATAGCAGGGATCAGATGGCATATTCGGAATTCATGCGCGGCTATCGGATCGCGGCCTCCGGCGATGCGTCGATGATGGATCAAGCGAGTCACCATCTCACCAATGCGGTGACTCGTGATCCGCTGTTTGCCCTGGCTCACGCGACCCTCTCGTTCGCATGCACAACCCGCCATTTTGAATTCGACCCGGCCAGCGTGTGGCTGGAGAAAGCCGAATTCCACTGCCGGCGGGCGCTCGAAATTGACGCGAGTCTTCCCGAGGGCCACGTCGCGCGCGCCTTTCTGCTCTGGGGACCATCGAAAAACTTCCAGCATCTGGAGGCGATTGCCGATCTCAAGCGGGCTCTGGCCCTGCAGAACAATCTGCCTCATGCCTACAACCGTTTGGGCAGCATCCTGGCACATATCGGGCTGCTCGATCACTCGCGTGCGATGTTTGAAAGGGGACGGCCTTTTCAACCCCGGAAGGCGGTTAGCCCGAGCATCGTACAAGTTTATATTTGGAGCCAGGAATACGACCTGGCGCGTCAGCAGATTCAAGCCTGGCGGACGGAGAGCCCCAGCAACAAGTACGCGCTTTATTTTGCTCCCTACCCTGCGATGATGACCGGGGATTGGAAAGAGGCGAGCCGACTGATGGAGGAAGCGCTGCAACTCGTGCCGAATGAACCACTCATCATCAGCTTACAAAGCCTGCTCCACGCGTTGGTGGGGAATCGAGATGCGGCCATCGAATGTGTGACCAGAGCCTGTTCGAGTCCCAAATCCTTCGGGCACTCGCACCATACGTACTATCAGATCGCCTGCACGCTCGCCCTGACCGGAAGGCGCGAAACTGCCTTTGAATGGCTGGAGCGAAGCGTCAGCACCGGTTTCGCTTGCTGGCCGTACTTTCTGAAAGATCCCAGCCTCGCGAGTTTGCGAAATCTTCCCGAGTTCGAACTTCTGATCAGCGCGTTGCAGGCCAAATACCCGAACCATCTGGGACTGCTATAAGGAACCAACATCAGCGCACGACAGTTCGGTGCTCTCTCTTTGTTCCGGATGTAATTGTCGGTAACCCTTACCTTATCGGATTAGGTAAGAGTAGTCCGTCAACCAGGAGTAAGCGCGAATCGCTTGCCTAAGCCGACTTCTGGCCCGGAGTGGTGTCCCATCTCGCCGCGTCTCACCCCGTATCGATGCTGCTTCTCGCTAGCGATGGTCAAAGCGAACAACTCTCGAGACCAACCGCCCAGCACCCGCCCCGGCAAGATTTGCTGCTTGCGCTTTCATTTTGCCGCGCTGTTTACGGACTGGACTTTTTCGTGAGGGACGATCGGGAATGCTACGACGGAACGAGGAATGCCCCTTGCTGCCTGTTAGCTGCAAAGCCGCTCTGAGCCTACCCACAGTTGAGCGAGATCTCTGAGGTTGTGTTTGTATGTACGCGTTACCAAGTATTCCTTCCCACCTTTTACACGCAGCCTGTATTCCCCCGTCGGCAAAGGCTGGATCTCCTCCACGGCCGAAGTATTCACGACGACCGAGCGGTGGATGCGAATAAAACCGTAGGGTTTGAGCTTGTCCGCCATGGACGAGAGGGACTCGTGCACCAAATAGGCATTAGTTCGGTGTCGCAACGAAACGTAATTACCTTCGGCTTGCACGGCCAGGATGTCGGCTAAATCCAAGAGTAGGATGCTTCCCTTTGCCTTGAATGCGATTCGTGGCGACTGTCGTTTTGCTATAACCTCCAACTGTCGCCAGACTCGCATGAAGTCTTCAGCATCAACTCGAATTATCGGAAGCAATGATGTATCAGCTTCGCGGAACCCGTCCGCGGTCGATTCAAGAGTGTAATCTCGTCTACTCTTGGGGGAGCAAACCCCAGCTCCCCGCAGTGGGCTGGCCG
>JBAUUG010000426.1:0-7955 GCA_049582585.1 Bryobacteraceae bacterium | reverse complement strand
CTGCAAAAAGATGCAGCTTCCCGCACCCGCGAGCAAGCGCCTTGCGGATCAACGGACACGAAAGCTTTACCCTTTGCTTTCGTTCGGAAATTATCCGGGCACCTTCGAATTTAGGTCCGGTGCCAACCGGCGGATTGTGCTGAACCTGGAGTAGCGCGCGACGGCCAAGCGTCGCGTCACCGGGCCTAAGGAACTTCAGCAACCCTCAACACAGGCGATTTCCGGGTATCCCCTTCGGCCGCGCGTCCTTCCGAACGCTGCCTTCTCCCTGTGTCCCGCTATTCGACGCGCTGGGTCTTTACGTCCCGCCTTCCGTTTCCGGCAGGCTGAATCCATGATAGCCGGATTTCAGGCGATTGAGCCCGCCGCCTCTAGTCCGCCGCGCTATCTCGCTTCACGCGAATTCCGCAGACATGGTTACAAAACGGGTTACAGTCGCAAAACCAGAGGGCCGCTCGGTGATTTCCGGCGGCCCTTAACTCTTTCGCCATGTATTGGTGCGGAGAGGGGGACTTGAACCCCCACGGAGTTACCGGCTAGCACCTCAAGCCAAGACATCGTGTTTCGCCGGGTATCGGGGAGGCTTAAACCACTGACTTCATTGAACCGCTGTTTCACGGAGTTTCGCGGTTTTTCCCGAAACCACTACAATTCCGCTACTGTCGGCCGGCGTTCAAGAAGCGTCCGCGCATTGGCTAAATCCTCGGCATCGACGATGTTATAACGCCGCTCCATGCTATCGGTTTCATGCCCGCTGATCTTCATGCGGATCACTTGCGGAATACCAGCGCGGCGCATGTTGCGAACCGCCGTTCTCCGCAAATCGTGAAACTGCAAGTCAGGGACGCCGCCGCAAGGCAAGCCGTTTTCCACGCACTAGCCCGCCGCAAACGGCAAGACGAAACGCGCAAAGGCTTCAGGATGTTTGCCCGCAAAATCACACCGAGGATTGTACGGTCGATCTTTGATGACCCCGTTTTCTGGCTCCCACCCGATCATGATGAACACGCCGAGTATTTGCGCCTTCTCGAAATGTCCGAACACGAGGATTTTAAGCAGCACCATGACAACGACGCTTTTCATTATGCGGAAGCGGAGCATCTTTCTTTGCATCTCTGACGGCGCTATAGTCTGCCATGTCTGAAACCTCAAAACCCGTCCGCTTTGAGTGCATTGCTTGGCAAAAGAATTTCTACGCCGGTAAATTCGTTGAGTGGATACGTGTTGGCAAAGGCTATATTGTCATCAAAGACGGTAAGCCCAAAGCCTATACGCGCTATCAAAGCACGGTGAGGGGAGATTCCGTCAACACCGTATTGTTGCCCTGGGGGAAACACCACCGCCGCCAGAGCTTCAGCCAAAGCGCCGCGACGGTAGCGACGAGCCGGAGGAAGATTTCAGCGAATGACCGCTCTCCCGTGGGTTTACGGTTAACGCCGCGTTGTGCCGAAATGGGTAAGTTTAGCCCTTCCCTGCTCTATCGCTTGCGGCTATCGTTCCAGCATGCCGCGCTACAAAAAAGACCCCGAACGAATGACCGCCGAAGAAGAATTGCAGAGCCTCTTGAAATGGGCCGAGCAAGTTCAGCTTGAGAACATCGCCGCCGCGCTTCGTCGCGTCATAGCTAAGCTGTCTCATAAAGGTCCTTTGTGCAACAGACGGAAACAGTAAATTGGTCATCGTTCGAACCTAAGTTCCGCACCTACAGTTCTTCGCATGACGCGCTTCCCGCATAACGTGGTGCCTCCGCGATGCAGATCTACCCTCCGGGAAACCTCCTGCACCACGCCAAGAGGCGGATGACTCCGTGCCGGAATTGCCACCAGGTTTACTGAATCGCCGCAGGGCGACGTCTACGTTTGCCAGCCAGGAGAAGCAACGCTAGTCCAGGCACAACCATCGTCAGGACGCCCGGCTCTGGTGCGCCTACCAATGTGAAGTCCGCCGCTGGGTTGTCGACATTCACGCCAAGCCCGGTATGAAGACCCACGTCGTTCCATCCCCCTGGGATTTCTGACTCGTTTGCCGCTAGGTCCCCATCGCAAGAGCCCGACCCAGAAGAGCTTGAGCACACGATGAACGTTAAAGCAGAGGCTCCGACAGTTATGTCCGTTGGGTTGGAGTTCAGAGCGGCCCGGATTGTGTCTGCCGCGTCGGTTGCCAGGGCGGTCGACCCGAAGGTTATGTCGACGGTGTTCCCGAATGTGACATCGTATGTGTTGCCCAAAATGACAATATTGTCGATGGCTGTCACATTACTTCCGCTCTGGACGAACGTGGTCGCCATGGCAGGCGCAACGGTCATTCCCAAAGTAGCAAGTATGGTTGCGATCGTGTGTTTCAAAGTTGTTTCCCCCTAAATCGCTATGCCTTCCGATTCGGAGAACACACGAACTGAAGTGCCTCGACGAGAGTACCGCGCGTTACGCAGCTCCCGCGAGTTGTAGTACGCCCAGGACGATACTCAAGTCGGTTCTTTACGGGACAGCGGATGGCGGCGGGCGTAATCGCGCACCTGGACCCTACATCTTTGAATTTACAAACCATGATCAATTCCCACCTCATCTCCGATCGCGACCTCTCTCTTTTGTTTGGTGGCACTGCAGGTCTCAAAAGGGTCCAATTTGCAACGCTAATTTCCGTCATTCCCTGCACCTCAGTTTGCCGCTATCGTTCGTCGCATGTGGCATTTGAAAATGGCAGAACGCGGCGGCGCGGCGGTTACAGTCGGCACTTTCCAGAGTGTCGCTGCCGCTGCAGAGAAGATCATAGAACTAGAAGGCTATACCAGCTACGGCATGTTTTTTGAAATTTTCGTCGAGACTGGCCCCGGAGCGCACAGCGAACACGAGGCGTTCTGCCATCTTGAGCACACCGGCAAAAACACCAGGAGTCAATGACCATGATCGAGAAGCAATTCGGAACCGAGTACGGCCCTCCCCTGCAAGGCGGCGACAAAACCGCCTGTATCGTCAGCCTTCAGCCGAGATCGACCGCTTGGGCGGCGTTCCGTATGGCTGGATGAAGATATACGAAACCCTGCTATTCGGCTTATACAATCCGCGCGCGGGTCAATGCTTCCCCTCACACAAGGCCATTGCAGCCAAGGCCAGATGTGGCGAAAGGACCGTCCGACGTGCCTTGAGATGGGCACGGGACAACAACCTCATCCAGTGGTCGCATGGCTTGGTGCGCGATGGCTGGCGCGTCCTGCGTACCAGTAACCGCTATGCTTTCTCCGCGTTTTTGACGATCCGCAGCATCGTCGCTTCAATTGCCGCCTCTAACGGCCAAAGACGCCGAGGAATACCCACCTCATACAAATCCCTTGCCTATGTTGCTGCTGAGGCCAGATCATTTTCTTTCCCTACTGCCCCTTCTCAACTGAAAAGTACCTAGGACAGTAGGAAAAAGACGACCTCGGCGCGTTTTGGCGCAGCGGGGGTACATGACCGGTTTGTGCGCTCGGGGGCTCAATATTCATTTCGAGGCACACAGGAGAACCGACCAATAATCAGTTTTGCCAATGACTTGGAAGCTAATAACCTCAAACAGATTGCCTGCAGATGGACTGACGATGTAAGATAAGCAGCCACAGTAAGCTTAAAGAAGGGGGACCATTATGAGCCTTGAAATTTCAAACGAAACTGAAGCCCGCATCACAGGCGAAGCCCGTAAGCATGGTATTTCCGTAGATGCACTGCTCGACCGGCTCATGAACGAACGTGCGACGATAACGCCGGCGTCTGGTTCTTCTTCGCAACCCGAATTGCCCGTTCTCCATATGGGACCAATGGGTTCTCTGCATCGGCGCGACATCTACGACGATGTCCGTTGAACCCGGAATACTTGATGCCAATATTCTGGCGTATGCGTTCAATGCTGATGCTCCGCAGCACACGGCCTCACGTGCTTTGCTTGAGTCGGCGCGTGATCCGCTTTCAATGCTTTACGTAACCTCGCAAATTCTTTGCGAGTTCTATTCAGTAATCACCAACCCGCGCCGCCTTGTGATTGCTTCTTCATCGGCAGAAGCTTTGAGCATCATCTCGGCATTGCTGGCACTTCCCGGCCTGCGGGTATTGCCGATCCCTGCCCACGCGGTCGCAGGCTGGATGGATTTGTTAAAGCGTCGCCCGGTGACAGGTAGCAACGTATTTGACTTGCAGATTGTCGCAACGATGCTCGCTAACGGCGTCAACAGAATCTACACGTACAACAGCGATGATTTTGAAGTCTTCCCCGAGTTGGCGGTTGTAGAACCGTAACCGGCACCTCTGAAAACTTATCTCATCTGGCTTTCGCTTGCGCCACCGGCTTTATTTGCCGCTCGTCGAAAGTATGTGACATTACGTCGAATACTCTCTTCGCGAGTTGTCGCACGGGCGACGATGGAGAACCAAGCGCCGCCAGCAATTCCCAAACCGAGTTTACAAATGGAATTGGCGTGGTAATTACCCGCAATGGGAATGCCTTCGCCAAAGCGTCAACGTAGTAGGCCGCCGCCCGTTCGGCGAAGGAATTGGTAGGCCAAGCTGTGGGCCATGCAACGGCGTTCGGCATTCGCCGCATGTATTCCGCCACCGTATCCAAATCCTCCTCGGAGGCCCGGAACGGCAAAATGCACAGGTTAGCCTCACCTGCAATAGCCGCATCGAAGGCGGGCCGATTGCCGCCGCCGTCGATAATCAGCCAGCCGTTAAGCGTCAGATGGCTTGCGCCGATGATGCTAGCCGATTCATGCGGTTCTCTGCCGTCCAAAACGCTGTACGGTCTCCCCTCCCCGCGTATTTTCCGGTTTGGGTCGGTGAGCACATACGCCGCAGGTTGATTGCGGAGAACAGCGCCGAGGCAAGCCAAATGCGACGTAGCGGATTTTCCGACGCCGTTGGTACCGGCAATGAACACGACGTTCATATTCGCCGCGCTCATGCGCTGCGCTCCAACACTTCAAGCATGATCTGTTGTGCCGAGATAACCCGGCCCGCTTCCCGCGTGCCATCAGCCGCTTTCAGGACATACCGGCTCAACAATGCACGATGAGGCCGCAAGCTGATGCCTACCGTATCTCCGTCCGCCAATTTCTCTTTTCTGGGTTTTGCTTCGCTTTTGAAGCTCCGGTTTGCTCTGGCTGCGTTGTTTCCGGCTCAGGCGCAATCTTGGATGGACTTGCCACGAAGGCAGCCGGTTGATCGGCTGCCGCTGCGATCCTGAGGGCCAATTCGTCCCCATCACGGTTCTTTTTCATGGCTTCACCTGTGAGGCTATGAGGTTGCGACATTACGATTTCGCGCAAGCAGAATGCCGCGCGACCGTGATTGTGCAATGTCCTGAACCGGAAATCTTCTGAAATCATCATCGGGCAATGTTTTCGTATCGTCGTGTTGTAAGCGCGCAACGCCGCGACACTAAAACATCACAGAGGATCAATGTTGAGAGATTCAAAAATCAAGCGATTGCAAATTCGTAACATTACGAAACCGCGCGATCACAGCGTCTCAATGTCACGCGATCATGCACTTGTCCGTCGGGTCATTATCGGGCAGGAGCTTCTAAAGTGGCCATCAAGAGAATTCCGCTACAAAACCACTACAGTTGGCAAAGAAAAAGCCACCCGTTTTCGAGAGGCCCCTGTAACTCGCTGGTTTTACTTGGTGCGGAGAGGGGGACTTGAACCCCCACGGAGTTACCCGCTAGCACCTCAAGCTAGTGCGTCTGCCAATTCCGCCATCTCCGCGATCCGCGAACCTACTTTTTGCTTCCGCTCTTGGGCTGGGCAGGCTTATTTTTCTGGACCACCGGCGCGGGTGCCGCCGCCTTCCGATTCGCCAGAACGCTGCCCCCGCCAGGCGTGCTTTTCACCCCGTAGATGGTGAGCGTCAGTGCAGTAATCATGAACAAGCTCGCCGCTATGGTGGTCGCCTTCGACAACACCGTTGTTGTGCCGCGCGGTCCGAAAACGGTCTGCGAGCCCATCCCGCCAAACGCTCCCGCCAGGTCGGCAGCCTTGCCGCTTTGCAAAAGGACCACTATGATCAAGAAAAAGCAAATAATGATGTGCAGAGCCGTTAACAGATACACCATGCCAGCTCCGAGTATATCAACCTGACCCGGAGTCTCGCAAAATGGCAGCCGACCCTTATAACGAGTTCGCTTGGCGCTTGCCGTTCAGCAACTTACAAGGAACCGCCCTTCTGAAACCGTTTCCCGCAGCCCACAATGCGCAGGCGTCGCGTTGCTGTTATCGGTCGCGGACATGTAGATGTTCTATGGGCTCGTGAAAGCACCGCTCGCCGTTACTGCCGGCTTGAGCGTAAAGGCATCGCCCGATCTCGCGACCGAACTTCCGCTGCCGACATGTACACGTTCTTCTTGCCCGTGCTTATCGAGCTGGCCGTCACTGCCAGATCGACGTGAGATTGTCTCCTGACCCGGGAGTCTGAGCAAATCACAAGTGAGTACACGTCAGGAGTAACAAAAAAGAACACAATGAGCCTGTAAAACGACGATGCATGGAATTTCCAGTTTTCGAGTAGTTGGCATCGATTGTCGGGGTAAGAAATCCAAGCGGCACTGGGCGTACGTCGGTGGCGTCCCGTTCCAGGAAACTGCGCGGAAACGAAATGGCCGCAGCGCCTATCAAGCTAGAGGGAGGGGTTCGCTCATGAAAAACCTGCCGATTCTGTTGTTAACGGGAGCCTTGACCTGCGGAATGACCTTCCTTTTCGGCCAGCAGCAAAATCCCCCTCCCAGTAGCCCTTCTCAAAACAATCCCGATGTTCCGCAGCAGACGCCGGGGACCAACAATCCCGATCAGCAGCAGCAGAAAAAGCCGCAAACTACTCCAGCGCCCCAGCAGACTCCCAATCCGAACAATCCAGGGCAGACGAACCCCGCACAGCCAAATACTGGGGATGTCCCTCATCAGCAGCCAGGCGCCAAGAATCCCGATCAGGGACAGCAACGCCATCCGGACACGGCTCCGGGCAAAACGACTCGCTCTAAGCGGAAAAGCAAGCACCAGAAGCAAGGCTCCTCTTCCACTTCCACGTCGTCCACGCAAACCAGTCCGTGAATATCCTAAAAACAGTTCTCCTGCTGGGAATTCTTAGCGGCTTGCTGCTTTTTCTCGGCGAAACTTTCGGTGGGCGGAACGGCCTTTACATCGGCCTGATCCTTGCCATCGCGATGAACTTTTTCAGCTATTTCTTTTCCGACAAGATGGCCCTGGCCACCTATTCGGCGCAGCACGTTACTTCAGATCAGAACGCGGCCGTTTATGCCCGCGTGGCTCCTATCGTCGCGGGCCTCGCCCAACGCATGGGCATCCCCATGCCGAAGCTTTGGCTGATTCCCGAGAGCTCGCCGAACGCATTCGCGACTGGGCGCAATCCCCAACACGCCTCGGTGGCATTCACTGCCGGGATTTTAGATGCTATGTCAGATGCTGAAATCGAGGGCGTGGTAGCCCATGAATTAGGCCACGTCCTGCATCGCGACATTCTGATCAGCTCGGTAGCGGCGACGATTGCGACAGCCATTACTTTTCTTTCGCGAATGTCCTTCTTCTTCGGCGGCCGCCGCGACGACGAGGACGAAGGCGGCGGCTGGAGTGGGATCCTGATGATCATTCTCGCGCCCATCGCCGCGCGGCTCATCCAAATGGCCATCTCGCGCAGCCGCGAATACGACGCCGACGCCGCTTCTGCCAGATATACCGGTAAGCCTTACGAATTGATTTCGGCTCTGCAGAAACTAGAGGCGTATTCCAACCGCATGCCCATGGATGCGACCCCCTCTACCGCGCACTTATTCATCATCAAGCCGTTCACGGGCGAAACCCTGATGCGGCTGTTTTCCACCCACCCGTCGACGATCGACCGCATCGCTCGCCTGCAAGCGATGCACTGACGCGGGAGCAACCCTGCCGTCCGCTATTGCAGCGTGCTACTCGA
>JBAUUG010000425.1:0-9630 GCA_049582585.1 Bryobacteraceae bacterium | reverse complement strand
GCTTGTGCCCCGCGCGCATTTGAGTCGCGACTTCTGAAATGTAATCCTCGGCCATGGTGAAAATGACCGTAATCGGCTGGAGCTGCGTGATGCTGAGCAGAGCCTGCGTGCCGTTCGCTTGCACGATGTTGCCAGGGTCGACCTGGCGCAGCCCGACGCGTCCATCGATGGGCGCGATGATGGGCGCGTAATCAAGATTGACTTTCGCGGCATCGAGGTTCCCTTGATCGAGCTTTACGGTTCCCTCATCCTGGTTCACCGTTGCCTGCTGCGTGGCGAGCTGCTGCTGAGGCACGGCGTGTTGCTCATAGGCGCTTTGATACCGCGCCAGATCGATATGCGCATTGTTCAGCAGGGCCTGATCCCGTTCCAGCTGCCCCTGCGCTTGCACGTATGTTGCTTGATAGGGGCGCGGATCGATCACAGCAAGCAAATCTCCCTTGTGCACCATCTGGCCCTCGCGATAGTGCACTTCCATCAACTCGCCGGCGACCCGGCTGGTGATGGTTGCGGTATAGACCGCGGTTACGGTGCCCAAGCCGCTTACGTAGATGCCAATGTCACCCTGCTTTACAGTCGCCACCGCGACGGGTATGGCTCCTCCGCCCGCGTTCTTGCCCCCTTTCTTTTTGCTTTGCGGCGCTGTAGAGCGTTGAGACATGAGATAGCCGGCCCCCAGCAACAAGAAGCACACGCCAGCCGCCCAAAACTTCCAATGTCTTCGGTTCCGAGGAGGGGCGGACGCGGGCGGAGACGTTTCCGGAGTCGCAGGATTTTTCGGAGGCATGATTTGAATATGATTGCTGCGCTCCGATTGCGCGACTGCTGAAAGATCTATGTCGGTCTATGCCATTCGGCATACTAGATGCGCGGCGATAGACTTGAAAGAAGCGGTCTCTGCGTCAAGAAACTCAGGGTAAAGAGGATACTCGAGGATGCCAGGGTTACTTCAGAAGCAATACCAAAATGAAGGCGCAACGCCTGAGCATCTGAAAAAGCCACTCTGGCGATCTTTCATCGATCTTAGAAGATGGTATTCAATACCCGCAGTTGGACTATTTGTTTTCTCACTTCTAAATGTCACCGGTTTTGTGATGGGCGCCAGGCTCTACCTCGAACCGTACGCGGCGCAGGGAGCCGCCGGGGGTAAGCAGCGTTCGGGAAATCAGCAGCCGCAAACTTCTTCTAGTACCAGTAGAGTCCCGGACGGCCAACCATCCACTCTGGATGAGTTAAATGCTAGGTCCGAGAGCCTGAGAACCCTAATGGAGTCGCTGCAACAACGGGCAGACAGTCTCCAGAAACTGCTCGCGGCGCTGGTAACAGTTGGAACTATATTCGGTTTTGCTCTTGGGCTAAGCACATATTTTAACCTTAAGGAACTTCAACAGAATGCCGAGAAATCGGCCGAGAAGATCCAGCAAGATTGGGAAGCGAATCTGGCAGAGATTCGCGCAGCTTTCCCATGATCGGGTACATGAACCGTGCGATCGAGAATCTTCTTTTTGATTCACAGCAGATGTTTCACAACTGGGGGGCGCCCAGCTACCGCCGAATGGACGAAAGGACGCGTCAAGAAATCCTAGCAGGAGAAATGACCTTCAACAGCCTGAGGCTATTTGACTACCGCAAAGTCGCTCTATATCGGAATAAAGTAGCGGAGATCAATCGCAGTTTCGGGCTGTTCTATGCAGGACGCTACAATGACGCACCAGCGAACAATGAGTCTGACTTCCAGAGAGCTGTAGTTTACCTGGAGCGGGCACGTGATGAGGCGGAACCCGACGTCAGTATATCGGCGAACGGAGATCTTGGCGTACTGTTCGTAGGGCGAAGCGAAATTGAAGAGAGCGAGTCGAGCAAAGCATCAATGCGAAGACTGGCAGAAAGCTATTTCGCGCTTGTGTTAGAGAGAAACAAAACTGAGCCAAAGAGTCTTCTAGGTCTCGCGTGGATACAGAAGCGCGACGGTAGGTTGCGCGATGCTATCGCCAGCGCGACAAGAGTGATCGAGAAAAGGGAATGGCAGGAACAAGAGCGGATTCGGTATCTGCGGAAGGCGTACTTTAATCGTGCTTGCTACCTAGTGCTGGCACGCGAATCCGGGCAAGGCACCGAAACGACTGCCAATTTCTGGAGTGCAATGCAGGATCTCCACGCTTCGAGAGTCCTTGCTCTCAAGCACGGGCAATTTAACGACTGGCTGATCGACCTGGAAAGAGAGTTGAAGGCGAGTGGCGACCTAGCGGCACTTCAGCCTGAATACGGTCCAAAACTCGATGAAATGCGTAGGTCCTAGTCCCACGTTGGTTGTGTATCGGACGTCTTCATAATGCAATAGTCCTCAACCATGATAGCGCAAAACATGTGAAGGATCGAGCGGCTAAGCCCCGCATCTGAAGTGTATGCCAAATTCCGGCGACAAGATCTACAGCCCCCATTTAGCGCTCCCCACTTGGATAACGGCAGCAAAGAGCGCCAGCGTGATTTTTTTGGCGAGTGCGCTGGTGCTGCCCTGCATCGCGCTCGACGCCAACAAGACTTTGACTCAATACGCCCACCGGGTCTGGGGGCAAGAAGAGGGACTGTTTCAGCCCACAATCTATTCGATTCTGCAGACGCGGGATGGGTTTTTGTGGCTCGGCACACAAGACAGTCTGATTCGCTTCGATGGAATGCGCTTCCGCGAGTTTGATGGCGCGGGAGGCGCCTTTCATCGATCTCTCATTCGAGCTCTCGCTGAGGACCGGGAGGGGAACTTTTGGATCGGCTCGGTCGGCAACGGGGTGGCAAAGATGAGCACCGGCGGCGCGGCGACCCGATACACGACCAAAAACGGATTGCCGAGCGACTCTGTTTTTTGTATCGATTCAAAATCCGCCGATGGAGTATGGATCTGTACGAATCAAGGGCTTGCGGAACTGGCGCAAGGACATTTTCGAGTTTTTACAACGCGGGACGGTTTGCCGTCGAACCAGATTCGTTCGACCTGCGAAACAGCCGACGGAACCCGGTGGGTGGCCGGCTTGGATTTCGGTTTAGCGCGGTGGAACGGTTTGCGGTTTGAAGCTTACAGCGAGAATGGGATCGCACCGAAGGAGAACGTTACGGTGCTCGAGTGCGGACGCGACGGGAGCCTCTGGGCAGGGACGCCTTCCGGTCTGATTGAACTTCGCGAAGGCCGCATGCGGCGTTTGACTACGCGCGACGGCTTGCCCGATAACGCCGTTTCCGCGATCGAAGAGGGGCCCGATGGAAGCTTATGGATTGGAACCAACGATGGCGTGAGCCGCTATCGAAACGGGGAAATCAGCGTTTATCGAACGCGGGATGGCCTGTCGCACAGCCTGGTTCTATCTCTTTATATAGATCGCGAGGGCAGCCTCTGGGCGGGGACGAAGGACGGCCTGGATCAGTTCACGGATGGCAAAGTTACTCCGTACACGACGAATGAGGGAATGCTGAGCAACGATGTTGGGCCGGTGCTGGAGGATGCGGCGGGGCATCTATGGGCCGGCACGCTAGACCGGGGGCTGAACAGCTTCGATGGGCGGCGTTTTCGCGCGGTCACCACCCGGAACGGCTTGCTTTCAGACACCATTCTGAGTTTGCAACTTGATAAGGCCGGCGATCTGTGGGTGGGAACGAGCAGAGGCTTGAACCGGCTGAGAAACGGCGCTGTGATCGCGTCGTACACCAGAAAGGACGGGCTTTCCGGAGCTGAAGTTCGCGCGTTATCTGAAGATGTGCAGGGCACTCTATGGGCGGGCACGGATAAGGGTCTCGATCGCTTCACGGGTACGAAGTTTGAGCGTCACTCCGAGTCCGACGGGATTGTGGCTCTGGCGGGCGGCCACACCATCCGGCTGTTCGTGAGCACGGATGCTCCGGCATTGTATTCGATGCGCGATAAATTTGTCGAGAGCTCTTCGCCCGGCGCGGCGCGCCCGGTGGACTGTTACTTTCTAGATCACGTCCGGCATTCGGCGTGGATGGGAACTCTGGGGTCCGGTCTCTTGCGATGGCAGAATGGCGCCTTTACCCACGTTCACGTCAAAGACGGGCTCTACGATAATCGCATCTACAGTATAGTCAGGGACGACAATTCAAATTTCTGGATGGCGTCGAGCAAAGGCATTTTTCGCGTGAGCCAAAAAGAGCTGGACGATTTCGCCGATGGGAAGACACGTTTCGTGACGAGTGTTCCATTCAGTACCGGCCAGCTTCGATTTGAATGCCAGTCCGGAGTCCAGCCCGCTGCCTGCCGAACGCACGACGGCCGTCTTTGGTTCTCAACCACGAATGGCCTGGTGGTTGTCGACCCCAATCATCTGCTGAAGAACGACATTCCTCCACCCGCTCAGATTACGGCGATCTTCATCAATGGCCGGCGTGTCGATCCTCAACAAGACATCGATCTGAGACCCTCCGAAAAGAATCTCGAGATTCGATATGCGGGACTCAGCTTCATTTCTCCGGAGAAGGTTTCGTTCCGGTATATTCTTCGCGGTTATGACAAAACGTGGACGGACGCGGGCGTCAGGAGGGAAGCATTTTTTACGAATCTGCCGCCGCGCCAGTTCCGGTTCGAGGTGATGGCCCGTAATGCGGATGGCATTTGGAGCAAGCAACCAGCCTCATTCTATTTCACGATTACGCCAGAGTTTTATCAGCGGGTCTGGTTCTTTCCGCTGCTGGCGGTGACGATCGGAATTGCAATCGCGGCTGGATATCGCATGCGAATTCGACGGTTACAGCACAGGTTCGATCTTGTTCTCGGAGAGCGCAGCCGCATCGCGCGCGAGCTGCACGATACGCTGCTGCAAGGATTGTCGGGCATTACAATGCAGCTCCAGGCGCTCTGGAAGCGGCTTCCGGCTTCCAAGGAGAAGCAGTTTCTCGAGGAGATTATCAAAGACGCAGGCACTTGCTCGAGGGAGGCGCGACAGTCGGTTTGGGGTCTGAGAACAGACAGCACAGGCGCACTTAGTTTTTCTGAGAAAATTGCAATGCTTGCGCGCCAAGCGACTACGGAGCAGCGCATCTCGCTTTCATTAGAGCTGCAGCCGATTTCGCTGAGTGGGCAGCCCGAAGCGGAATATGAGCTCCTCCGCATTATTCAGGAGGTGGTCTCGAATACGGTCAAGCACGCACGCGCCAGGAAACTGGAGATCCGGGCCGCGGTCGAAAACGGCCAATTAGAGATAACACTCGCGGACGATGGCGTGGGATTTTCAACGGGCCTCGATCAAGCGCGGTACGGTCACTTTGGCCTGCTTGGCATTCGTGAGCGAGCCCGGGAAATCGGCGCTGAACTGACGGTTCGCAGCGCGCCTGAGATGGGCACGACGGTCCTAATCCGCTTTGCGCTTGCTTCGCCAGGCATGTCCGGGAGTAACGCGGAACCCCGCTTTGAACATCAGACAAGTTAGGTGGCTCCGTTGGAAACTGGACCGGCGATTCGCATACTGACGGTTGACGATCATGAGCTGGTGCGGAAGGGAATCGCCGCGATTCTGTCTACGGAGCCGGGCCTCGATCTGGTTGCAGAAGCGAATACGGGCGAAGACGCGCTTCGTCTGCATCGTACTCAGCGGCCGGATGTTACGTTGATGGACCTGCGCCTGCCGGACAAATCGGGAGTGGAAACGACGCGCGAGATTCGCGCCGAGTGCCCCAGCGCCAAGATCATTGTTCTAACGTCTTATGACGGGGACCAGGATATTTACCGGGCCCTCGAAGCCGGTGTACGAGGCTATCTGTTGAAAGAGATGTTACACACGGAGGTGATACGCGCGATTCGTACCGTTCATTCAGGCAAGCGCTTCATACCTCTAGAAGTTTCGCAGCAGTTGAACGGTTTTTTCCCGGATTTTGCGCTGACCCCACGCGAGATTGAAGTGCTCAGTCTGGTCGCTCGCGGGTTTGGGAATAAAGAAGTGGGCGACGTGCTCGGGACCGCTCCCGGAACGGTAAAAGCTCACATGCAAAGCATTTTAAGCAAGCTTGGAGCGAAGGATCGGACGCACGCGGTCACCATCGCGCTTCGCCGCGGCCTCATTCATCTGCATTCGCCGGATCTGGCATCCGCCATTCCAAATGGGTGATCCGCCACGCAGCGGGATCGCACAAAGGAGTAGAACAGGGCGCGAAATCATAAAGCGCTTTCTGCAACGCGCGTTCCTGGTGCTTGCCTTGTCAATTGCGGCGGCATACGCCTGCGATTATCTGGTTCTGCGTTTCCGCATCGCGACGAACGGTCAGCCCTACGGCACAGTCACAGTGCAGCCCTACTATGCAGTGCCGCAGAAAGACGGCAAAATGCAGTTTCTTGTCGACGCTCCTCAGGACGAGACCTGCGTTCACGCTCTGTTTCCGCACATGGGCGACAGTCCGTGCTGGTACTTGAGCCGGCATAAAGAGAAGCGGATCAGCCTGTAAGGTGCCCCTGGGCTTCCTTTACAGCGGCAGGATTTCTTCTCCGGTGATGTCGAAATCGATTCGCCGCCTCTGCTCATACGAGATGTTGCCGAGATGCGAAGCCTGGGCCGAGCGGTGGCCGATCAGCACATCGCCGTTGGGCAGGGTTCTGGATCGAAGACATTCCAGGAAATTGTTCACATGATCTTGCGTAAGCGAATCGCGAGTGCCGGGAAGCGCCTCGGCTTTCACAACCTCAGCGGGCTCTTTCGAGCCAGTCGGATAGTATTCGTATCGTGAGCGGTCAATCCAAAGTCTTCCGTCTGTTCCACACATCTCGATTCCCTCGCCCTTGATGCCCGGAACCAGGGTTGCTTCGAAGGTTGCCGTGAATTCATGCGGGTCCGGATACTGCAGCAGGACGTTGATGGTATCGGGCGCAGTGCGGCCATCGCGGTATTTGTAGATTCCGCCTGCGGCCGACGCAGAAAAGGGAATGTCCTTGCCCATGAACATGTGGACCACGTCGATCCAGTGGGTGAATAGATCGGTCACTTGCCCGCCACCGAAATCGAGGTAAGCGCGCCAGTTCGCATATTGCTGCGGGTCGTAATCACGCCACTTCACCGGACCTAAGAAATGCGCCCAATCGAGATCTTTCGGCTGGGTCTGCAGGGATGCGGGCGCTTTGCGGAGATGTGCGCCGTTTCCATACCACCAGGTTCGGGCTAACGTGACTGCGCCCAGTTTGCCCGAATCGAAGTACTTTTCTTTGGCTTCGAGATAGTGCTTGCCGGAGCGCTGCTGCATGCCGACCTGGCAGATGCGATGGTTCTCGCGAGCCGCTTTCACGATGGGCGGACCTTCGTCAATCCTGCGCGTCAGAGGCTTTTCGACGTAAACGTCTTTTCCGGCGTTCAGGGCATCGATGGCGATGATGGAATGCCAGTGGTCGGGCGTCGCGATCAGGACAGCGTCAACCTCTCTGAGGTCGAGCAGCTTGCGATGATCGCTGAATTCCTTGGCTTCGGGCGCTTTTTGCTTGGCGGAAGCGATGTGCTCGCCATAGATATCGCAAACGGCGACGACGCGAACCCCCGGGCGGTTTTGGAACAGACTCATCACCCAGGTACCGCGATCTCCTACGCCAATCACCCCCAAATTGACGTTTTCGTTTGCCCCCAGAACTCGGGAGTACGAAGCGGCGGTTAGCGCGATCGCGCTGGATGAGGCAACTCGCGAGGTGGCGCGGAGAAAGTCTCTTCGGCTGTTCGATTCCATTTGCGAATTATACGCCGCCGCCGCCACTAACCTGATGGAACAAGGAGGCGTTCATGCGTCACTTACTTGCTTTATTGCTGGCGGCGGGGAGCGTGGCTGGGGTACTGACGATCTCGGCCCATGCGAGCACTCCACCTCGTGCTACGACTGCCCAGCGTGCAACTCTCACCGATTCACAGATCGATGCTGCCATTCGTGTGAAGCTGGCGAAATCCAAAATCGGTAAAGACGGGTTCCGATTTCATGTGCTGCATGGGGTGGTCACCTGGGAGGGAACGACCAGCGTGATGCAACACAAAGGATCGGCTACGCGAATGGCGCGGACGGCCGGCGCGATACAAGTAGTCAATAAGATACAGATCAGCGCGGATGGAAAGACTAAGGGGATGGCCGGTTTGAAGAGAGCCTCGGTGGTCGAGTAGGCCAGGCTTGCCGTGATAAACTTGGGGGTATCGAGTCTATATCTGAATGAAAAGTAGTGTGCTCTTACTCCCGTTTGTTCTCTGCGCTGCGACCGCATGGTGCCAGGGAACGTCTCAAAGCGCTGCCCCTGTGGCGCCTGCTCCGGCCACCCCGTCACAGGCGACACAAACATCGCCCGGCGCTGCCGCATCGCCGCAATTGAAGCCGCGGGGACCTGAAGCTATCGCGCAACAGGATCCGAAGCGTGTGGTCGCCACCATAGACGGCAAGCCCATCACGGCGGAACAGGCGGTCAATTTGTTGAAGAGTGTGCCTGCGGATCAAAAGCGCAATGTGCCGAGTCTCCAGACATTGTTGGAGAGGGTTTACATCATCCAGCAATTCTCCCAACAAGCAGCAAAGCTGAACCTCGATCAACAGGAACCCTGGAAGGGCCAGCTTCAGTTCAATAAAGAGAACATCCTGGCGCAAGCCTACATTGAGCGGCTGACGAAAGGCGCCGGAACCACGCCCGATACCGCGAAACAGTATTACGACGCACATCCCGACGAGTTCGATCAAGCGAAGGTAAGCGGCATCTTCATAGCGTTTTCGCCTCCCGGTACGCCCGCATCAGCATCGGCGGGTGGTGCGACCAAGACTGAGGAACAGGCGCACCAAAAGGCAGACGATCTGGAGAAGAAAATCAAAACCGGCTCAGATTTCGCTGCGCTAGCGCGTACCGATTCCGACAACACGCAATTGGCGGCGCGGGGCGGCGATTTAGGGACGCTCTCGCGTGAGAGCCCGAACGTTCCGGAGGATGTGAAAACAGCGATATTCAAGCTGCAGGCGGGGCAAGTTTCGGAGCCGGTCCGAGTGCAAAACGGATTCTACATCTTCAAGATGGAGAGCCGTACCAAGCAGCCGTTTGAGCAAGCTCGGGGAGGCATCCTGCTTAAGCAGGAATTCGACAAATACAAGATACAGGTCCAGGACCCTGATTTCTTCAGTGCCGGTAATCGTCCAAATCCTAACATTCCCACGCTCCAAAAGCCAAGCCCGGCGCCTTCCGCGCAGCCGCAAAGCAAGCCTCCGGCGCAATAAAAACGGGCGTCTGGTTGAAGACATTCTCGCCGAGCTTCCGGAACTGGCCGGGAATCCAATTTCTCTTTGTGCCCAGCCGCGATTGACGGCTTATCGAGGCGAGTTGTTGTCGGAGCGGCCGGAGCGAGGCGCCTCAGTTTACGCCGCGTGCTTCATCCGGCAGCGCCGCATCGTTGTGGAAACGGAGGTACTCGGCGACCCGGAAACGTTTCGGCTGATTCTAGTCCACGAGATCTTCCATTTCGTTTGGGCTCGTCTGGGAAATGCGGTACGGCGTGAGTTTGACGAGCTTCTCGCATTCGAATGCAAACACGGCGCGAGGGGAGCATTGGGTGAATCTTCGGGCGTGAAAAAGCGGTTGCTTTCGCGTGGACATCCGCATGCCTGGCGCGAATATGTCCTTGAAAGCTTCTGTGATAC
>JBAUUG010000424.1:0-2554 GCA_049582585.1 Bryobacteraceae bacterium | reverse complement strand
CTTGTGCATCTCTTCGGTTCGAATTTGGATTTCGAAGGTGACGCCAGCAGGCCCGATCACCGAGGTATGGAGGGATTGATACAAATTCGGCCGCGGCATGGCGATGAAATCTTTGATGCGTCCCGGTATGGGATGCCACTCGTTGTGAATCACTCCCAGCGCTGCGTAGCAGTTCTTGACCGAATCGGTGACAATGCGGACCGCCAAGACGTCGTAGACCTGATCGAGGGTAATCTTTTGCCGCTTCAGCTTCTGATAGACGGAAAAGGCGCGCTTTACGCGGCCCTGAACACGGGCAGGTATGTTCTCGCGCGCCAGCTTTTGTTCGATCTGCGTTTGAACTTGCCGCAGCCACTCTTCATATTCATGCCGCTTGGAATCAATCTCTCGCGCCAGATCAGCGGAGGCCTCAGGCTGCAGCGCTTCGAAAGAGAGATCCTCCAACTCGCCTCGGACTTTGCCCATGCCAAGCCGGTGAGCAATGGGCGCGTAGATATCGAGGGTTTCCTGGGCTATGGCGGCCTGGCGCTCGCGCGAGAGGGAGCCAAGAGTTCGCATATTATGGAGCCGGTCGGCGAGCTTGACGATGATCACGCGAATATCGCCAGTCATCGCCAGCAGCATTTTGCGCAGGCTCTCGGCTTGCCGGTCCTCTCGATTGGCCAGGCTGATCTTACTCAGCTTGGTGACGCCGTCCAGGCATCGCGCGACGTCCTCGCCGAACTGTTCTCTGATTTCTTCCGGCGTAGCGCTTGTATCTTCAAGCACGTCATGCAGCAGCCCAGTTTCGAGCGACACCAGATCCATTTGCATGTCAGCCAGGATGTGCGCCACGGCCAGCGGATGAGTCATGTAGGGCTCGCCCGATTTGCGCCGCTGTTTTTGGTGTTTTTCAGCCGCGAAGCGATAGGCCCGATCGAGGCCCCTCAAATCTTCCTTGGGCCGGAGCGCCCGCACCTTCTGCTCCAAAGTGCGATACAACTCCTCGACCTGCGGCAGATCTAAAACACTGGTCGACATTAGGCTTACTACTAGGTTAGAGCAGCGCGCAGCAGGATCACTGCTCGAGTGTCCTCAACAGCTCTTTCCGCACCGGCCAGCTTCCCACAACGGCTCTGTTCAGCACCTGAAACGTTCCCGATGTCAGCAGGCCGGTCAAATCAGCCGGATTCGCGGGTTGATGCTCCCGCGCCAACTCCAGCTTCAACATTTTGGTCTCAATCTGCAACTGATTCCGCGTGGTTTCAGCAGTTGCTTCACTGGGACATTGGGCCTCCAGCTCAAGACTGAACGCAGCTTGCGAGTTCTCGGCGGCCGAAGCCAGCGACAGCACAACACGATCGGTGGACTGAAGCGTTATAGCGAAAATGCGTAGAGGCAACGGAAGACCCAACGGATTCTTGAGCAGGGCTCGGGAGACCTTCACCCAAACCGGACGCGCTGAAACGGGCTGAAAACGTCCATGCCCGTACGGTCGAAGCGCATTTGCCGCCGAAGAGTTACCGCTCAGCGCCAAGCCGATTACATCCGGCTGAATTACGAAAAACGAGGCCCAGCGCCCGGGCGTGGTGGTTTGCACTTTGCAGAAGTTGTCCGAACAGTTGCCGCCATGCCTCTCCGCATAGGCGCGCAGCAGCAACCAATCGAAGCGTCCGCGCACGACGAAAAATGCTTGCGCAGGATCGGCGGCGCCGGCGATGGCGTCGATGTTCTTCACGTAATCGAAATGTGTTTGCCGGATGAATTCCCGATACTCGGGCTCTTCGGCTGCCTTGGATCCGGCTATCCAGCTCAGCATCCCGGCATGACGCAATGCCGCAAAATCCGCAAAGAACACGGTTCGATCCCCATCGGGCAGCAGTGCGAGCATGTCCGTGCTCGACCGCACGAAGCGATGCCGGTAACGATAAATTCCAAACAGAATCGCGGCTGTCGCAATGGCGAGCAGCGTCACGAACACCCAGGGTTTTAATCTGACGCGCAAGCCCGTTGCCGCCCTAGGCCGTCGCCAGCTCAGCGGCTCGCGCGCGATCCCAAAGCCGGATATACGGCTGAAGCTCCTCCATCATTGCGGCGAACTGGTCAAAGGTAAGCGATTGCGCGCCATCACTGACGGCTTTTTCGGGTTGCGGATGCACCTCTACGATGAGGCCGTCGGCGCCGATCGCGACGGCAGCTCTCGACAAAGCCGGGACCAAGCTTCTTTTGCCCGTCGCGTGACTCGGGTCAAGCATGACAGGCAAGTGGGACAGCTCGTTTAGCAGCGCTACGGCCGTGATATCGCAGGTGTTTCGCGTGGCTGTCTCAAAGGTTCGTATGCCGCGCTCGCACAAGATTACATTCGGGTTTCCGTGGGCCACGACGTACTCCGCAGACATGAGCAATTCTTTGATGGTACAGCTCAAGCCGCGCTTCAGCATCACCGGCCGAGTCGCCTTTCCCAATGCTTTCAGCAGCGCGAAATTCTGCATATTACGCGCGCCAATTTGCAAAATATCCGCATATTCGGCCACCATCTCGACATCGCTATCGCTCATCACTTCCGTGATGATGC
>JBAUUG010000423.1:0-1911 GCA_049582585.1 Bryobacteraceae bacterium | reverse complement strand
CGGCCGTGGCGAGCATCGGTTCTAAATGCGCGGGCGCGGCCATTTTTCGCGCACCGGGCAGATCCGCTATCGCCACCGGATCTACGTTTTCGGCGATCTCCTCCTGCGTGCGCTTCGTGTTCACGCTCCACGCGAATTGATCGATATCATAGCCCGGCGTCGCGAATTCGTCTTTTTTCTTGATCAGCAGCCATTCGTTCCCCTTGCCCGCGTGCTTCATGTGCACAATCGCGAACGAGCCTTTCAGCTTGGCGCCGTGCAGCTCGAATTTAAAATCGCCGCGGTCGAGTTGCTCCTGCGCGGAAGCCTCCCCGAGAACCTCATAGGTGCCCTTGTCCCACAGCATCACGCTGCCCCCGCCGTAGTTTCCTTTCGGTATGTTGCCTTCGAACGTTCCATAGTCGAGCGGATGGTCCTCCACTTTCATGGCGAGCGCCTTACGAGCTGGATCCAGACTTGGCCCTTTGGGAACAGCCCAGCTGACCAGCACTCCATTCACTTCCAATCGGAAATCGTAGTGCAGCCGAGTTGCGTCATGCCGCTGAACGCAGAAGAATCCGCCGCGTCCCGCTCCCCTTGCCTCCGGTTCTCCAGGCTTTGGCTCCGGTGTCTTCTCAAAGTGCCGTTTGCGCGCGTACTCTTTTAAACCCATTCGCTGCGGCCATTATGCCAATCCGGCTAAGTAGGACAATTCGGAGATGAGAACTCTTTCCGCCATTCTCCTCGTCTCGTTGGTACTCCGTGCCGGCGACGCCGTCACTGTCACCGAAATCAATTCGAGCCTGATGGTATTCGCAACCAGCTCCGGCAACGTCATCGCCTCAGTTGGTCCCGACGGCGCTTTGCTGATCGGAACGCCGTCGCTCGCGAGCACTGCGGAAATCAGCGGCATTCTTGCGAAGAGAACGAAGTCTCCCGTGCGTTACGTCGTCATCGCGCCGCAAGATACGGCTCATTCCGAGGGCGACGCGGGCTGGGGCGCGCGCGGAGCATTCGTCGCCATGCAGGAAAATGCGCTCGAACGTCTCGGCGGACACAGGATGGGTCCATCCGTGCCTTTGCCGCCGCGCTTGGTACAACTCGGAGTCGACCGCCCGCGCATCGCATTCTCAGAGGTCTTGACATTTGACGTAAATGGGGAAGCGATTCATGTCGTCCATCAAGCGTCCGCTTATAGCAATGCGGACGCTCTGGTGCATTTTCACATCGCTAATTTGTTGTATTTCGGCGAAGTATTTCCCGGCGACGGCTACCCCGAAATCAGCGCCGAACAAAGCGGCAAGCTGGACGGCTTCGTCAAAATGCTCAGCCCATGGGCGCGCAATACGGTCCGTGTCCTGCCCGCGCGTGGCAAAGTAACGAACGGCGGCGATCTCCAAGCCTTCTGCCAAATGATCACAAGCGTCCGCGACAGTGTCCAGCACATGATTGAAGCCGGCAAAACGGAAGATCAAGTGCTGGCCGAGCATCCGACCGCGGAGTTCGACGCGCGCTGGGGCCGCGGCCGCGTGTCTCCCGACGCATTTGTGCGCAGTGTCTATGCCGCCCTAAAAGCCCATTAGCGCGATCGAGGTCTCGTCGCTGAACCGCGCGCGTGAGCAAGCGGCTTGGGTCCGACGCACGTGTGCGGGTCGCTCAATTGCTAATCTAAAGAAACCCCCCCGACAACTTCACCCGGATGTCCTTTGCTGAACAGCTCAAAAGTCAGCTGAACATTGTTGACGTCATCGGTCAGTATCTACCGCTGAAGCGCTCGGGCGCCGGGCGCTACGTCGGGCTTTGCCCGTTCCATTCGGAGAAAACACCATCGTTTAACGTCCACGGCGCTCTGCAGTTCTATAAGTGTTTCGGATGCGATGCCGGCGGCGATGTTTTTCAATTCGTCATGGAAATGGATAAACTCACATTTCC
>JBAUUG010000422.1:0-2246 GCA_049582585.1 Bryobacteraceae bacterium | reverse complement strand
TGCCGTATCTGCGCGGCTACGGCTCGACGACGTTTCTTTCAAGTGCGACGTTCCGGAACGGTCAGCAATCGGCGGTCGCGCTCGATATCATCGCGCTCATGGATGCGCTTAAGATCCACAAGGCAATCCTCGGCGGGTTCGATTGGGGAGCGCGGACCGTCGATATTATTGCCGCGCTCTGGCCGGAGCGTTGCAAGGCCATTGTCTCCGTAAGCGGTTATCTCATCGGCAGTCCCGCCGCCAATAGCATGCCGTCGCCGCCGGCAGCAGAATATGCATTTTGGTACCAGTATTATTTCGCCACGAAGACCGGTCTTGAAGGCTACCGGAAAAACCTCTATGCCTTTAACCATCTGATCTGGAAGACCGCCTCGCCGAAATGGAACTTCAGCGACGCCACCTACGAACGCACGGCCGCGTCGTTTAAAAATCCAGACCACGTCGCGATCGTGATTCACAACTACCGCTGGCGCATCGGCGTAGCGAAAGGCGAGTCAAAGTATGATCAGCTAGAAAAGCGACTTGCCGAAGGTCCTATCATTGCCGTACCTGCGATCACGATGGAGGGAGCGGCAAACGGTGCGGCACATCCACCGGCCGCAGCCTATCGCGGAAAGTTCTCCGGCAAGTATGAGTACCGGCTTCTCACCGGAAACATAGGTCACAACCTGCCACAAGAGGCGCCGCAGGCCTTTGCCCAGGCCGTAATCGATGTGAACGCATTTGCATAAAAGTTTCCGCCGGCCGTGCGTCCAAACTGCCCGCTCGGGCGTTAAGAAGGTATGCGCCTTGATTTTATGCCAGTGCTGCTCGCAACGGTTTTGCTCTTCGTTGTCGTATCGGTGTTTCAGTTCTTAAACAGCATCGCCGCCGGTGAACGAGGTTTGCTTCTATTTGAAAGGTCCTGCCCAATCCATAGCAATGTGTTGCCGCGGCGGCCTTTGTTGTGATTCGGCAGGTCAACGTCATCGCGAACATGTTTCGTGGGAAATGGGCGAGCGATCTGCTTGAGATCGTCACGGGCGGCGGTACGTTCGCGTCGGTGATGGGGAGCCCGCGCGTTAAGCCACCTTATCCCCATTGTTCTCCCCACGGCGAACCGTTTTGCGAGTCGTCGATTATCGGAGACGACAAACGATGGTACGATTGCCCTGGCTCTTTCCGTGAAGGCAGCATTATGAAGGCAGCGTTACAAGCTCGATCCACCGAGAACAAAGCGCCTGCTCCTCTAACGGCCATCTAACGGATTCCGCAAAACTCGCGGGAATTCGACGGGATTAGGCGGGACTCAAGAACGCGAAACCCCGTACAGGAAGGGAGTTTCCGGTAATCGACGGGAGCGGCCGGGACCTCGATACACGGGTTCGACTCCCGTTTGGCGCTACCATCAATAACTTGCGTTTGTGTCGTTGCTGACGTGAGGCCGTAAATGGCTCTTGGTGACGCCCAAATCGGCGAACAAGAACGCGACGGGCTTCGAAGTCATCGAGCTGCCGGACCGGCATGGATGATGAGCTGTGTCGGGTCTACTCTCCCTTTAGCGATCGTCTCGGAAAGCAGCGTGCGCGCTAGCTCGGAGCTTTCGCGGTCGGCAATCATCCTGCCCACGATGTAGCGGCTGAAGATGTCGACGACAACGTAAGAGGTAGTAGTAGGTCCACTTTTGCGGGCCGTGCCGCTTGGTGATATCCAGCCGTCAACCTGGCCGGGCGCCGTGACCCTCAGTAATTATGTCCGTTCAGGTGGTCTCACGCAATACTGACAGAGGGCAGCCACAGCAACCGACTTTTCTGTTTTCATTCTTTCCTCACACTCTTCAAGTAAGCTTCGCGCTTGGACAACAATCAGAAAGGCGATGGCTTAATGTTTCGAGTTGCACTTCTCACCACCAGCGTCGTGTTGGCTTTCACTCTCGCCTCATGTGGCGCGCTATCCGCCCCTTACACCGGTCGGTCAGGCATGCCGAGTGCTGACCGGACTGCGTCCGACACTGGCTCGGCTAAGACACCAACGTCGTTCACGTCGCTTTTCAGCTTCGACGGCACGGATGGCGAGTCGCCCCGAGGGGCGCTGGTTCAGGCCACCAATGGGAACTTCTACGGGACAACAGTCGAGGGCGGAGCCAGCGGCAACTGCGCAGATGGTTGTGGCACGGTCTTCAAGATCGCCCCAGGCGGCACACAGACCGTCCTGCACAGCTTCGACGGCACGGACGGCAGCTCGCCGAATGGGGTGATTCAGGCCAC
>JBAUUG010000421.1:0-1511 GCA_049582585.1 Bryobacteraceae bacterium | reverse complement strand
GAAATGGAGATCAGGGCGCTGATCCCAATCAACTGGTTGTTGTGTTCGATCAAGTACAGAACACGAACCCCACGGTTGCCTCCGAGGAAGGATTCTTCCCTGTGCGACAAGCCGGCTTCGGAGAAGTCCTGCGAGGCGTTTCCTTCACGCCGGGCACCGTCTTCTTCTGAGGTATGAGTTGGAAGGCTAGAGCGGATCGGCGTTTTTGACCGCACGATTGGAACGGCCGCAAACGGGGCGGGAACCTTTACAGTTCCCGCCTTTCGTTCTCGATTCAGATGTACGCCAAAGTCCTTCGTTCGACGCTTACGCTGGTCGATCTGGGTAGATTGCTTTCGGAAAGCGCAGATGGATCAGCCCAGCACAGGCTAGCAAAACAACGATTGCGAAGATGCTGCCTTCCGGCCCTGCCGAGCCTCCGGTGAGCCAATCGGGTCCCCGTACAGACGAATTCAGGAACCGGCCAACCCCAAGAAGTCCGCTGTCAGGCGTGCCGTAGAAAAACGTCTCCGCCCAATCCCAGGCTGCGTGGTATCCGATGGCGAACCAGAGAGTGCCCGTGCGCCGGATCATCAGGCAAAACAGCAGGCCCGTCACAACTACCTGCAGAATGCCCAGCACGTTTTCTCCGTGATTGCCGAGGTGCGCGACGCCGAATATGGCAGAGAGGAATAGCGCCGCCGGCCAGAAACGCATCCGGCGGGACATGGTGAAGAGCCAGTATCCGCGAAAGGCTAGCTCTTCGTTCAACGAAACAGCGAGAAACGCCGCGGCCCAGGCGAGCCCCCAGCGAAGAATCTCCCGTCCGGTGAGGGCCGCAGAATCGATCTGAAAGTGACCGGAAGCCCAGAGAAGCAGAACGATTGCCGACAGCATGGCGAAGCCCCAGATCGAGCCCTCCCAGAATCTCAGTCCGAATGCTTGTCGAAGGGGAATGCCATATTCGGCAAGCGAGCGTTTTTCGATATGCGCAACGACCACAGTCGCCAGCGCGATAAAAAACACCATCAGCCCTTTGATCGGCAATTCGGCTTGGACGGTTAGAACGGATCGATTCGGAGTTCCCAGCAGATGGAATCCGAAGATAAGAATCGCGGGGATGCCGAAACCGATGCCGGCCCATAGGAAAAGGCGCTTGCGATCAATCCCGGCCCATGGTGGAGGTGATACCGGATTCGGCGGCTCTGCAGCAAGAATGGGATCAGATTCTGTAGCCAAGGACGCGTCTCCCTCGGGATAACAGAGTATGCCAGCTGAACCGTGCCGCACTAGTATCTGCTCAACGTCTGTGAACGGCTTCCCGAATTCCATGTGATGGGCTCATTTTGGGCTTGAAAAGCGGTGGGGAGCAGTAGGTCTTTAGTGTTGCTATCTGCGGCGACCGTCTCCCTGGCGCGCCGGGTGATGACGGGAACCTCTTCGACTTCCATCATCATTGATAAGGCAACTGACAGGGGCCGCTGAGAGGCCCCGTTGCTTGACAACTCCGCTCCTACGGAGCACTATTTTCG
>JBAUUG010000420.1:0-20593 GCA_049582585.1 Bryobacteraceae bacterium | reverse complement strand
AGAACCTGAATCTAGCGCGTCTGCCAATTCCGCCACATCCGCAAAGGAGGGTGACGCTCACCATTGTAATCCAGCCGTGCTACTATCACCGGCAAGCACATGCTTCGATGCTTTTCCCTAGCGCTTGTTGCGCTTATTTGTTTCTCTCATCGCTCCGTGTACGGGGCAGAACCCGTCCGCCTTATTCTCGATACGGATATCGGCAATGACGTCGATGACGCCCTTGCCCTCGCTATGATTCATGCGCTTGAAAATCGCGCTGAAGTGCGGCTGCTCGCGGTCACAATCACCAAGGACAACCGCTACGCCGCTCCTTTCGTCGATCTCGTCGACAGGTTTTATGGCCGCCCTGACATCCCGATCGGCGTTGTCCATAAAGGAAAAACGCGCGACGATTCGCCCATGCTTGAGATCCCGGTTCAGCGGCGCGATTCGGGCGGTCATTACGTTTACCCACATCGTTTAGAAGACGGCTCGCAAGCTCCCGAAGCGGTCCAATTACTGACGCACATCCTTTCCGATCAGCCGGATCATTCCGTGACCATTGCGCAAATTGGCTTCAGCACGAACCTGGCTCGCCTTTTGAAAACGACGGGCGGGCGCGATCTGGTTCAGCGAAAAGTGAAACTGCTTTGCCTCATGGCCGGGAACTTCGCGGAGCCAAAACCGGAGTACAACGTCTATACAGATCCTGATTCCGCCAGAACTCTGCTTGGGCAGTGGCCCACCCCCATGATATTCAGCGGTTTTGAGATAGGTCTCCTCGTCACCTACCCTTACCAAAGCATTCAGAAAGATTTCGCTTACACGGATAATCATCCCATCGCTGAAGCGTATCGGATATACGTCAAAAAACCGGAGGATCATCCGGCCTGGGATCCGACGGCGGTGCTCGAGGCAATTCGCTCCGATCGCGGCTATTTCGAGCTATCGCCTCCAGGACATGTGCGGCTCGGCCCTAAGAACACCACGATCTTCACGCCCGATCCGCAGGGGAACTGCCGTTACCTGATCGTCAAGCCCGATCAAATCGAGCGGATTCGCGAGCTTCTGGCAACCCTGGTCAGCGAACCACCGCAGCCGGCGTCCGCTTTAACTACCGCGCGCCGAATCGTTTTCTAAACCTTCGCAATAACGCTGCGGTTAAAATCAAGTTAATGCCACCCATCTCGGCCGCCGCGGGCGGTTCCGCGCCCGTACGCTCGCCTGTACTCACGGTTGTTCTCGCTTGGCTCATCCCGGGCTCGGGTCATTTGCTGCTGGGGCGTAGATGGCGTGGAGCCATTGTGTTCGCGGCCGTGCTGGCCTCATTCGCCATCGGTTTACTTATGCGCGGCCCTATGTTTCAGCCTGGAGGCGCGGGCGATCTTCTCTCGAGAGCCATCCAGTACGGCGGATTCCTCGGCGATGTGGCCGCCGGACTGCTTTACTTTGTCGCTGTCTGGCTTGGCTATGCAGCTCCCGACCAACCCGGTCATGCGGCTGACTACGGGTCGAAATTCCTGGTCGCCGCCGGACTCCTGAACATCCTGGCAATGGTCGATGCATACGAAATCGCCACGCGCCAGAAGGAATAATTCATCCATGCAACTCAGCCTCGATCATTTTGAAGTTTCAGTTCTTTTTGCCCTCTTATCGAGCATCGTTCTGGGAGTGGTCACCAAGCGGACTGATCGCGAACGGCTCCGCTACGGCGCCTACTGTTTCGGCTGCTTCATAGCCGCGCTCTTCGCCATCGGCTGGTTCATGCGGCTGCTGCACGGCTGAAAGCCTCTCCCACAATGAAGACCTTCTACATCGAGACGTTCGGGTGTCAGATGAATGCCCATGATTCCGAAAAGGTCATCGGCACGCTGCTCCAGAAGGGCTATACGCAGGCAGATTGCCCGGAGCAAGCCGAACTCATTCTCTACAACACATGCAGCATCCGCGATAAAGCGGAGCAGAAGGTTTTCAATCGTCTGCAGCAATTCAAGCGCGAGGCTGGGAAGGGCAAAGTCTTTGGCGTTTTAGGCTGCGTCGCCCAGCAGGAGGGTGAGCGGATCTTCGAGCGCGCTCCTCATGTGAGCCTGGTCGCGGGTTCGGCGAGCTATACCAAGCTGCCGGAGATGCTGGTGCAGCTCGAGGCAGGGAATCGCCGCGTGACCGGTCTCAGTCTCGATACCACGGAAACCTTCGACACCCCGTTCACCCGGCGCGATAACCCTCATCGGGCCTACATCACGATCATTGAAGGATGCGACAAGGCTTGCGCCTACTGCGTAGTGCCTTTTACGCGCGGCCCCGAGCGCAGCCGCACAGCCGCCAGCGTCATGCGCGAGGTCAGGTCGTTGGCGGAATCGGGATATACCGAGGTCCAGTTGCTGGGCCAGAACGTGAACAGCTATCGCGATCCATCCCCGGACGGCTGTGATTTCGCGCGGCTTTTAGCTCGTACCGCCGAAGCTCCGGGAATTCGCCGCGTGCGCTTCACTACTTCGCATCCGCGTGATTTCGTCAAGAGTATTGTCGAGGCCATCGATGAAAATCCGGCGCTGTGCAATCATGTCCATCTTCCGGTCCAATCCGGGTCAACCGGCGTGCTTTCGCGCATGCAACGTCTCTACACGCGAGACGAATACATGCGCACCATCGATTGGATTAAGAGCGCCAGGCGCGACATCGCCATTACTACCGACATCATCGCCGGCTTCCCCGGTGAAACCGAAGCAGACTTCAACCAGACGCTTGGGCTTGCGGATGAGATCGAATACGACTCGATGTTCATTTTCAAATATTCGAAGCGGCCGAATACCTCGGCTCTTCAGTTCGAAGATCATATTCCGGAGGAAGAAAAGACCAGGCGCTTTATGCTGCTGCAGGAGCGCCAGCGCGCCATCCAGATCCGGCGCAATGCCTGCTATGTCGGTCGCACGGAAGAGGTGCATGTCGAGGGCTACAACCTCGCCACCGGGCAATGGATTGGGCGCACAAGTCAAAACAAGACATTGAATTTTTGCGATTCGAATCTGCCCGCCCCTGCTGACGGACGAACTTTGGTGGGCCGGTATTGCGGCGTGTTGGTGACGCGCGCGGGTCCGAACAGTCTCGCGGGCGAGAGCGTATCTCAGCACCCCAGCGCCGTGCAGTAGTCTTAGATGAACGTGGCAACGGAGGCAAACGTGGAAGTGGAGATGAAGATTCGCGGTCTCATGATGGACCCGATGACCAACATGCCGATTGTGGTGTTGAAAGACACCAGCGGCGATTCCGTGCTGCCGATCTGGGTTGGTATTTACGAAGCCAACGCAATAGCGCTCGAGATTGAAAAGGTAACTACGGCTCGCCCTATGACGCACGATCTCATCAAGGTTCTGCTGATGGGACTCGAAGCTTCGATAAAGAAAGTGGTAGTCAGCGAGTTGAAGGACGACACTTTCTATGCGCTGATCTGGCTCGAGCGGGACGGCAAGCTGATGAGCGTGGATTCTCGCCCGAGTGATGCTTTGGCGTTGGCTCTGCGGCACGATTGCCCCATCTATGTCGAGGAGAAAGTGCTTCAGTCCTCGCGAAACTCATCCAATGTTTCCGAGAAAGTTAACAACGAAGAATTGCGTAAGTGGCTCGAGAACCTAAACGACGAGGATCTCGGGCGCTACAAGATGTAGGCGTGAGCAGGCCTGCAAACACGCGCTGCCGAAACTGAGCCGCGCGCGCCAGCAGCGGTTTTCGGGTCTTCAACAAACTTCTTCTAAGAAGCTTTTGAATTTGTTACCTGGGTCTTCTCCTGCTCGTGCCTTTTTTAGGCGGTGCGGCAGTCTGCACGCCCGGCACGGTCGGATCCTTGAAGGTCAGCATGTAAGGATCTTTCGTATAACTGTCCGCGACGCCTGAGAAATCCAGTTTGCTGCCAATCTTGACCTTCTCCAGCGCCGATGACGGAAGCGGCTGTGAGAACTCGAGCGTCGCATCGGCCTTCGTTGGATCCTCCACGCCAAGCGTCACTTTCGTCGGGTGATCCGGCGGGTCAATAGAGATCACTGTGCCAGTGAAGTTCTTAACGCCTTCAGCGCCCCCGGGAATTTCCGCATCCTTCACGTTGCTGTTGAAGAACTGGTCTCCTTGATCGCCCGTCAGGCTCTGCTTGATCGTGTACCAGAGTTTGAATTGAGGGTCGGAGGCGATTCTCTGGTTCATCTGGTCCGCCTGTTGGTTCGCGATTGCCGCTTGGCTGGTGATACTTAAGTTGTCCGGCGGCAGCGCACTGGTTTTTGCCTGGGCTGCCAGCTGATCCGCGCCGTCCGCACTGCCGTGGAAATCCTTATATGCTTTGTTGTAGTAGTCCATCAGCTTTGTTCGGGCGTCGGGAGATAGAGCTGGCCCCGGCCCGGTATATTGAGCGGCTCGGGCGTACTCGAATAGCACCGTCGGAAACTTCTTATCGTCGGGAACACTCTTGTCTTCCTGGAGCAACTTGCCGTACTGATACGAGATCGTCCCTTGGTCGGGATTCGCCTGCAGGCTTGCTTTATACTCGTTTTCCGCGGTCGTGTTGTCCTTCTTGGTGATTGCGGCCCAGGCAAGCGCATTGTGCGCGACGGCCACCACCGCATTCTTAGCCTTTGTGAAATCGGCATCGTTCATATTCGCCGGCTTCTTCGAGGCGTCAAACTGCATATCGGCCAAGTCGAGAACGCTGTGCGCTGCCGTCTCGACGTTGGTCGCCAAATCGGGCGCGGGGCTATTTCCCCCCACCGCAGGTCCCCAAACCGCGATGAAATAAGAAGCCGTGAAGTTCTTAGGGTCCAGCTTCAAGGCTTCGTTACATTTGTCGATGAGCTTCTGGCGAACCGACGGATCGGTACCTGCGAGCTGATTCAGCGTCACCATGAACGCCTGCAGCCGCTCCTGGTTGTAATCGGTAGTCGGGTACTTGTCCTGCCAGCTGTTTAGGAGATCCAGTCGCGCTTTTGGATCGGTGGTTTGAGTGATCTTGACATACAGGTCATATTCCGCGCGATCCTTCCAATTCTTGGTAGTCGCGGGTTGCTGTCCAGCGGCCCCAGCCGGTTGCTGTCCTGCCGCTGGCTGTTGGGTTGCGGCGGCTTGGGCGGTGGCGATAGGTGTACAGACCAGACTGGTCAGGAGAGCAATGGCACTCGTCGCCACGACGGATCTGCTCGCTCTTAAAAGGAAAAACTCCACGACAACCTCCCTCACAGGCATTCTAATTCTTTCATCCTGGAAGCAAAGCCGGAGTATAACGAATACCTCCCCGACCCGCAACCTTTCCACTAGGTTAGATGCGTCCTTCCAGAAGTTGTTCCTTCAGGGCCGCTGCCCTTCGAAGTGGGTCATCGCATGATATCATCCACCTTCCATGCGCCTGCCGGACCTCGCGGTCATCGCCGTTTATTTGTTATTTATTACCTGGTTTGGAGCGCAATTCAGGAAGAAACAAAAGACATTGAAGGATTACTTCCTGGGCAGCCGCGGAGCCCCCTGGTGGGCCATTGCGTTCTCCATCGTTTCGGCGGAAACCAGCACTCTCACGGTAATCGGCACTCCGGCGCTCTCTTTTGCTGGAAACTTTCAATTCCTGCAGCTCATACTGGGTTATCTACTGGGCCGAATCGTGATTGCGGTTTTATTTTTGCCTCAGTACTTTCGCGGCGAGATGTTCACCGCGTACGAATTGATGCAACGCCGTTTTGGGCCGCACGTTCGGAAATTCACTGCCGGCACGTTCCTTCTGCTCAGGGCGCTGGCGGAAGGCGTCCGGGTATTTGCAATCTCGATTATGATTTCCATTGTCCTCGGGACTGGACAGATCGCCTCCATCGCGGTCATTGTGTGCCTCACGCTGTTCTATACGTTTGAAGGCGGGATGACGGCGGTGATCTGGACCGACGTGATTCAGATGATTTTATACATCGCTGGCGCCTTCGCTAGCTTTTTTCTCGTCCTGCATTTGATTTCGGGAGGTTGGCCGCACGTATTGGCTGTCGGCGAGAGCGCTCATAAATTTCAGATGTTCGATTTTCGGGTTTCTCTTTCGGCGGCATTCTTTCACCGTAATTACAGCTTCTGGGCGGGGTTGCTGGGCGGTTGCTTCCTGACTACTGCAAGTCACGGAACCGAGCAGCTTCTGGTTCAGCGCCTGCTCTCGGCCCGAAATGAGCGCGACAGCCGGCTGGCCCTCTTCTCCAGTTGGATTGTCGTCTTTTTCCAATTCGCGTTGTTTCTTGTGATTGGCGTGCTGCTGTATGTCTACTACAGAGACACAGGACGGCCCGCCTCTGCTCTGCCGGAGCGTATCTATCCCGAGTTCATCTGGACTCATTTGCCGGTTGGCTTGGCCGGTCTTGTCATCGCCGCCATCCTGGCTGCGGCCATGTCGAATTTAAGCGCTGCCCTGAACGCGCTCGCGTCTACAACCATCATGGATTTTTTCAAACCATTGCGGCCCCATCACCCCGAGATTTATTATTTGCGCATCGCCCGCTGGGCCACCGTTCTGTGGGGCGGGATTCTTTTCTCGGTCGGCTTGGCGGCTCGCCATTGGGGCCGGGTTCTTGAAGCCGGCCTGTCCATCGCATCCGTCCTCTATGGCGCGCTGCTGGGCGTGTTTCTCCTCGGCGTGCTGACCAAACGTCCGGGTGAATGGTCGGCCATCGTGGGAATGAGCGCCGGCTTCCTGGCCACTTTGCTGCTTCGATCGCACGTTGCCTACACCTGGTACGTCCTCATAGGGTCGGCTGCGACCTTTGTAACCGGGTACGGCATGGGCCTGATTTTGCGCGAACGGCCGCTGCCTAAGTCGATTGCAGTTTAGTTTCGCGGAATGCCTGTCGAAAGGGTTTACTCGGGACCAAAACTGGAGCGCGTACTGGGCTTATGGAGCGCCATATCCATCGTCATTGGCACTGTCATCGGCAGCGGAGTTTTCCTTGTACCCTCGACGATGATCCGGTTTGTCGGATCCGTCGAAAAACTCTTTGTGGTTTGGATTGTAGCCGGTCTATTGAGTCTCTTTGGAGCGCTCACCTATGCGGAGCTCGCCGCAGCCCTTCCGGAGGCCGGTGGCGAATACGTTTATCTAAGCGCCGCCTACGGACCGTTATGGGGATTTTTATACGGGTGGACCCAATTCTGGGTTGCCAAAAGCGGTTCTATCGCAACTCTGGCGGCAGGCTTCTATACCTATTTGACTGCATTCTTCCCGGTGCTCGGCGGTCGGCTATTGGTCGTCCCTTTGCATATCGGGCCGGGAGGCAGCCTGCTCGAAATTCGTTATGGCCAACTGCTTGCGATTGGGGTCATCGTGATACTCGCGGGAGTGAATTATGTCGGCGTTCGTTCGGGCGGCAACCTCCAGGTCTTTGTCACTGCAGTCAAGATGCTGCTGATTGGAGGTCTCGTTCTCGTCGGAATCTTCTCAGGCAAGGGAGATTTCTCGCACTTTGGATCGCACATCGCAGCCGCCGGCGGAGTCGCCGGATTCTTTGCCGCGATGGTCAGCGCATTGTGGGCTTACGACGGCTGGAACAATGTCAGCATGGTCTCCTCCGAGGTTCGTGACCCTCAGCGCAATTTGCCTCGCTCTCTCATCCTCGGCACCTCCGCCGTGATCGCGACTTATCTGCTTATCAACGTGGCGTATTTCTACGTTTTAACTCCGGGACAGGTGGCTTCCAGCCATCGAGTGGCGGCTGAGATGATGTCGAAAATTCACGGGGAAGCAGCCGCCGGGGCAGTGACAATCGCAGTCTTGATCTCAATATTCGCCGCTCTGAACGGTTCCATTCTTTCAGGCGCTCGCGTACCCTATGCCATGGCGCGCGACGGCCTCTTCTTCCGCTCAGCCGCAAAGGTTCACCCCAAATACAAAACGCCCGGCAACTCTATGATCATGCTCTGTCTCTGGTCATGCGTAGTGGTTCTGAGCGGATGGTTTGACGATCTGTATAATTTTGTGATTTTCGGAAGCTGGATTTTGTATTTAATGACCGCCGTTTCGGTGTTTGTGCTGCGGCGAAAACAACCGGATTTGGCTAGACCGTACCGGGTTGTCGGCTACCCCTTAGTGCCAGTACTATTTGTGACGGTCGCGGCTTTCCTCCTCGTCAGCACGATTCGGACACGGCCCCGCGAGTCCATCATGGGCTTGGCGCTGATGGGTTTAGGGGTTCCTTGCTATTTCTACTGGAAAAATGCCTCAGGCAAACTTTTCGTAGAAAGGGACGCAGTTTCACATTAAGGCAGGAATTTGTCTGGTACTACTAGGACCATTCCGTATTTAAGGTGCCTGAGTTTTATTGAATTTCCAGTCAAACTCCTATTAAACTTCGATTAATCATCCTACTAGGATACAGAAACCTGCAGTAAGCGACGATCAGACATTTAGCGATCGCGTGTCTCCCGAACAGGAGGGAACTAAGTTGGACGTAGATAAGATGCTCGCCGAGTTGCGCCTGGAGCGTGAACAGATAGAAGAGGCCATCCTTACGCTGGAACGCTTGGCTAGAGGCCGGGGTCGCCGTCGCGGCCGTCCGCCTTCCTGGCTCAAAGATGCCGCCGCCGCGGTCTCGATGGCTGAAAATGGCCAGCAGGCAGAGTTACAGCAACTCTCATCGGAGCCCAGACGTCGAGGCAGACCCCCCGGAAGTAAGACGAAACATACCGCTCAGCCTGCTGAGGCTTAGTAAAGCAGATACGGCCGGCGCCTCTCCGCGAATTGACTCGCCTCCTGCTGCGCACGTGACCAAATCGCGCTGGCGTCACGGCCCGATTTCAGATCCTCGACCGTTTTATGACTGCCGATGAGCCATCGGCATTTCTCGAAATCCAATTTGCCGGGAAAGAGTTTTTGGAATCCCGCCGCGAGCTCAATTCCCAATCGCGTGCTGTCGAAAGCTTCACGATCGGTGATCACAAAGCGAACTCCTTCGATATTCTTATCCGCAAAATTGGAGGAAACCGGTCGAAATGTCGTCGCATACACTCTCACCCCCGGGATGAAGCGCGAATTTAGGTAGTGTGCAAGCTCCTGCCCCTTTATCCAGTCCGCCCCAATTTGTTCGAACGGGGCATCCGTGCCGCGGCCCACTGAGTAGTTGGTGTCTGCCTCCAGCATCGCGATTCCCGGGAACAATATCGCGGCGTTTAAGCTGCGCATGTTCGGAGAGGGATTAATCCAGGTGAGCGTCGTCGAGTCGAACCAATCGCCTCGCTCCCAGTTCTTCATTTTGATGACGTGCAGGTCCGCGCCCCAATGCTGCTCCACGTTCTCCATCGTCGCCAACTCCCCGAACGTCATCCCATGACGGAGCGGAATGTCATAGCATCCGACAAACGATTCCAGGTCTTTCTCGATCAGCGGACCCTCAATGTGCGTGCCGGTGATGGGATTTGGACGGTCCAGAACAAAGAATGGCTTCTTTGCCGTTCCCGCTTCTTCGAGAGCGTAGAGCATCGTGCACGAATATGTGTAGAACCGGGCGCCGACATCCTGAATATCGTAAACAACTGCATCGAAATTTTGCATCTGGTTGGCCGTCAACCGGCGCCGATTTGGCTCATACAGGCTCACCACGGGAAGGCCCGTCCGTGGGTCCTTTGTGTTCCCTACATCTGAATCTTGCGTGCCGTTGACGCCGTGTTCCGGCGAGAACAGGGTCGCGACTTGTATTCCCGCCCCAAGCATCACATCGACATTGCGGCGCCCTTCGCGATCCAAGCCGGTTTGATTCGTGATTAGCGCGATCCGTTTGCCCTTCAGTTCCCTAAAACCGTCCTGCTCCATCACATCCAGCCCGGTTGCCGTCGCGACATCCCTGTTCACGACGCGGTGCACCCCGGCCCCGGCAATCGTCTCCCGATAGCTGGTGAGAGCCACGGTTCCAGGAAGTTCGACCCCGAAGGATGCGGCTGCCGCAGTTGCGACTCTCGATCGCAGCGAGCTTAGCGATTTTCCGCGCTTCGGGTGTACGACATTGGTCAGCAAAATGATGAACGAATTCGTGGTTTCATCAAGCCACATTGAGGTTCCCGTAAACCCGGTGTGCCCGTATGATCCGATCGGGTACAACTCACCGCGATTACTCGAGAACGGCGAATCCATATCCCATCCGAGCGTTCGCAAAATCGGCTGATCCGCGGGACTCGCCGGCTCCGTGAATTTTTTGACTGTCATCGGCTCAAAAATGCGAACGCCCTCGCGTTGTCCCATCCCGAGCAGCATCTCTGCATATCTCGCCAAGTCGTCGGCGGTCGTAAACATGCCCGCGTGGCCCGCGATACCGCCCATGTAACGCGAAGTCGGGTCGTGAACTATGCCGCGAAATGGGCGTCCGGTGTCTTCGTCGATCTCAGTCGGTGCGATTCGCGGAACCAGAGTGGAAGACGGCAGAAATTCAGTGTCTTGCATGCCCAACGGCTCGAAGATTTGCTCATGGGCGAATTGCGCGAGAGTCTCGCCCGAGAGGCGTCTCACAATTTCGCCCATCAGCACAAAATTGATGTCGCTGTAGATGAAGCGTGCTCCGGGAGGCGCGATCGGCCTGGTTGCCAGGGCTCTCTCGATTCCGGTTTGATAACCGCTCCATCTCGGAACCAGCTCGACATCGGGCGGCAGGCCGGAGAAGTGCGTCATCAGCAATCGAACCGTGATGTCGCTCTTGCCACCTTGAAACTCGGGTAGATACTTCGTCACCGGGTCGTCGAGCCGTATCTTTCCCTGCTCGAAGAGCTTCATTATCGAGGGCGTCGTTGCGACCACTTTGGTCAGCGAAGCGGCATCGAAAATCGTATCCGCGGTCATTGCCTCTCGCTGGGGAATCAGCGCTCGTGACCCGTAAGCGTTGCGGTAAACGACTTGCCCGTTATGCCCGATCACCAACACGGCGCCGGGGATCAGCCCGGTTTGAACAGCGTCATTGATGATCGCGTCTACCTGCGGGTACGAGCTTCCCAGCAGCAGTGCGAATAAGAGCGGTATCATTCCTTTTCGCGGGCAATGCCATCGAGCAATCGGGCGAGCTCAACGTCTTTGTTCGTGATTCCACCGGAATCGTGCGTCGTGAGATCCACCGAAACACGATTGTAGACATTCAACCATTCGGGATGGTGGTTTATCTTCTCAATGAGCACGGCCGCGGTTGCCATGAACCCAAACGCATGCGGAAAATCGGCAAATTTATATTCCCGATGCAGCTTGTCCGCTTTCACCGTCCAGGCGGGAAGCTCCTCCAGGGCGGAACGCAGTTCCTCCTCGTCTAGTTTTTGCCTCGCCATCCCGCCATTGTAGTAGGGCGAACCCCATTTCCGTTAACTTAAGAAATGTTGAACCGGATTCGAGAAGCGTCCCCGTGTATCAAGGCCAGGGTTGCCGGTGGCCTTTTTCTGCTCGTCATATTGACGGCAGCATTGACCCAGTTCTTCGTTCGCGGCAGGTCGGGTTTCGCAGCGGACCTCTCTATAGGCCTTATCGAGGTCTCCGGCATGATCGCTGTGACGCTGCTCTTCTATGACATCTTTAAGGCGGTGAACAGGAGCCTCTCTTTGCTCGCGGCATCCTTTAACTTCTTAGCGCTCATCTTAGAGCTTCTTCAATTGATTCCTCGCGGCGTGTTCATCGGCATAGGGTTTCACGGGCTCTATTGCTTCCTGATCGGCTACCTCATCTTCACGTCGACCTTCCTGCCCCGAATTTTGGGCGCATCGATGGCGTTGGCCGGTTTGTGTTGGCTGGCCTTTCTGTCACCGACGCTCACAAATTTTCTGTCCCCCTATAATCTGGCGTTGGGCCTCCTCGGCGAAGCTTCGGTGTCGCTGTGGTTCCTCGCGATGGGCGTGAACGTTCAACAATGGAGAGAGCAGGCGAGCGCATGAAAGCCGCTTACACCAGATACGGTCCGCCAGACATTGTCGAGGTCAAGGACATCGACAAGCCTGTTCCCAAAAACAACGAAGTCTTGATAAAAGTCCGCGCAGCTTCCGTCAATCCACTCGATTGGAAAACAATGAGAGGCGGCCCGTACATCGTTCGCTTACTGCTCGGGTTGCGTAAACCAAAGATCAAACAACTCGGCGTTGATGTGGCTGGCCAGGTTGAAGCGGTTGGCGGGAACGTGACGCAGCTCAAGCCAGGCGACGCGGTGTTCGGCACATGCCGTGGGGCATTTGCCGAGTATGCGTGTACTTGCGAGTCGGCGAGAGTCATGAAATCAACCTTGGTCATGAAACCGGATAATGTCACGTTTGAGCAAGCGGCTTGTGTGCCGATTGCGGCACTCACCGCTTTGCAGGGTCTTCGCGATAAAGGGCGGCTTCAGCCGGGGCAGAAGGTTCTGATCAATGGTGCAGCGGGCGGCGTGGGTACGTTCGCCGTGCAGATTGCCAAGTCGTTCGGCGCAAACGTAACCGGTATATGCAGCACAACGAATGTGGACATGGTTCGCTCCATCGGAGCAGATCGAGTCATTGACTACACCCAGGAGGATTTCACCAGGATCGGGCAACTTTATGACCTTCTGTTCGACGCCGTAGGAAATCGGTCGTTGTCAGAATGCAGGCGCGTGCTGAATCCCAAAGGGATATTAATTATGGTCGGGGCGCCAAACGACGCTCGTTTGATCCGTATTCTGGCCCGTTTGATCGGAGCGCTGGTGCAGTCATTGTTCGTGAGCCAGAAGCTGATCCCCTTTCTGGCGAGATCGAACCGAGAGGATCTGACTACGCTGGGCAACCTCATGTCAACCGGGAAGATAACACCGGTTATCGATCGGCGCTTCAGCTTGAGTGAAGTCCCCGATGCTCTCCGTTATCTGGAGCAAGGGCACGCTCGAGGAAAAGTAGTAATTATTCCCGAACAACGTAACAACCAAACGTAACAGCGCATGCCCGCCGAGCCGTCACTGGAGGCCAGCCCCAGGTCTCGCCTCGAGCCGCTATTGCACCAGCGTGAAGTTAACGATTACATTCGTAACCACTTCAATCGGTTCTCCATTGAGCAGCACGGGAGAATAGCGCCATTGCCTGACAGCTTCGAGCGATGCTTCGGACAAAACATCGCTCGGAGAGGACACCACATTGATTTCTCCAAGCGTCCCGTCCTTCAGAACAATCGCGTCCAACAGAACAGCGCCTTGTATACGGTCCGCTTTCGCCGATTTGGGATACACGGGCTGGATTTTGGTGACTAACTTCGCTTGCATCATTTCGCCGCCGACGCGAACGCGTGCAGTTGCTGAGCCCGATAGCATGGTCACCGCGTCTTTGTTTTCCACTCCTGCGTCCTTGTTGACCGATGCGGCCTGCATGCCGAAGCTGCGCTCCAGATTCGAACCCTGCTGAAGAGTAAACTCGCGGAGCAAGGGCGTGAATCCGGGCTTCTCGATCCTCAAGATATATTGGCCGGCGGGCAGATTGTCGAGCGTGAACTTACCATTCGATGCGGAGACAGACTCCTGCTTAACGGAAGTGTCCGGTTCGGAAATTGAGACTTTAGCGTCGGCAACGGGCGCGCCGATCGGATCGAAGACAGAGCCGTTGATGGTGGCGGCCGAGAGACCAATTGAGGTCACTAGACCGGAGAATAGAGTTCTTTTCATAAGCAAACCTCCTAAATGCGGAATTCGTTCTTTCGAGGACAGGCTTACGGCGGACGCCGTGAGCGCGATGACAGTGAGCGCTGCAAGAGCGGCAAGCGAGCGATTGCGCGCGTGAAGACGGGAACTCGGGTTCAGAATTCGAATGAGGCGGCCTTCCAGGTCACGCGGTCGCGCCATTGCTATCGCTGCGCGAGACCATGCACTGCCCGGCGCTCCACTTCGCGCCATCTCAATCAGCTCCGCCGCGTAGTCGCAAGGACGAACCCCGCGAGCAATGGCCTCCGCATCGCACGCCTGTTCACTTTCCCGCCTCAGCGTCCGGCGAGCCACCCAGGCAAGCGGCTGAAACCACCAGATTGCGGCAGTGACACTCGCAAACCACTGCGCGGCTACATCCCACCGCTTGATATGCGCGAGCTCGTGAAGCAGCACCACCCGCTTTCGCACATCGGGCCATTCGGCGCAGTTTCCGGGCAGCAGAATCGTAGGGTGACGGATACCGAAGGCAAGCGGGGTCGTCAATCCGTCCAGAGCCAGCATCAACGGCGTCCGTTTCAGGCCGAAACGCGTCGACAGTTCGCCGAGCAGGTCTGTCCAAGAGGCGTCGCAAACCGGCGCCGCGCGGCGCGACACGCGCCACAGGACTAAACGGCCGGTTGTTAAAAATGCCAGAACGGCAAGCGCGCCGGAGAGCCAGATCGCAAACAACCAATTTTCAGCGGGCCATCTGCTTCCCGTCCCTTCAGCGCTAGCGCGGAGGAGTACGGCCGTCTCGATTGAGACGTTAGCTTCCATTGTGTGCCCAGGCCAAACGGGAACATGAATGGAGGGCGCCAAGGCCGATAAAAACGGCAAGCTCGCAAGGAATGCAAACACGAATAGAAGAAGGTTGCGGCGATCGGCCGCCGTGCTGCGGTTGTGCAGCCGTCCAAGCCCCTGGGCCGAGAGAAGGAGAATAGCCGAACGAACGAATAGGTCAGCCCAAACAGGCCATTCCATTAGCGCCCTTCCTTCCGAGCCTTCTCGATCAGTGCCGCGAGCCGGTCGAACTCCTCTGGAGATAAATCTCGCGACGATAGATCCAGCAGAGTCGCTACCGCCTGCTCGGCCGAACCCTCGAAGAAAGTCTCGAGCATGTGAGCCGCGGCCGAGCGCCGCGCTTTTTCACGCGGCACCATCGGAATGTAAACATAACGCAGATCCTTTTCCTCATGCCGAATATGTTTCTTCTCTTCAAGCACACGCAACATCGCGCGAACCGCCGAGTAGCTCGGCGCATCCGCCATGCTCTTATGAATTTCCGAGGCGGTTGCCCGGCCGCGGCGATATAGGATATCCATGAGCTCGCGTTCGCGCCGGCTGAGTTTATGCTGCGAAAGTAGCACCATGCTGTAAAACTAGCACTACGCCGCGACCTTGTCAATAGAAATCGATTGCCCCTGTGCATAATCGAATATAGGGCTCTCTTTACGGAAACTCCATTGCTCAAAAACTCGCCCATGAAAGATCTAGAGCAATGGGATGACTTTGTCGCCTCTCGTTATCGCCAAGGGAAATCGGAAGACGAATTCCGCAACTATAAACAGGATGCGAATCCCACGGTAACCGAGTTCTACCGGCAGAACCACGCGCATCAAACTCTCGATTTCGTCCTCGAAAAGAAGCGCGAGTACAGCGATCTCAAACGCGGCAAGAAGAGCGTCTGGGAAATGGCGGAATATCTAAATACGCTGGTCGACGACAGCGATCCCGATACTGACCTGACGCAGATCGAGCATCTCCTGCAAACATCGGAGGCCGTCCGCAGCGATGGCCATCCACGCTGGTTCGTCTTGGCCGGTTTTGTTCATGATCTCGGAAAAGTGCTGTGGCTCTACGGTGAGCCCCAGTGGGCCGTCGTTGGCGACACCTTTCCGGTCGGCTGCGCCTATTCCGATCAGATCGTGTTCCCCGAATTCTTCGCGGCCAATCCCGACAGCAAAGTGCCCGGCTATCAAACCAAGTACGGCATCTATGAACCCAACTGCGGCCTGGATGCCGTGCATCTCTCGTGGGGGCACGACGAATACATCTACGCCGTGACGCGCGATTATCTCCCCGAGCCGGCCCAGTACATGCTCCGTTATCATTCCTTCTACCCTGCGCACAAGCACGGCGCGTATGGGCACCTGATGAATTCCCACGACGAGCAGATGTTTGACTGGGTGCGGAAATTCAACCAATACGATCTTTATTCGAAAGGCCGCGAACGTCCCGACCTGAACGAAATCAGGCCGTTTTACCAGGATCTCGTGGCTGAATTCTTCCCCGAGCAGATCCCTTGGTGATCGCTGCCCAGCCCCGAGTTCACGTCAGTACCAATTGACTGAAAAGCTCATCGAGGGCCGAATCGGGAGACTCACAAAGGCCCGAATGAACGGCTGAAACTTGAATGACTGTACTTCGCGGAGCGACGAGCCAGTGGAAACGTTCCCTGGGCGGGAGTCTCGCGATCGGGCCTGCATCCCGGTCTCCCGAGCAGACCTTAGGAATGGCGTGCAGATGCTGCCGCAGCAGATCAAGATCCAGTTCGGGCGATAGCGAGCGCAGCCGGGCTTCATCGAGTTGTACTCTCGCCTGGAGGAAATTTCGCTGCAGGCAGAAGACGATTACGCCGGCGTTGATAAACTCCTCGCGTTCAACCCGTGGAACGATTCGAATCACAGCGTAATCAAAAGAGCTCTGTTCGGGCACGAAGAGCCTCCTCGATAAATAGCGATGTCGACCGCAGCCGCGTCGAGAGATACGTCACGTACCCCATGCGCTTCTCGGCGGGATTGCCGGCATCGCCCTCAGCCACGAGCCAGGCGTCCGGCGCATCATTGGTTATTTCGCCAAACAGGTCCACTGAAAGACGGGCGCGCAAATCACGATCTGCCTCTCTGAGCTGACTTGCCCACGGAAGAAGTACGTGATCGCGAATCGCGGGGAAGGGAGTCAGCGCCGCCTGCTCGATATTCCGCCAGTTGTGATGGAAGTATAAGCTTGCGCCATGGTCGATGAAGTACAGAGATTTGTGCCACCAAAGAAGATTGGGGTTGCGGGCCGTCCGATCGACATTCGTCACGAATGCGTCAAACCAGACTGCGGTTGACGCGAGTGCGGAATCGGCCTTGTCTCCCGCTGCAAGATCGAACATAACGGATCCGGGAAGGTAGTCGAGAGCCAGATTCAGCCCGATGCTTGATTCGAGCAGATGACGGATCTCCGGGTCTCCCTCGTTGCGTCCTAGCGCAGCATCGACTTCCATCAAAACCAGCTCGGGTACATTGAGCCCCGCTGCCCGGCCAATCTCACCGGCAATCAGTTCCGCTACTAAGGCCAGCGGGCCCTGTCCTGCTCCTCGGAATTTGAGTACATACAGCCCGTAATCGTCAGCCTCGACAATCGCCGGCAGTGAGCCCCCCTCGCGAAGCGGGGTGACATAGCGTGTGGCTTGAACCGTCCGCAGCATTGCAGCAGGCACTTTCGGCGCTCGGCTTACGACGAGCCGTTAAGCACACTCGAAATACCCCTAATGGCGCGCGGCGTTGCGGCCGAAAGTACCTGCAGGATCTGCGACACACCAGCATTCTACCCGCCCAAGGGGCGAATATAATCGGGAGGTGAATTTTCATCTTGCAAAACGCATCCAGCGGCCTATTCAGCGCGTCATTACAAAAAGATATGGATCCTGGTTCTAACGCATACCCACGCCCGGAGCTCCAGAGAGAAGAATGGATTTCCCTCGACGGAACTTGGGATTTCGCGCTGGACCCCGAAGCCGCATTCACTGATCCGGGCTCGGTCGAATGGAATAGAACGATTACCGTTCCGTTCAGCCCTGAGACGCCTGCCAGCGGCGTCAACGAGGACGGCTTTTGCCGGGCTGTCTGGTATCGCCGGCAGTTTCGGCGTCCGGAGCTGCGCAATGGCGAGCGCGTCCTTCTGCACTTTGGCGCAGTTGACTACTCAGCCACCGTTTGGATAAACGGAATTGAGGTTTGCTCGCATGAAGGCGGCTACACCCCGTTCTGCGCCGAAATCACCCACGCCTTAGGTGATGCCGGGCTGCAGGAGCTCCTGGTCAGGGCGATTGATGATCCCGCAGACCTTGCGAAACCTCGCGGCAAGCAGGACTGGAGACTGGAACCGCATTCTATCTGGTATCCCCGAACCACGGGCATCTGGCAGACGGTGTGGATGGAGGTCGTACCTTCCTCATTCCTCGAAGCCATCCGGTGGACTTCGAATCTGGAACGGTGGGAGATCGGAATAGAGGCCCACATCGGTGGGGAGCGCCTCGACAGATCTGCCCTTTACGTTCGGCTGCATTCCGGTGGTAAAGACATTGCGGAAGATACGTATTCCGTGATTGCCGGCGAGGTGCATCGGCGAATTGCTCTTTCAGATCCCGGCATAGACGACTATCGCAATGAATTGCTATGGAGCCCGTCGTCGCCGACGATTATCGATGCGGAGCTGGAGTTGCGGGGGCCAGGGGGCGAAGTGATCGATCGCGTTCACAGCTATACGGCCTTGCGGTCCATCTCGACTCAGGGTGATCGATTCATCCTGAACGGGCGGCCGCTTCTTCTGCGGCTGGTCCTCGATCAGGGCTATTGGCCTGAGACCGGCCTCACCGCCCCGAACGATGACGCGCTTCTGCGCGACGTTCTGCTGGCAAAACAGCTCGGCTTTAATGGCGTCCGTAAGCATCAGAAAATCGAGAACCCCCGTTATCTGTATTGGGCTGACCTGAAAGGCTTGCTGGTGTGGGAGGAGATGCCCAGCGCCTATCGTTATACGCGCAAGTCAATCGAGCGGCTCACGCGCGAGTGGATGGAAGTGTTGACTCGAGATAGCAGCCATCCCTGCATTGCCGCTTGGGTTCCCTTCAATGAGTCGTGGGGCGTGCCTGACCTCCCTGACAGTCCAGGCCAGAGGAATTACGTGCGGGCTCTCTATTACCTCACTAAGACGCTGGATCCCACGCGGCCGGTCATCGGAAACGATGGATGGGAGAGCGTCGCCACCGACATTATTGGCATTCACGATTACGACGATCGGCCGCAGAGGATCGGACAACGTTACGGATTGGAAGATGTGGAGCGGCATCTATTCCAGCGTGAGCGGCCGGGAGGGCGCATGCTGGTAGTCGAAGGTAAAATCGGCGCGGGCCAACCCATCGTGCTCACCGAATTCGGTGGCATTGCACTTTCGGAAAATGGCCGGGGAGATTGGGGCTACTCGCGTTCCGAGACAGCAGCGCAACTGCTGGATAGTTATCGCGCGCTGCTTAAGACCATTCACGATCTGCCGGCTTTGGCGGGATTCTGCTACACGCAGTTCGCCGATACATACCAGGAAGCAAACGGGCTGTTGACCGCGCATCGCATTCCGAAGGCGCCTATCGAGGAGATCGCTCGGGCGACGATGGGAGTGCAGCCCGACTATGCCGCCCCTTCGGAATCAGATTGGCGCGAGCCGATCTTGGACCAGCGGCACTAATACCCTTCAGCAGAACCGCGACGGTGAGGGGCGGCGCCCATACGCTTTCTTCCGCCGACCAGGCCACTGGAATAGACACAATCGATCTGTGATACGTTGGCGACGGAGGGAGATATGGCGCGATCAACCAGACGTGACTTCCTGAAATCCAGCGCGGCTGCAACAGCCTTTGCCGCTTTTGGCGGCTCTATTCGAGGTGGCAGTGCCACACAAACCGCCGGCAGCTGGGTCACTCTCGGGCAATCCGGTGTTCAGGTGACTCGGCTCGCCTTTGGCACTGGAACTTACAGCGGCCAGGTACAGCGCGATCTCGGCCAAGACGGCTTCACTCGTCTGGTGCGTTATGCGTATGACCACGGCGTCCGGTTCTTCGAGACCGCAGATAGCTACGAAGGCATGCCGCAGATGCTCGCTATGGCCCTGAAGGGACTGCCGCGCGATTCATACCGCTTGATGACCAAATACAATCTCCACGATACCGAGAAGCCTCAGGCCACTATCGATCGCCTTCGAAGTGATCTCAATGCCGAATACGTCGATATCCTTCTGCTGCATTGTGTGCGCAGTCCCACTTGGCCCAATGATGCGAAGCGTCTCGAGGACGCTTTCTCGGAAGCGAAAGCCAGAAATATCATCCGTTGTCACGGAGCTTCCGTCCACGGTTTGCCCGCCTTACGCGGATTTCCAGGCAATGAGTGGCTCGATGTGGCCATGATTCGCATGAACCACAAGGGCATGCGAATGGACACCCCGGATACGCACGATACCGACAATCTGGGCAACGTAAACGAAGTAGTCACTCACATGAAACAGGTGCATGCTCAAGGCAAGGGAGTGATCAGCATGAAGCTGGTGGGTGAGGGACGCTTCACGCGCCCGGAAGATCGCCAGGCTGCGCTGAATTTTGCATTCAATGTCGCGGGCGTCGATTCAGTAACCATCGGCTACAAGAACACGGCGGAGATAGACGAGGCCATTGACCGCGTCAACCGCGCCTTGGCCGCCTGAGCGCGGGAAACACGCGCCAAGATGTGCGGAATCGCCGGATTTACACACTTGGGCCGCTTGCCCCCGGCCGGAGTGCTTCGGCGCGCCACGCAAAGCCTTCATCATCGCGGGCCTGATCAGCAGGGCTTCTTTGAATCGCCCGACGCTTCTTTAGGCGCGGTACGTCTTAAAATCATTGATCTCGAGGGCGGCGATCAGCCCATGCGCACTGAGCGCGACGACACCGTCCTTGTTTTCAACGGCGAGATCTACAATCACGCTGAGCTGCGTCTCGAGCTTGAGCAGCTCGGGCACCAATTCCAGTCTCACTGTGATACTGAGGTGGTTTTACGCGCGTTTCTTCAGTGGGACGTGGATTCCTTCGAGCGTCTGAGAGGCATGTTTGCGGCTGCGCTTTGGAAACAATCCACGGGGCGCCTGGTCCTGGTTCGCGATCGGCTCGGAATCAAGCCGCTGTATTACGC
>JBAUUG010000419.1:0-17795 GCA_049582585.1 Bryobacteraceae bacterium | reverse complement strand
ATCGCCCAGGCCGAATATCACTCGCTTGCTGTGCTGAGAAAGAAACCCGGAACCGGCGTCGAGCCACTTCGTTTGGCGATCCACTTGGATTTTTGCGCCAATTGCGTCTCGATTCGATTTGGTTCCTCGCAGTTGGAAGGCAATCGAATAATTCGACACCCCGCAGTTGTTCTGAAGAACCCTGACCTGAGGACCCAACCGGCTTTTGAGAATCAGGTCAGGCCATCCATCGCCGTCGAAGTCGGTAACGACGAAGGCGCGGCTGTCTTCCGGAAAATCCAGGCCGCTCACGCCGGAAAAATCGTAGTATCGGGCGCCTCGATACGCGTGCAAGACATTCGGCTCGCGGCCGTTCCAACTGTACTCCTCGCGCATGAACTGATTAATTGCGTTCCAACCGTTCTCGTAGGGGGGCGAGGGCGCCGCGGTCACCGGTGAATGCGCCACCACCTGGCGCCAGAAGAAGCTCATCAGGTCAACCGTCGAGGTATTGGTGAGCATTCCGCAAGTGATGACGATTTCCGGCTGTCCATCATTATCGAGATCGTGCCCGCCCGATGACCAAGCCCAGCGCCCGAATTCGGCATGTTGCTGAAAGGTCGTGTCCTCAAAGGACCCGTCCCCGCGATTGCGATAGAGCGAGTTGCCTTTGGTATGACGGCGGTACGCCTCCTTCGCCGGCTCCTCGCGGCCTGGAACAAAGTTTTTATCGCGAACCACGCGTTGCCCCGCATCCGACCACATGTTCGCGACATACAGGTCCGGCCTACCGTCGTGATCGTAATCAAACCAGCAGGCGCTCATGCCGGGACCGATGTCTTCTACGCCTGCGGCTCGTGCGCGGTCGCGAAAATGGCCGTTTTCGTTGACATAAAAATTCTTGCGGCCGAAATCGTTGGCGACGTAAAGATCGGGCCAGCCATCGTCGTTGAAGTCGCACCACGCGGGAGCGAAGCTGAAGCGGTCGTTGTTCTCGCTTATCCCGGTTTCCGCTGTGCAATCCTCGAACAATCCAGTGCCGTCTAAATTCAGTTTGTTGCGAAAGAGGAAGTTGGGCGGGCCGTTCCTCGCGTCGTAATAGGGCGCCGCATAGGTGTACTGAGCTTCGCTTTGAAAGTAAACGTAGCAGCAGAGATATAGATCAAGCTTGCCGTCGCGATCGAAATCGGCTGCCGCCATCCCGGTGAAGGCGCCCTTAGGAGAAGTCGCAAAACGGAAGGCGTCCGCGCGCAGCGAGAAGCGTTTTCCGTCGTTCAGGAATAGCACCGGGCCGCTGCTTCGAAGAACCACCAAGTCCTGCAGCCCGATATTTCGAAAATCGAGAAACAGAGCAGCTGAGGTGTCGTCGAGAACTCCAAGCTGCCACTCGTCCGTGATATCTGAAATAGAACCTTCCGGATTAAACTTGTACAGCCGGTTTGGTAATCCGCCCGGCTGGCAGACGTAGAATTCGTCCGAGCCGTCGTTATCGATATCGGCGACCGCGATGCCATTGCTGCCGTAAATGTCTATCCCCGTAGCGGGATCGAGACGCGCGCGCCAATACGGAATTCCAAGCGAGAGCTGCTGAGCGAATGAGCTGGCGTTTCCAAATACCGCAGCCGTCACGTCGCGAAAGTAGGGCTGCGCAGACGATGCGACGTGTTCCTCCAATGGCGAAAATGCGATCAGCCTGCCCGAATCCCACGTTTGCTTCCAGCGGCCGACGCGATAGAGCAGCCTGCCATCCCGCGCGCTCGCCACTTCATAACGAATGATTCCATCCGGCAGCGGATAAAACTGAGCGCGCCGGATTGTGCCTAGAGATTTCACCCACCGTTTCCAGCCCTCAGCGACAGCGGCATCCCCAGAATCGAACCATGCCTCCTCGACATCCGGCGCTACAACGCGATAATTTTGCGGAAAAGGGGACGAGCCGCTGCATTCGGGCAATTCTCCCGAGTGAAGCGCTTGCATAAGTGCCTCGCGAATGACCATCGCGGTTTTTTCTTCGAGAAATTCATCGTTTCCCGGAAGAATAAACTTTTCGAGCGCGAGATACGGCGCCGTATGCTGCGGCTCCTGAGCAGCTGCCTCAGCAGATTGGAGACTGGGGAGCGCCGGAACCGCCGCGGCCGTGACCAGGAACTCACGCCGGCTGAGACTTTGGCTCACTGCTTCGACTTCTCAATAACTTTGAGAGTTTGATCGGCCGGCACCGGCCCGGTGCTCTGAACAATTCCGCTGGGCCAATGGATTTCCACGTTCTCCACTTGCGTAGCTTCGCCCAAACCAAAATGCAGTGTGAAGGAATTCTGCGAATAATAGCTGCCGCCGCTCATCACTTCATCGATCATTTTGCGGCTGCCGACCATCACAATCGCCCGGGCGCCAATAGCGCTCCGGTTCGATTTCGTCCCGCTCAGCAGCAGATTCAGATAGTGCCCGCGTGGACCGCTGTTCTTCAGCAGGCTCGGAGTCGAGTTCATGTTGACCAGGACAATTTCAGGCCGGCCGTCCTCATCTAAATCTCCAACCGCGAGCCCTCGAGCCGGGCGCGGAACCTGGAAAGCCGGACCCGCCTCTTCCGTTACGTCCTTGAATTTGCCGGTGCCTAAGTTGTGATACAGAACGGTCGGCTGCAGATAGGTGTCGCCGAGCTGCTTCCCTTCTACTTCAGGGTAAACGTGTCCGTTGGCCACCACCAAATCACGCCAGCCGTCATCATCCACATCCACGAACGCGACGCCCCAACCAAGCAGTTGCCGTGTTCCCAATCCGGCTTCGCGGGAAACATCCGTAAAAAATTTGCCGTCGTCATTGTGGTAAAGCGAAATCAAATCGCCGGAAAAATTGGTCTTGACGATATCGAGCAAGCCGTCGCCATCGTAGTCCGCCACGGCGATTCCCATCCCAGCCTGCATCGCGCCGTCGTAGTTGTAGGCGACGCCCGCCTCCGCGCCCCGCTCCTCAAACGTTCCGTTATGCAGATTGTGAAACAGCAGGCTAGGAGTCATGTCGCAGGCGACGTAAATGTCGGGCCATCCGTCATTATCGAAATCGGCAGCCACTACGCCAAGACTATAGCGGCCGCCCGGCTTCAGGATTCCTGAAGATTCAGAAACATCCGTGAACGTCCCGTCCCGGTTGTTGTGATAGAGCACGTTGTGGCCGAGCGGAAGCCCGCGAGGCCCGCACATCACCGGAATGCCTTTCCACACGCAATAGTCGCCGTGACCGGGCCGGGGCGTCTTGCTCAAGTCCAGGTCCACGTAATTCGCAATGAAGAGATCGAGGTAACCGTCGCGATCGTAATCGACAAAAGAGCAGCCCGAGCCGTATCGGATGCCGGTGGCCGGCAGCTTAGCTTTTTCTGTCACGTCCTCGAATGTGCCGTCGCCGCGATTGCGATACAGCACGTTGTGGCCGTAATAAGTGACCAGAAGATCAGGCCAACCGTCGTTGTCATAGTCTCCAACACACACGCCCTGGGCCCAGCCTTCCGCTTTGAAGCCAGCCTGCGCCGCAACGTTCTTGAAACGGCCATTTCCTTCGTTGTGATAAAGCTGTGGCAGACTGCCGGCTTTTTCGGATGCGGCTTTTCCGGATGCATCCAGGCGGGCGCCGTTGGCGATGAAGATGTCGTTACGCCCGTCTCCGTCGTAATCGAAGATTGCGACTCCATTGCCGGTGGTTTCGAGGATGTAATCTTTCCTATCCAGACCTCCGTAGACATTCCTTTCGGAGAGGCCCGCGAAACCGGCAATATCTCGAAAATCCGCTTTAAACGGAATGGCCGCTGCAACCAAGGCCGACACAGTCATACAGACTACGGCGGCACAGCGCTTCACGGATCTCACATTATATCTCTTGTATTCCAGAATTACTCGTGATATTTTCTTTTTAGTCGTTAATAGGGTTAACCGTAGGGGGTATCTATGTTATGTCTGCAGCGCTGCCTTCGGGTAGCATTCGCGTCGCTGCTCGTGACCGCGGTTGCTTTCGCGCAGCGCGATCTTGGAACAGTCACTGGAACCGTCTCGGATGCGCAAGGAGCGGCGATTCCGAATGCCAAAGTAACCATTACAAATGACGCGACAGGAGTTGCTGCTGACACCCTCACCAACGACGCCGGCAGTTATTCCCGTCCGACCCTGACTCCGGGGACCTACACCGTCACGGTGGAATCAGCCGGTTTCCAGAGGGCACAGCAGAAAGAGGTGATCGTAAATCCCGGCCAGCCCGTAGAGGTGAATATCACTCTGCAGGTTGGGAATGCCAGCCAAACCGTGGAGGTCACGGCCGCGGCGCCTCTGCTGCAGACCGAATCGCCTGCAATCGGGGAGAACCTGAACTCTACCCAAGTGGCTGACCTGCCGCTGGGCGGCCAGCGGACCTTCACTTTTCTGGCGCGCCTTTCGCCCGGCGTAGTTCCTGCCGAGCCCGGCGCCCGCGACGCCCTGGGAGGTGGTTTCTCCGCGAATGGCGTGCGTTCGACAGGGGAAAACAACTTTCTGTTGAATGGCGTTGACAATAACGTCAATGTCATCGACTTCATTAATCAGACTTCGTTCGTGATCGGCCCGTCAGTCGAAGCAATCGGGGACATGCAGGTCATCACGAACGGCGCTAGCGCGGAGTATGGCCGTGCCGCCGGCGGCGTTTTAGACGTCAGCTTGAAATCGGGCTCAAACGAATACCACGGCGTCCTGTTTGAGATTTTGCAGAACACCGTTCTAGACGCCAACCGCTGGGAGAACAACCTGGCCGGCGTACCTCGGAATCCATTTAAGCAGAATCAGTTTGGCGCCGACGTCGGCGGACCCATCATCAAAAACAAGCTGTTCATTTTTGGCGACTATCAAGGCACGCGTATTTCCACGGCCGGCGGATCGATCCAAAACCTAGGCTATGGAGGCTTCTACACGATTCCCACGCCAGCCATGCTGCGCGGGGACTTTTCCAGCATTCTTGGAGGTGTAATCGGTACTGACCCGGTGACAGGTCAGCCGATTCGCCAAAACCAGCTCTATGATCCAACTTCCACAACCTGCCTCAGCGGGTGCTTGCCGAACTCGCTTTCGGCCGCGCCGGGGGCCACTCCCGTTTATTACCGCAAGCCATTTCTCAATAACCAAATACCCATTGGCATGATGGATCCGGCCGCGCTGAAAATCGCCAGCCTCTATCCTGCGCCAAACCAGCCGATTGTCTCCGGCAACTATCCACAGAACGACTATTACACCGTAACGCCGGGCGCTTTGACCACGGATCAGGGCGACGGGCGCGTGGACTACCACCTGAATGACCGGAACAGCATTTTCGGCACGGTCAGCTGGTCCAATACCTACAAGAGCAGCGTGCAGCCGTTTCCGGGCGCGCTGGATGGCGGCAATTTCAACGGCACGAGCGAACAGGATTTGGGGCGCAACGGGATGATCAGCTGGGCCCACATCTTCTCGCCCACTTTGGTGAATGAAGCCCGAGTCGGCTTTAGTCGCCTGGTGACAGCGCGTACCCAGGCCAACGCCAACACGGATGAATTCAAGGCGGTCGGCATCGGAGGTTACGATCCAACCACGACTCTGAACGGCGGCATCCCCCAGATCAGTTTGGGTCATTACAGCAATATCGGCGCGAATGACTGGCTGCCGACGAAGGAGTACAACAACGAGTGGGACTTCATCGAGAATCTCTCCTTAACCAAGGGCAATCACTCTTTGAAGTTCGGAGGAGAGTTCCGGGCACTGCATTTCCCGTTCTTCCAAGTTCCTTTCCCGCACGGCGAGATGAACTTCGCGCGCACTGAGACGGCCTTCCCTTCAAACACGAATGACACCGCAGGAAGCGCGTTCAGCTCCACCACGGGCGATGAGTTGGCTTCCTTCCTTCTAGGCGCTATCGACAATGGGCAGATCTCGACGACCAACTTCATTTCCTCCACCAAGCAGGCCTATGCCACATACGTCGAAGACGTGTGGAAGCTCACGCCGAAGCTGACCCTAAACCTCGGTGTCCGCTACGAGCTGTTTTCGCCCATCGGCGAGCAGTTCGGCAGGCAATCCAATTTCGACGAGCAAAACTTGACTCTTTACATTCCAAAAGGACCTGACCAAAACGCGCCGCTACCGCCAAATTTCAGTGCGCCCGCGACCATCAACGGCGTGACCTTCCCGGCGTTGTTCCCCAATGTCACTGTTTCCCGCGGCCAAGTGAGCTCGTATCTGATTCCCTGGGACAAACTCGATATCGGCCCGCGACTGGGCTTCGCGTATAATATTTTCCCTAAGACCGTTATCCGCGGCTTCTATGGAATCTTTTACGGTGGTGAAGAGAATCAAGGTGGTAATCCGAACCGCGGCGAATCCGCTCCCTTCAACGAGTCGCCTCAGTTAAACCGTCCTGCCGGTGTGGGTTCGTTCCAGCCTGATCCATTCTTCGCCAATGGGGCCGCGACCGGCGGTGTTGCGATCGGATATCCAGTCAACGTATTTACTGGATTCCCCGTTTCATCGCTGCAATTCCGCAGCGTGTCGCAGGATTTCAGGAATCCGATGGTTCAAGAGTGGAACCTGGCTGTCCAGCAGGAATTGCCCGGACAGATGGCGTTGACATTGGGCTACGAAGGCAACCATCAATCGCATCAACTGTACCAACCTGATCCGAATGCGTGTCCAAACGTGTTCACTACAAACCCGGATATTACCTGTAACAGCCTTCGGCTTTACCCTGATATCGGCGGGGTCTCAGGGACCTCGACCTTTGGATTTGGGAACTACGAGGCCATGACCGCTGGCTTGCAGAAGCGGCTGACGAGTGGGCTGCAGTTCCAGGCCGCGTATACGTACGGTCACGCGCTGGCCAACACGGGAACTACGCTCTCAGGTTCTCAGAATTTTTACACCATCAATCCGCTCGATCTAAACGCCAACTACACTAGTGCCGCCTGGGACATCCGCCACAACTTTACAATGGCGTTCAATTATGAGCTCCCGTTCGGACGCGGGAAGCAATACGGGGCGAGTTTGAACAGGGTCGTCCAGACTTTGGCTGGTAACTGGCAGGTGAATGGCATTCTTACGTTGCGGACCGGCGTGCCATACACCGTCTCCGCGAGCGGTTGCCAGCTGGAATCCGGTGCTGAGGGCGGATGCGGCCCCGAACTCATTGCCGGTTCGCCAAACGCTGCCCCATCGGGAGGACGAACTCCAAACGAATATTTCAACATCGCCAACTTCGGGCCGCCGGCGCCGCTTTCGCAAGGCAACGTAGGTTTGAACACGAACTACGGACCGCCAACGCGCACGCTTGACTTCTCTGTCTTCAAGGACTTCGCCTTTACCGAGCGTTGGAGGCTCGAGTTCCGCGCGGAAGGCACCAACATCGCGAACACGCCGGTGTTCAACACGCCTGACAGCGGCCTGACGGACGCGAACTTCGGCAAAATCACGAGCACGCTTGCCGGAACCGAACGGCACATTCAGTTCCAACTGCGCCTGCTGTTCTGATGTGGCGGCACCGGCCTGATCAACCGGGCGCCGGCACCGCGGTTCATAATTGATAGTGATGGCCGCTCGCAAATCAATTACGCGCTTCCCGGTGTTTCTGATCAAGCCATCGCACTACGATGACGACGGCTACGTCATCCAGTGGCTCCGTTCCGCTATTCCCTCCAATTCGCTCGCCGTGCTGAACGGTTTGGCGCTCGATTGCAAGGAGCGCCGCGTGCTTGGCGACGATGTCGAGATCGATATAACGGCAATCGATGAAACCAATACGCGCGTCCGGACGAAGCGCATCATACGGCAGCTTCGGGGACGGCCGGGCCTGGTAGCCCTGGTGGGCGTGCAATCGAATCAGTATCCGCACGCGATGGATATCGCGCGGCCGCTTCGCACCGCGGGCATTCAGGTGTCGATCGGTGGCTTTCACGTATCAGGTTGCTTGTCGATGTTGCCTGACATGCAACCCGAGCTCCAGGCAGCCATGGATCTCGGCATTTCGCTTTTTGCCGGTGAGGCCGAGGGACATTTCGAAGAGGTGCTTCGCGATGCTTGGCAGGGCACGCTCAAGCCGCTATACAACTACATGGCCGACCTCCCATCTTTGGATGGGGTCCCGTTACCGATTCTCCCTCCCACGCGAGTGAAGAGGACAGCCGGCAAGCTCACCAGCTTCGATGCCGGGCGCGGCTGCCCCTTCCAATGCTCCTTCTGCACCATCATCAATGTGCAGGGACGAAAATCGCGAAGGCGGTCGGCGGATGAAATTGAGCAGATCGTTCGACGCAATTTGGCTCTGGGTATCAACCGCTTCTTTATCACGGACGACAACTTCGCGCGCAACAAAGATTGGGAGAGCATTTTCGACCGCCTGATCGTGATGCGCGAAAACGAGAAACTGAATATTAAATTTGTAATTCAGGTGGACACGATGTGTCATCGTCTGCCGAAATTCATTGAGAAGGCGGGCCGCGCCGGTGTCGCACGTGTATTTATCGGGCTTGAAAGCATCAATCCGGACAGTTTAATCGGCGCCAGAAAGAAGCAGAATAAGGTTGCCGAGTATCGGAAGATGCTTCTGGAATGGAAGCGCGCTCGCGCAACGGTTTTCGCGGGCTACATCGTCGGCTTCCCAAATGACACGCCTGAATCGGTCGCGCGAGACATCAAGATCATTCAACGCGAGCTGCCGATTGACCTTTTGGAGCCGCACTGCCTTACGCCGCTGCCGGGGTCGGAGGATCATCAGCGGCTCTACAATGCGGGCGCTTATCTCGATCCGGATTTGAATAAGTATGATCTGGAGCACGTGACCATGGCGCATTCAGGGATGTCGACGGAGGAATGGGAGCAGCTCTATCGAGACGCCTGGAGCAACTATTATTCTCCGGAGCACATGAAGACCGTAATGCGCCGTGCTGCAGCGACGGGGATCAATGCCGGCAATATGCTGTTCCTGCTGCTGTGGTATTACGCCTGCATTCAGCTCGAGAAAATAGATCCTCTGGAGGGCGGGTATCTCCGGCGCAAATACCGCAAGGACCGTCGTCCGACGCTGCCCATGGAAAGTCCGTTCGTTTTTTATCCCCGTTATTTAGTCGATTTGGCCTATAAACACATCAAGCTGGCTCAATTGATTTTGCGTTTTGGATGGTTCCGGATGCAGTTAAAACGCGATCCGGATTCTCGAAACTACACGGACGTGGCGCTGACACCTGTTCTCGAGGAAGAAGAATCGGACGAGCGCGAACTGGTTTCGGCGCATAAGCTGACCGTACTCACATAAAGTGGGGCGAACCCCACTAAGGCACAACGGCCAGCGTTGCCACCGTCGATGCCCCGGCATATGTTGACGTGATGTTCACATTAGTGCTGGATGAAACTGCGTAGGTCGTGATGCTGAAGTTGGTTGCGGAGAGTCCGGCGGGAATAGCAACGGACGGAGGCACCGACGCGACGCCGGGGGTACTGCTCGTTAGCGCGACAACTGCGCCGCCCAAAGACGCGCTGGCGTTCAGATAAACCGTGGCTGTGACGGGTGATCCGCCAGTTACCGAATTTTCCGAAAATTCGACGCCTGAGAGCAGCGGGTCCAAAAGCATTGTGTTCCCCACGCTCATGCTCGACGTGGACGCCGTGATCGCTATTGTTGCGCTTTCCGTGACAGCTGAAGACGTGGCCAGAAAACTCGCGCTGCTCGCGCCCGCTGGAATGGTGACGGAAGTAGGAACAGGAAATGACGCGCTATTGCTCGAAAGATTCACCTTCAGGCCGCCGGTGGGCGCGGACGTGCTTACCGTGACCGTCGCGGCAACAGGCGCGCCGCCGACCACCTCACGAGGATAAAGTGAAAGCGAATTCGCTGTTACGGGCGCATTAAACGGCGGTATCTTGCTTGGGAACGGAATGTAGAGCGGATCTCCCACGTTGAGAATTTGCCATTTAAGCCAGCGTGTATTTCTTAGAAACGCGTCGCCGACGTTTGCGCCCTCAAGCAGATTACGCATAACGCCGCTGGGCCGGGCCATTCCCTCGAGATAAGGCTCAGTGATTGGCCCGGAGGTCACTGTGACTCCGTTGATCAGCGCATTCGTACCCCAGGTCGGGCCGGAGCGAGGATCGAATAGCGCATCGCTATCGAGATCCCATCCGATGGATCCTGAATCCCACGAGAACGCGTTGTTATACGCGTCGTAGTTGTACCATCCAGCGTAAAGCGCGGTATTGGGACAGTCAGGCGACGGCGGCGTCCCGAAATTTGAGCCCAGCTCGTCCGCTATGACATCGAAATTGCTTGTCTCGCTCAGAAACTGCGAGGCGCGCAGGAGGTCCCAGTCTGCGGCCCGATAACCGCTGTCTGGAAAAGTCGTGGGATCGATCAGCATGTCGATACAGGCGTTCGGCTGGCTTTTCGTCTGGCTGATGGGGCCGCCCGCCGCTTCCGCTGCAAGCGCCTTGTCTACCAGTCCGGTCGCGATTGCCGGCGTCGCACCATCCAAGCGCCATACGGAATAGATCAGCGGCAGAGTGCCCAGAGCGCGATAGCTCGCTAAGGATTCGAATGGAGTGTAAACGTCGCCCTGGCTCTGATTCTCCACATAATACGGATGCGTATAGGACGGCGCCGGATCGAAGGCTTGAGTGGTGTACTGGTCCCATATATCAGCCAGGTAGGAATCAAGCGCATACCAGCCGAGACCCGAACCCGGATCAACGCCGAAAGGCCGCGTATACGCGAGCACGATGTATAGGATATTCTGCCGCCCAGCCGCATTCAAGCAATTCTGCACAGGAGTCTGGACGGATTCAGCGTAATCAGACGCGCTCAATCCAATGGCGCTCGGGCTGGGGAGCGTTAGCGGACACATGTTCGCGCTCGGAATGCCGCGTTTGCTTTGGTAGTAAGTGGCGACTGATGCGGAATTGACGTCATTCGACGCGTACACCACCAGGACACGGGATGCGAGAGAGCTCTGCGCAAAGATGCCGGCAGGGCAAGACAGTACTAGCAGCCCCAACCACAAGTAGCGCATTTGCTAATGTATTGTAATCTAGATGCCATTTCGCGGGGCTTCGCTGCTCCTTGCTCTCGCTTGTCTCGTCTCTTTGCCGGCCATTCAGGCAGATACGGTTGTCGGCGTCGGAAGCGGGGGCAACATTCCTTCGAATGCTCCTTTGGCCAGTGCGGGGACGTTTACATCAAATGCCGCTATGTCGGGCGAAGGCATCGTGGCCTCCGGGAATGCGGCAACCGTCGTTCTGAGAGGCTTCGAGCACGATTGGTCCGGTGATCTGATCGCGACATTGTCCTACATCAATTCCTCTGGCGCCACGGTCGCTTCGGCCAATCTGTTTTATCGAATTGGCATGACATCCGCCCAGCCTGACGGAGCTTGGGCCCAATTCGGCGCAGACGGCACGGGCGACAACTACACGTTCAACAGCGCATTCACTCGCAATATCTGGACGGTGGCCGCGGGATTAGGTTCAGCCGATGTCATTCCAGGCCTGCAAACAGATCCGGTGAATGGCGGCGAGTATTCCACCAGCGATGCCAACGGAGTGAAGAACAGCTTCTCTTCTGCATTTGCCGGCCTGCACATCGCGATGGGAACTTGGAAGTTGACCATAACGGACGCATCAAGTCACGCCTCCGAAGGCGGTGGAATTGGAAATACCGGATCTCTGACCGGTTGGGAAGTAGACATCCAAACCGTTGCGCCTTCAGCCAGTTATATGGTGAGCGCGACGCCCTCTTCGCGCAGTCTTGTCGCGGGAACCAGCGTAACCTACACAGTAACCGTATCTCCCGTCAACGGGTTTACAGGATCGACGAACCTGACGGTAAGCGGCCTGCCGCGCGGCGCGTCGGGTGTTTTCACACCGAACCTCGTATCAATCTCCAAGGGTGCTGTGACATCCACACTGATGTTGTCCACGGCGGCGTCGGTCCCCGCCGGGTCTTACCCTTTGACCATCAGTGCGCAAACCGGATCCGTAGTGCGTTCGACAACGGCGACGCTTGCGGTGACGGCGCCTCCTCTTTCGTTCACCGTTACTCCCTCTTCAGGATCCGGCAGCTCGCAAAGCTTTACCTTTACGTATTTCAATCCCGCCGGCGTTTCGAATTACACGCAGGCCCAAGTGCTGATCAACAGCAACGATACCTCAGGCGTCAACACCTGCAATTTGATCTATGAGCCGCCTTCAAACGCTTTGTATCTGATGAATGACGCTGATAGTCAATTGCTCGGGCCGGTGACTCCCGGAGGCAGCGGCAAGCTTTCGAATGATCAATGCAGCGTGCCGGCATCGAGCGTGACCGTCTCGTCCTCACCGACCGCCCTGACCCTCAGCGCAGGTATCAATTTCACGTCGAGCTTCGCCGGGAGCCAGGAAATTTACATGCTCACGTTCGACAATCACGGAACAAGAACAGGGTGGCTCAAAGTTGGAAGCTGGACCGTGCCCTGACGGTCTTTTCGAGCCTCACCTACAGCTAAGCTGGTGAGATGAAGTTGGCGCCCGTCGAGGCATGGCCCGCGCCGGAACGAATGGATTACCGGCCGCAATTGGAAGCGGGCAACGTGGTCTTCTTTCCGGCGACTCCGTTCTCCCTTGCGGAAGAATCGAAGCAGTTCCTCCGAGACCTGAGTTTCTCCGGCGGCGCTGTCCACAAAAACATCGCCTACCGGCCCGCGACGGATCGAGTGACCGGCATCGCAGCCCCTGACGGCCAAGTAGAACGGATTCGCGCCATCATGCGCGACTATTCGCGCGCGGCGGTTCAATTTACGAGCGAACTGCTGCCGGACTACGCGAAAAGTTGGAAGCTGGATTACGCCAGTTTCCGGCCCCTGGAAGAAGAAGGACGCGATTTGCCGCTGAACAAGCGTAACGATCTGATCCACACCGACGCGTTCCCCTCACGGCCCACTTACGGCAATCTGATTTTGCGTGTGTTCACCAACATCTCCCCTTCGAAGGCTCGCATCTGGGTTACGTCCGATCCATTTCGCGCGATAGCGGAACGGTATGCCCGCGATGCGGGTTTAGAACAGATTGCCGGCCGCGCTTCATCAACCGTGGGCCGAATTGCGGACCATTCCACTCGCGCACTGCACAAGCTAGGCTTTCCCGTGGTTCCACGCTCGGCGTATGACCGTTTCATGCTCCGCTTCCACGATTACCTCAAGCACAATGCCGATTTCCAGACGAACTGCGCCAAATATCGCTTCGAATTCCCTCCCGGCTCCACTTGGTTGACATTTACAGACATCTTGCCGCATTCAGTCCAGTCAGGCCGGCACGCGCTGGAGCAGACGTTCATCATCGCGCGTGAATCGATGGCCAACCAGGAAGACGCGCCGGTTTCGATATTGGAGCGGGTATGCAGGCGACCGCTGACTTGATGTAGCGGCAGTACTGGGTTGACATTCTACCCACTTGCGGTTCGTGTGAGTACTTATGATTCGAATGAATCTAGACCCGGCTACAGCCTCACGGGTATTGGCAAGTTCCTCGATCGTGCGATCTTTCCAGGAGCACCGAGCTGAGAATGCGTGCAAGAATGAAGGTGTCTATGCGAGTCCTCCTGTCGTTCTCCCATGGCGACGCGAATCTCGCCGCGAAGCTCGAAGACACTCTACGCCATCGGAATATCCAGACGTGGTCATCCCTCGATCTAGCAGCTGGTGAGCAGTGGCGTCAACGCCTTGATCAGGAGAGCGCCGAAGCTGACGGGTTCGTCCTGCTTGTCGGAGCCGGCGCTTCTGCGAGCCCTGATCTTGAATCCGAATGGCGCACTTTTCTGCGGAACGATTGGGAATCGAATAAACCATTGATTCCGGTTCTGATCGATAGTGGAGCCGAGAATAAAATACCTTCTTTCCTCCGCAGTAGAAAAATCGTCGCAACAGCGAGTTTTGATGAAGCTGTGAACCAGATCGAGCATTTGCTACAGAATCCCACTGAAAGCAGGATTCCAGCAGCATATGAGCAGGCGAAGGCCGACCAAGCAAGCCGCTTGGAAGAGCTCAAAGAGTTCGCACTCGCCCTGAAAGACGCGGCGTCAACCCACGATGGGACGCTAAGCGTCAGTGAATGAGCGACCCGAGTCGGCGTACGACAAGTCGGTCTTCATCAACTGTCCGTTTGACTCCGATTTCCGCGAGCTCCTACTTGCCATTGTTTTTTCTGTCGCGGCGCACGGGTTTATCCCACGGAGCGCCCGAGAGACCGAAGGTACCGCTGAACCCCGCATCTCTCGCATCCTACAAACCTTGGCCGACTCGAAGTACTCCATTCATGACCTCTCCCGTTTTCCGGCGAAGGCACAGATAATATAGCCCGTTTCAACATGCCGCTTGAACTGGGAATGGCCGCCGCACTCCGTTTCGAGCGGATGGGAACCAGGCGACCTCACAATTGGCTGGTGCTCGTTCCGGAAGGGCACGTGTACCAGAGATTCATCTCGGACCTTGCTGGCTTTGACCCTGGCAAGCACGTGCAGTCGCCGGCATCTGTGATCCGGGAAGTCTCGGCCTGGCTTCGGCTTCAAGCAGACGTTATCGACCCGGCACCATCCGCTTTACAGATTCATGCCGCGTTCGGCGACTTTCGGAATCAGGTCGGGAGCCTTCGGACAGCGGCCCTGGACAAAGACTCCTGGCCTGATCTGCTCCTGGCAACTCACCATACAGTCCCCAGGCCTTAAGGAAAGCGTCCATGGGAACGCACGCTTGGTCAGTACCTCGGAGATCAGCTGTGCGTGATAAACATGGGACATCCCAGGCCGGCACGCTCTGGAGCAGACGTTCATCGTCGCGCGTGAATCGATGGCCAACCAGGAAGACGCGCCGGTTTCGATATTGGAGCGGGTATGCGGCCAACCGCTGACGGCAGTACTGGGTTGACATTCTACCCAGTTGAGCTAATCTTGAATTGACATGCTCTGGCGGCGCCGTACAGACCGCGACCAGGATCTCGAACGAGAATTGAGGTCGCACCTGGAACTCGAAGCTGCGGAGCAGCGGGAGAACGGCTTGGCTGAGGACGAAGCCCGGTATGCCGCCTATCGAGCGTTTGGCAACCGGACTCGGATTAAGGAGGAACTGCGCGAAATGTGGCTGGGAATGTCGATGGAAGGGCTCTGGCAAGACCTTCGTTTCGCCGTGCGTGCAATGGTGAAGAACGCCGGGGTATCTGCGATTGCCGTCGTGATGCTGGCGTTGGGCGCGGGCGCGAACACGACGATTTTCAGCCTGATCAACACGGTACTTCTGCGGCCACTGCCGTACCGGGATGCCGATCGGCTGGTGATGGTGTGGGGATACAATCGCCCGCGCGGTTTCAACACGGACCAAGTCTCGCTCCTGGACTTCTCCGATTGGCGGTCGCAGAACCATGTCTTCGAAGAGATGGCGGCCTCAACGGATGCGATGTACACGTTGACGGGCTCCGGGGATCCGGCGCCAATCATCGGCTATCAGTTCTCAGCGAATTATTTTCACGTGCTGGGGGTAACTCCACTGATGGGCCGCACTTTCCTTCCGGAAGAGGAACAGGCAGGCAAGAATCACGTCGTGTTGCTGAGTTACCGGCTATGGCAGCGTCATTTTGGCGGTGACCGGAACTTAGTGGGGCGGGCGGTGAAACTCGACGGCGAGCCGTATACGGTCATTGGCATCATGCCGCCCGGTGTCGAATATCCAACCTCTACGGAGCTGTGGACGCCTCTCACAATACCGCGCGAGGCTGTCAACGACCGTGCCTACCGGTTTCTGCGCATTATCGCTCGTTTGAAACACGGCGTAAGCGCCCAGCAGGCGCAAATGGAGATGAATGCGATCGCCGCCCGCTTAGCGCGCGAGCACCCAAGCACAAACAAGGAAGAAGACGCGACGAACATCATTGGTTTGCGGCGGATGATCAGCGGCGATATTCAACCTGCGCTCTTAGTGTTGTTGTGCGCAGTAGGATTCGTACTGCTGATTGCTTGCGCGAACGTCGCCAATTTGCTTCTGGTCCAGGCATTCAGACGCCACAAGGAAGTTGCGATACGCACGGCACTCGGGGCCGGCAGCTCGAGGCTGGTGCGGCAGTTCCTGACGGAGAGCGTTCTGTTAGCGCTTGCCGGGAGCGCACTGGGCCTACTGCTCGCGCTGATTTCCACGAGAACTATGGTCGCTCTATTTCCGCCGACCATCGCTAACTTGCAGATACCGCGGGTGGAGCATGTTCCGATTGACGGCTGGGTTTTGGCGTTCGCCCTAGGCATTTCACTGATGACAGGCGTAATTTTTGGTCTATTTCCCGCTCTGCAGTCCGCGCGCGTCGATACCAATGAATCCTTAAAGGAGTCAGCGCGAGCCGTGGCGGGCGGCGGCGTACGAGGGCTCCGCTTTCGCAATTTGCTGGTCATGGCCGAAGTAGCGTTATCCGTGGCTCTGCTGGCGGCCGCTGCTCTGACGCTAAAAAGCTTCGCCCATTCGTTGCGAGGCGATCTGGGGTTCAAACCGCAGAACGTTTTGACGCTGCGCCTGCTCTTGCCGCAATCCAGATACCCGACGGAAGCTAAGCAGCTTGCCCTAAGCAATCAGATCCTGGAGCGGCTCAAGTCCCTCCCGGGAATCGAGTCTGCGGGGACGGTGACGTTCCTTCCTCTCAGCGGATGGTGGGGAACTCGAGGCGTATCGATGATTTCTCAATCGGCTTCCCAAAGCCCGGTCTGGAGCTCGGTGACGCCCGGCTACTTTTCTACCTTAACTATTCCTCTTGCCGCAGGACGTTTATTTACCGGCCATGATTCAGGCGGTGGAGCGCCGGTTGCGATTATCAGCAAAACGCTAAGCCGGCAGCTTGCTCCGAATGGAGATGCCGTGGGTAAGCGAATCAAGGTGGAAGGATTGAAATCTCCCGTTGAGGTGGTTGGTGTCGTCGGCGACGTTCATCAGTTGGGCATGACCTCGGAGATTACTTCGGAAATCTACTTGCCTTTCGCTCAAGTTCCGGAGCCGCTCATCTGTGTCGCCATGCGGACGGCTGGAGATCCGGCCAGTTTGATAAGAGCGGCACAACGCGAAGTTTGGGCGGTGGACAAAGATCAGGCGGTATCGTTTGCGATGAGCATGGAGCAACTCACGTCAGAATCGTTGGCGCCGCAGCGCGCGACAACCGTGCTGCTGGGCGTGTTTGCCGGGATGGCGCTGCTGATGGCCGTAGTCGGAATCTACGGAGTGGTCTCATTTTCCGCTGCACAGCGTACGCACGAAATCGGCGTGCGTTTGGCGCTTGGGGCGCAATCCGGCGATGTAGCGAGGTTGGTGCTGGGGAAAGGATTGGTCCCGGTTATAGTGGGTCTAGCATTGGGTCTTGCAGGCTCGTTCGGGCTCATGCGATCGCTTTCGAGCATCCTGTACGGCGTAAGCCCGTCCGATCCGGTCATTTTCGCGATCGTGCCAATCGTTCTGATCGGAGCGGCGCTGATAGCGACGTACATTCCAGCGCGGCGGGTGATGAGAGTCGATCCGATGGAGGCCTTGAGATACGAGTAGAGCCCTGCGTTTTTGGAGTTCGCAGAGGAACGCAACTCACCGGCATGACTCGCGCGATATCCCGATCCGCAGTATTGTGCGTTGCCCTCTATCTCGAAAACGGCGAAGCATTCATGGAATGATTCGAAACTTCTTTCCGCGAGCCAGACGAAGCACACCAAAGTCCCGCCGGTCCAGAGTAAAAATTACTTGAATCCCCTCACGGTTGGCGAGGTGCGCCAGGGATGCGTCGGCCAGCTGTATTCCTAAATCCTTATAC
>JBAUUG010000418.1:0-9188 GCA_049582585.1 Bryobacteraceae bacterium | reverse complement strand
TGTCACTCCTGTTTTGGCAGACCTCACGCCCTCCACTTTTTACAGGAACATGATCGAGCTGAGCATGGAGATGGTCATGCTGCATCTCGATACGCGACTTCTGTTTCAAGTTTTCAGGTTGACGGGAGGGAACGGGGAATTGCCCTTCCTGGACGCAAGAATCGTCAATTTCTTCTGCAGCATTCCTTATTCTGCGCGGTCTATCTTCCGCCAGCCTAAGCACGTGATACGGGATCAGTTTCAACGTCATAAGCTGGCGCGTCAACTCAGCCGGGGAAATGAAAAACCGAGCGTCGTCCCGAAAGCGACGGAAGGGCCCGAAGTACTCCTATTGCGGGGGAGCCTCGGAGCTTACTTTCGAGAGCTGCTCGGTGAATGCACATTGCCCGATCGCGTACCCGGTATTTTCGAGTTAATCGATGAGCGCTACTTCACGAACCAAATCCGTTCTTTCCGTAATGAGGATTCGAGCACGGACTACGCATTCATCACCAGGCTCGCGGCGCTGGAACTTTGGAGCCAAGTGATTTCGAAGCGAAGATCTGCCGCCGATTCGCTTACTGCGGTTGGTCAAAGTCAGAGATGAAAGCCGATCTGAAGCAAAGTATTAAGCGACACACTCCGAAGGACATACTCCTTTTCTCCCGGCTTTTCCGGACCGAAGACGGGAGGAACGTCTTGTCTTTTCTGGCGGCCGGCGACGTTGGACTGTCGCTCGCGCAGCGACTCAAACTCCTGTTGCGGTTCTATCGCGTATCGCGGTCGGTCGAGTGTGCGCATTCGGAATCACAAATCATCCACTTCAGCCGGGCGGTACTTGGCTTGCCGAAAACGGTGAAGGGCTGCCTGGTTGAGGCGGGCTGCTTCAAAGGTGGAACGAGCGCAAAGTTCAGCATTCTCGCCAAGGCCGCGAACCGAGAACTCGTTACATTCGATTCGTTTGAAGGAATCCCCGACAACCAGGAAGACCATGGTCAAAACATTTTCGGCGGCGAGGTTGGCTTTCTTAAAGGAGATTATCGCGGCGATTTCCGGGAGGTGACCGAGAACGTAAGGCGTTATGGAGAAATCCAGGCATGCCGGTTTGTGAAGGGGTTTTTTGAAGATACGATGCCAAGCTTCCATCAGCCGGTTGCCGCAGCGTATCTGGACGTGGATCTAGCATCCTCGACCCGCGATTGCCTGAGGTATCTCTGGCCTTTACTCTCTCCGGGAGGCGTTGTTTTTTCACAGGACGGCCATCTGCCCTTGGTTCTCGAAGTGTTCAAAGACGTAAAGTTTTGGCGGGATGAGCTAGGGTGCATGCCTCCCCAGGTTGAAGGCATGGGCCAGCAGCAACTGGTGTGGTTCAGCAAGCCGGCTTCGGCTGTTCTGGTTGAGCAGATGTCGAATGCAAACTGATTCTCGATCGCCCTTCAACGGCTCGGATACCGCACTCAGTTTCAACGTGCATCATGTCGGGGTTGCCGTGCGGGATATCCGCAAAACGGCCAGCTCCTATGTGGAAAGCTGGGGCTATAAGGTAGAGACGGATGTTATTCACGACCCGCAGCAGCAGGCATACGTTCAATTTCTCCGTTTTCCAGGAGACCAGGTTTACCTCGAACTAGTGGAGCCGGAAGGCCCGGCAGCCCCACTGAGCCGCGCTGTCGAGAAAGGCGGAGGCGTGAATCATGTCTGTTACTCGACCGATGACATTGAAGCGGCATGCGAAGGGCTCCGTAAGAGAGGGTTTTTCCTGGTTAAGGCTCCAGTGCCCGCCACCGCTTTCAACGGCCGCCGCATCGCGTGGGTCATGGGGCGCGACCGCCTGGTCACTGAGCTTGTCGAGCGCGGCAGGGCGGACGAGCTATGAGCGGAAAGCTTCGCCCGGCGTAGCAACGCCAGGATGTTAGATCCCATCTGGAGAGACCCCGCCGCCGACGGCTGGATAAAACAATTTCTCCGGCAGTTACTCAAAGAGCCGCCGATGCGGATCGTGCTCAAACAGGTAATTGCAGCGTTGCCGATGTCCGTCCGGCTAAAAGTCGCATGGGATGCCGTCGCGCGTCCCTGGTATCTGCTCGGAATTTTTAGGGCGGCGCAGCATGCCGTTGAATCGCGCGTTCCGGAGATAACCGCGATTGAATTCGGCGTGGCCGGCGGAAAGGGGCTGCTTGCGCTGCAGAAATACGCGAAAGCCGTCGAGAGCGAGCTTGGCATCAAGATTTCGGTATTCGGCTTCGATAGCGGGAAAGGCCTGACCCGGCATTGCGGGGATTATCGAGACCACCCGGACCGATGGATGCCGGGAGATTTCCCCATGAACGAGCAATGGCTCAGGAGCCGTCTTGACGAGCGAACAAAGCTGATTCTCGGCCCGGTTGCCGATACTGTTCCGAAGTTCGTACAGGATGTGCAAACATCGCCCATCGGTTTTCTTTCCATGGATCTGGACTTATATTCCTCAACCACGGAGGCCTTGAAAGTTTTGACACTCCCGGGCAAGAAAACGTTGAAACGCGTTCCAGTGTACTTCGATGACGTCGCACTAGAATGGAATCATCGTTTTGCCGGCGAACTGTTAGCTATTGACGAGTTTAATCAGGCAAACAAGTCTGTAAAGATTGACCGGTGGCGCGGCATTGAATATGACCGGGCCTTCCCCGAGAGCAGCTGGGTCGGAAGGATGTACCTCGCGCACGATTTAGATGCGATCGGCACATCCGAGCCCGATCGTCCGGTTGAATACCTTTAAATGAGTGACACACGTGCCCGCTGAAGCAATAGCAGAAACCGCTGAAGCTCGCGCAGTCGAGAAAGAGGCTACCCACAAATTCATCCGTGACGTATTCTTTGCAAACCTGCCGGTTCCTTTCCAGAAACTGCAAAGTTATCTCTGGCTGGTCTTTTTTGCCAGAACACTGGGCCCTGCGGGTTTCGGGACTTGGTCGCTATTCAGTGTAAGCCTGAATATCGGCGTCACGATTGCGGCTTTGAACCTGGGCACTGCTATGTTGCGGCTCTTGAGCGGCAACAAATCTGCCGAGGAAATCAATCAATCGGTGTCGGGTGTGTTTAGCCTGACGGCTGTCAGCAGCGCGGCTGCGGCCATTGTCATTGCCGCCTGCTCAAATTGGGGAGCGCTTGCCATTTTCCACAATCCGCATGCGCGCGTGCTGGTCCTGCTGATCGCCCTGGCGCTTCCCTTTGATTGCTTTTTCGAGGGAGCGAAAGGGTTCCTGCGAGCGCGACGATTAAACCGCATCTGGGCTTTCCTGACGCTGGCGCGCCTGATTCCGGAAACGGTGCTTACTCTCGTTGTCGGCTGTATACTTCTGAGCGTTAGAGCGGTGGTTTCCACCTATCTGGCCTGTGGAGTAATCGCGGCGGTTTCGAGCATCATTTTTGTCCGCCACTATAGCCGGATTCGTTTCGTCAAGCCAAATTGGGCGGTAATGAGCCGATTTCTTGGCTATGGCTTGCCCGTTATGCCTGGAGCGGTGGCCTATTTCATGCAGATCAGCGCCGACCGCTACATAGTCTCTTATTACCTCGATCTGAAGCAGGTGGGCATTTATAGTGTCTGCTTTACCATCTCGGTTCTGACCTTCTTTCTAGTCATCTCCATCAACGACGTGCTGTTTCCGGAATTGTCAGCATTGTATGACTCAGGGCATATGAAGCAATTCGTAGAGCGGTTTTCCGGAATTCAAAAATTTGTTTTTGCGCTCTCGATCGGCGTCGCCGCCATACTTGCCGCGTTTCCGGCGGATGTCTTGCGGCTCTTTAGCTCGCGTGCGTTCCTATCGGGCAGTTCTACGTTGGCAATTCTTGGGATACAGGGTATCTTCATGGCCTTCGTCCGGTTGTACATCATTCTTTTCGGCGTGCGTTTAAAGGTTTGGCGGGTCAGTAGTTTCTGGGTTTTGAGCGGGGCCGCGATTCTCATTTTGGACATCGTCCTGATACCCAAGATGGGTATTCTCGGCGCCGCTATGAGCCAATTGATCGCCACCGCAGCTTCGGCTCTCGTGATCATAGGTCTGAATTGGAAGCTGTTTCGCCAGAGTTTTCAGCCTGTCTGGCTGCTGCAAGGCGGCGTTGCTGTCGCAGCGGTATTTGCAGTACGAGCACTGTGGCCGCAGTTGCAATCGCTCGGCGGGCTGCAGTCAATCCTGCGCCTTACCGCTGGTTTGGCGGTTTTCACCATCTCGATGCTGGCAACGAAATACGTACGGCCTGGCGATCTCAAGCTGTTTCAAGAGGCGTTTCTCAGGAGGCGGGCGGCCTGACTCGATATGAAGATTTTGCTGGTGTGTAAAAGCGAATACCGGTACTCGTTTCCGGCCGTGGCGGAAAGGCTCAAATCGCTTTTTGGATGTGAAATCGCCGCGATGACGTTCACCACTCCGTCTACGCGGATGATGGAGCAGACCGGAGTCTTCAGCGAGGTGCACAACCTCGCGGCGTACTTGAAGAAATTCGTGGATGAGCATGATCTCGAGGAATGCATCAAACTGCTTCGAGAGACCCGTTTTGCCGAGACTCTCAACTCGATGGTTTATGCGGACCGCATTATCATGCGATACCCGTTTGAGCGGGTGATTCGGATTCTGGCGGGAATCAACGGCTTCTGGGAGGGCTTGCTTCGCCAGCTGCGGCCCGATGCGATTATCGGCGAAATTGCGTGCGCGACGGAATGGATAGCCTATTGCGTAGCCACCGGCCTGAATATTCCGTATCTTGCGCCGTATCCCACGCCGGTGGGGAAGCGGGTCTTTTTTGTGCGGTCGCCGCAGGGCCACTGGGAAGAGGCGGAACAGCGGTATCAAGAGATCAAACGAAAAGATCTAGCTCCGGAGGAGGAGAAAATCGCGGCGGAGTTTCTTCGGGAATTCCGCGCCAGGAAAGCCAAGCCGCCGTCTCTGAAGACAGCGCTCCGGTCGCCGTTTCATGTGGAGCCCGATCAATTCGCCGGCCGAATCAAGAGAATTCCTTTCCGGGTTCGGAGCTGGCTGGAAGACGGGTATTTCGAAGTGGGCTCCTATCACGGCACGCCTCCGTGGGAGCCGGTTTTGCACGATGTTGTTCGTGGTTTTCGGCACCTGGCCAATGAGAACTTCGTGTTCAAAAAGGAAATTCCGCCCGGCCGAAAAGTTTACTTTCCGCTTCACGTTCAGCCGGAGTACACAACCGATGTCCGGGCGCCTTTTCTGACTAACCAGCCCGCCTTGATTGACGCTATCGCGAAAAGCGTGCCCATTGGATACCGAGTGGTGGTGAAAGAGCATCCAGGAATGAAGGGCCTACGGAGATCGAGCTATTACCGGCAGTTCTCCAAGTCCTACAACGTAGATCTGGTTTCGCCCTCAGTCGATGGGCATGACTTAATCTTGGGTTCCGATGTCAACCTCACCATCAGCGGCACCACTGCCTGGGAAAGTATCTTGTATGAGAAGCCGGTGATCGCATTCGCCCGCCTATGTTATAGTTACTTTGATCTTGTTGTTCACTGCGACAACATGAGCGATCTGCCGTACCTGATCTCGGGAACCATCAGAGATTTCCGTCCGAATCGCAATCTATTGCTGAAGTTTATCTGGTCTTTTCTCGATACAGCGCACACCTTCCAATGGGGGAACGCGCTTTCCACTCCGAGCGTCGCCGAGGACGAAAATGTCGATAGGATCGCAAAGGCTATTTTCTTTGAAGCGCAGGGCGGCCGCAGATTAAAGGCGGATCCGGTTTCGGTTTCGGCTTAGGAAGCCGTTCTAGGAGCTTGTTGAAGAACCCAAAAAACCGCTTGCTGACGCGCGCGGCTCGGTTTCGGCGCAGCGTGTTTGCAAGCACTTCAGAACCACGACCGTCAGGGAGTGGCGCCTGGAGCGAGAACTGTAAACATCCGGTTTAATTATGGACCTTTTTGAATTTATCGTCCTTACATTCGTCAATCTTGCCGTTATTTACTGGATCGTCAAAAGGCAAGGCATAAACTCGTCGGAGGGTTACTGCGCCGCTTTTATCTTCATGGCGGTTATCACGGATGCCCTCATGCTGTTGTACGACTATTTCTTTCAACCCGGCAACCTGCCGCTGGGCGCGGATGAGATCACCTTCCGGCTTTATCCCACTTTTATTCACATCGTCGGCATGCTGGTGCTTATGGCCGGCTTGTTCCTGGGAAATCCCAAACCTGAGCCGGTCACCAGAGAATTCTCAGAAGTGGATTTGGATTTCATCGCGTACACGGGCGTTGCACTGCTTATTTTTGGGCTAATACTTACAGCCTTCGCCGTGTACTTCACGGGAGCCTACGGTGGAAGCAGGGGCTATTTCGAGAGCCTCGACACCATGAGGTCCGGGAGCAACCCGGGAAAGATGGGGGGCTTTTGGTTGAGGGGCGGCGATTTTGCCGTCTTCGGGACATGCCTGATGCTGGCTGGATGGGGCAGAGTCGGATTGCGGTTCGTTCTTTCGTTTATTGTCATGATGATTATCTCCTTCGTTCTGAAACCGAACAAGGGAGGCTTCGAGACGGCGTTTGTATGGGCGGCTCTGGTGCTGTACACTTACAACCCGCGTCGGTTTCGATCTCTTATCAAGCCGCGGATCATCCTGGTGGCTTCGATCGTCGCCATTGCTGGAATCGGACTCAAAATCGAGATGCGCGGGAGCGGGCACGGGTCCCTGAATTGGGAAGGTACAGGAGGAAACGCTCTTAAGGCAATTGAAACGAGATGGGGCGATCAAGGTCTTTACAGGGGTTACTGCCAGTTCGTCAACTTGGCGCCCCGATACCATTATCTTTTTACGGATTATCGTATCGCTAGATATACATTGATAGACGGATGGATCCCGCGGTTCATCTACCCATCCAAGCAGGAGCATCCGCTGATGGGTTTGGGCTACCTGTTCTATGCGGATCAGCACTCATACAAAAACGAAACGCCCGCGACCGGACTGGTTGGATCGGTATATGCGGACGGCGGCCTTTATACCTTAATTCCGTATCTCCTCATCACGGGCTTTGTTATCGGCGTTCTCCGCAGGTATGCAGCGGGCCAGCGCAGTCCGCTGCAATGGCACATTCCCTATATCAACTTTGTGATATTCGCGGGCTTATCTCCCGAGGCCGGTATCCTGGGGATCGTTTATACAATTATCTTTGCTTTTTCCATTACGACTCTGGCGCATCTCGCCGTTCTGGGTTTCTTTAAGAATAAGCTTAAGTCCAGGCCGACCGCGCTGCCTACCAAAGTCCATCCGGTATGGACTCCGGTGCAAAAGTCCCCTCCCTATGCTCTGTAGAGGCGGTATTCGAAATGCCTGAATTGGCGAGGTTTATATTCACATATCTATACGCCGCGGCGTGCAGCGTGTATCTGTTCACCTTGGGAATCCTCTCTGCTCGAAACCGGGGACTTCTCTCTACGATTGCCGAGCATTTCGGTTACAGAAGAACCGTCTCGGCGCTCCCCGTTGCGAGGTTGGCAGACCTGAATGATTCCGATGAATCAGTTCGATTGTTGGAGCTGGCCTCGGCCGATGGAAATGTGAGCACTTTGGAGCTGGTGGTTCTCGCCACGCTGGTGAGGCGTCTGAAACCTCGGACGATTCTCGAAATCGGCACGTTTGACGGCCGAACCACTCTCAATCTGGCTGCAAATTGCTCGCAGGAGACGCGCATCTATACGCTTGATCTGCCGCGCGAGCAAGTATCCTCGACGGCTTTGCCTTTGGCTCGGGGAGAAGACGCTTACGTGAACAAAGAGCGGTCGGGAAGCAGATTTCTCGGAACAGAATACAGCGACAGGATCGTGCAGTTATTGGGAGACTCTGCTTCGTTTGATTTCTCCGGACTTGGCAAGATGGATTTCATCTTCATCGATGGTTCTCATGCCTACGAATATGTTCTCCGCGATTCGAGAACCGCGATCAATCTTTTGAGCGTTCAGGGGGGTGTGATCGTGTGGCACGATTACACTCAATGGGAAGGCGTCAACAAGGCCCTGAATGAACTCTTTCAGGCTGGGGGCGAATTCAAAGATCTCCGGCAGATTGAGCAGACCACGATGGCATATTTGCCGGTAAAAGTGAATGTGTCCCAGGCTAATTTAACGCGCGAGGCTGTGCCGGCGCGAACAAGTTAAACTCGCCCGAGCGCACGGCAGTTTCATTCAAACTAGTTCTTCAGTCTTACGCCGTCAAAACCTATGAACAAGCCAGATTTCTTTATTGTCGGCGCGCCAAAGTGCGGCACGACGTCGCTCCACAGCTATCTGAACCAACATCCTGAGATCTTCATGACGCCTAACAAAGATATAAACTTCTTCAATGGCGACATCGTGGGCGATCGTCGAGACCGTTGCCGCTGGACGGTGGCCGAGTATCTCGATCAGTTCGCAGGCGCAAACGGACACAAACGGATAGGCGACGCACAAGTCCACTGCCTGGCTTCTCCCCTGGCTCCTCAGGAAATAAAGGCGCTTAATCCGGCAGCGCAGATCATCATCATGCTAAGGAATCCCGTGGATATGATGTATGCGCTGCATAGCGAGAATGTCTGGTGCACGATCGACGACATCACAAATTTTGCGGAGGCGCTGCGGGCGGATGAAGAGAGCGATCCCCAAAGCAAACGGCAAGGCCTTACCCGGCCGTGGCTGAGCTATCGCGACACAGCACGATTCGCACGCCAAGTGAGAAGGTATTTCGATGTTTTCGGGCGAGAAAAAGTCCACGTGATCATCTATGACGACTTCTCGAAGGGAACCCCGGCGAGCTACAGGAAGACGCTGCAGTTTCTGGACGTCAGGGACGATTTTCAACCTGAGTTTGAAGTGGTCAATTCCAGCCACAGGCCCAAGAGCATGCGGTTGCAGCACTTTATCACGCACCCGCCGAAAGTGCTTCATAAAATCGGCACTTCTCGCATCCGGAGGTTTGTTTCCCAATCTGTGTTGGTGCCTCTCAATACGCTATATGAACGCCGCCAGCCCATGGACCCGAATTTGCGAGGGCGGCTGCTGAAGGAATTCGAACCGGAAGTGGAAGAGCTGAGCACGCTGCTGGGACGCGATCTCTCATCTTGGTGTAAGTCTCCTAATGCGCAGTGAATTTGAAGTTGCGGACTTGCTCGAGCGTTTTCAGGCCATCCGCATCGTAGTCCTTGGTGACTTTATGCTGGATGACTGCCTATGGGGTAA